>DAOWAN010000043.1 GCA_030634545.1 Candidatus Nanohalarchaeota archaeon
ATTAATGTTGGTTGATATAAATTCATTGAAGTCCCCTCCTGTTGTTTTTGGTGAGTAATAGTTGGGTGACTTCACTCTTATTCTTTTCTAATATCGCATATTCTTTAGAATTAATCTATCACGGAAAAAATCTCTATACCCGGATAGCTTGATAAAATACCAATAAACATCATCAACAGATTCTATGGCTGAGACTTATACAACAACATCCACAAAACCGATAATCAACGCAAATTATATAAACATTAGCCCACATTAAAAAGGATTAGTTAGTTGAGTTGATATATGTATGACCCCAATAAACGCTTGTTTCGAGAGCATGAACACCTCTGATTTTTTTAGCTTTGGCTATTTTGGTACTTTTTGGACATTTGGTTTTTATTTTTAATTGAGACCATACAATAATCACTGACAAAATGTCTTTCTTTTTGTGGTCTCCTGTAATTTACTTATGTTACATCAGGCTTTCAGGATGAAAGAAATAAAAAATGTGAAACAAATGAAAACGCTTGCAATAATCGGTTTTGGAAAATTCGGACAACTCATGGCAGGAGTACTTAAAAATCATTTTGAAGTATCTGCTTACAACCCACGCGACAAGAGCAAAATCGCAGCAAAATCAGGCATCAGCTATGAACCATCACTTAAAAAAGCTGTCCAAAAAGACATCATCATGCTTTCTATGCCAATATCTGCACTAGAGGACATCACGCAAAAGATTGCGCCGCACCTAAAACCAAATACCCTAGTCCTTGATGTCTGTTCAGTCAAGCAGATACCTTGTGAAATTATGAGCAGACTTTTGCCGGAAAATGTAGATATAATTGGAACCCATCCACTATTTGGACCAGATTCCTTGAAAACTTGTGACAAATATGACGTATCCGACAGGAAAATCGCACTGTGTCCTGTACGAATGAAGAACCATAGTGTTTTTGACATCCGCAGATACCTTGAGAAACTAAATCTTCTAGTCTATATAGTGACACCAGAAGAACATGACCGCGAGATGGCAATCGCACAGGGACTGACACACTATATTGCACTCGGTCTTATAAAGATGAAGCTCGACACACAAGAGCTGACTACACCAAATTGTGATGCACTGCTCTCGATTGTAGATAAGCTAGATGGCGAAGCAGATATGCTTTTGCGTGACATCCAGATTATGAATCCTTATGCGAAAGATCAGAGAAAAAAATTTAGGAAAATGCTTGATGAGATTGAAAAAAAGATTGGCGGTAATTGAAGTGCTCGTAGATATAAATGGCTCCAGAAAAGAACTTAAGAAAATCGTCATAAAAATCGGCGGATCTGTTCTTGGCACTGATGAATGTATTGCAAAACAGGCAAAGTGGATTGATGAGATATCCCGCGAGGTAGATACACTTCATGTCGTTGTTTCTGCAAAAAAAGGAGTGACAGACACACTTGTAAAAGAGAGCATATCCATGCCGGATGCGCAAAAAGCAATGCATCAGATACAAGGTGAGATTGAGAGTGCAAAGCGGCTTTGCAAAGAACTTAAAAGCATAGGAGCTGATTCCAAGCTGATAATCCAGGGCACAAAAGAATATCCATTAGTCGGGAAAGGCGATTGGCTTTGCGGGAAACTTGATATTTGTAAGAGCAAGGAGCGCATACATAAGCTAGACCACAAATTATGCGTCATATCCGGATTTGGCGCAGAAACAGAAACCGGCGACATCATCCTTCTTGGCAGGAATGCAACAGATCTTGTGGCAGCAGCAATTGCGAATCTTGACAATGCAGATGCAATAATTTATCTAAAGGACACGCACGGGATACTCAGTAACATAAAAGATAAATACTCTACAATCCCACGCATTTCAGCAGAGGTACTGAAACGGAATATAAAGGAAAACAAGTGGGAAGTTTTACACCCGGAAACACTTGATTTTCTTCATCAGAACATTATAGGTATAGTTCAAAAACATACACACCCGATAGGGAAACAAAGTACAATTATACACGGAGGCGACGCGAAAATGACAGGAAAAACTATTAGAATGGAGCGAATCATTAACAGAGATACAGGAAAATCAGTAATCATACCTCTTGATCATGGAGTGACTATTGGTCCCTGCAAGGGATTGCTTGAGATGGGCAAGACTGTAGATAAAGTTGCACAGGGAGGTGCAAATGCAGTTCTGGGACATGTCGGTCTGCCATTGCACGGGCACAGAGGATATGGAAAGGATGTTGGTCTCATATTACACCTTTCATCAAGCACGACACTTGCACCGGATCCAAATACCAAAGTACTTACAGGATCTGTTGAGCAGGCAGTTAAGTTCGGTGCAGATGCAGTTTCAGTACACATAAATGTCGGAGCCAAGGATGAAGCAAAGATGCTGCGGGATCTGGGATGCATTTCACAGAAATGTATGGAATGGGGAATGCCGCTTCTTGCAATGATGTACCCAAGGGGACCGAATATCAAAGACGCATGCGATGTCGCAGTTGTCAAACATGCAGTGAGGATTGCAGCAGAACTTGGTGCAGACATAATTAAGACAAATTACACCGGCAGTCCTGAAACCTTCAAAGAAGTCGTAGATGGAGCAATGGGTGTACCTGTTGTGATTGCCGGCGGCGCAAAAGGCGGTGATATGGAGACACTCAAGATGGTCGAAGGTGCGATAAAAGCAGGGGCATCAGGAGTTGCTATGGGCAGGAATGCATTCCAGCATGAGAATCCGGCAAAACTTGTTTCAGCAGTATGTGAGATTGTTCATGAAGGCAAAAGTGCAGAAGAGGCAATAAAAGTCATGACACAGTGATATAAAAATTTTGCGGTATAACATATGCATATCTACAAAGTCCCCGAAATCATTGAAACGATGCGAGTACGTTATGTAACATTAGGACACATCCATAGCATACACAGTTCCTAATTGAGAAATTGCCAAGTATTTCATCGTGTATAAAGTACATACAGACAATGAAAAAGCTTGAAAAATCATCAATTTAACCGAGATTTACATGCAGAATAAAATAGTGGAAAATCAAAAATAATTAGATGAAAAAAAAGGCGAAAGAAAATGAATAAAGAAGAGTTAAAGCTCATACTACAAGAAGGAGAAACACAAAAGGCTGAGTTTAAAGAGAGTCTGGAAGGTATAGATAAAGAAATGGTTGCATTTGCCAATAGTTCCGGCGGCAGGCTTCTTATAGGCGTAAATGACAACGGGACAATAAAAGGAGTAAATGTTACTAATGCCTTAAAATCACAGGTCCAGGATATAGCAAATAACTGCGAACCCAAAGTAGAGATATTTTTTGAGATTTTTGAGGATGTCCTTATAGTAGAAGTAACTGAAGGAAAAAATAAGCCATATATGTGTAAAAAAGGTTTTTACTTAAGACTTGGTCCGAATTCTCAAAAGCTTCCAAGAGACGACATTTTAAAATTCGCAATACGTGAAGGCAGCCTAAGATATGATGAACAGATAAATCATGAATTTGATTTCAGGAAAGATTTTGATGAGAGGAAGTTCAGGGATTTTCTTGAAGCAGGCAATATAACTGCCAATCTATCTTTCGAGAATATTTTATTCAATATGAAATTAACTGAAAGAACAGGTAATAAGTATTTATTCAGGAATGTTGTTCCACTGCTTTTTTCTAAGGATGTTAAAAAGTTCAATAGTTCTGCTTACACAACTTGCCTTCTTTTTAATGGAAATACAAGGGCGCACATAATAGACAGGAAAGATTTTGACGGCGGGCTTATAGAGCAGGTAGATGATGCTGTAAATTTTGTTGAAAAAAATATTATGCTTGCATACCAGATAAAAACCCTTAAAAGAAAAGAAATCCCGCAGTATCCTGTTGATGCTCTTCGCGAAGCGATAGTGAATGCTATAATGCACAGGGATTATTTTGAGAAAGGCAGCAATGTTTTTGTGTATGTCTATGATGATTTTATTGAAATAGTAAATCCTGGTGGACTATTTGGAATAACAAAAGACCAGCTTGGAAAGATTTGTGTAAGAAGAAATGAGATAATCGCGGATTTATTCAAGATGGTGGATTTTGTGGAAAAGGCAGGAACAGGAATACAAAGGATGAAAACTGCAATGCAGGAAGCAGGTCTGAAAGAGCCGAAGATAGAAATTAGTGATAATTTCTTTATGATAACTTTTTATGGTCACAAGAAAGAAGAACTTGGAAAAATCGCAGAAGGCAGGGATATTATTGAATTAAATGAAAGACAGAAGAAGGTATTGGAGTTAATAGAAAAAAACGAAAAAGCAACAATTGCTGAACTTATAAAGCTCTTTCCAGATATCAATCGCAGGACACTGACAAGAGATATGGATAATCTTATTGACCTACATATTATCAAACGCATAGGTAAAGGAAGGAGAGACATATATTATATACTGACATAATTTATGAGACATTATGGGACATTATGGGACATTAATCATGTTTTGGTGTGATATCTTTACAACACACCACCAGCCATATTATGTCACAATAGATATTATAAGGTGAATCTAATGAAGAAATTTTGGGTGGATGCAAGAAAGTGGAACAAAAAAGTAGTCACAACTGCGCTTGAGTCCGACGCAGATGCGATTGTTGTTGAAAAAGGCGACTCTTCCAAGGTGCATGAACTAGGTGTGATTAAGACTGTAGCACCAGATGGAGATATAAAACTGGGTCGTGATGTTTTAGAGATTGAGATCAATTGCAAGGATGATGAGATTCGGGCAGCTAAGGTCGGGCGCAAGAAGATGGTGATTGTAAAAACCAAAGACTGGACAGTCATACCTATTGAGAATATGATTGCCGGAGGTGCGCAGATCATCGCAAGCGTAGGAGACTCCCGCGATGCTAAGATGGCACTGGAGATACTTGAAAAAGGAGTCGCAGGTGTGCTTTTGCAGACAACGGATATGAATGAGATCAAAAAGACCAGCAGGATTGTGAAAAAGCAGGGTAAAACAGTATCACTTGTGCGCGCAAAAGTTACAAAGATCGAAACTGTCGGATCGGGGGATCGCGTTTGCATAGACACATGCACGAATATGAAACATGGTGAAGGCATGCTTGTCGGAAATTCAAGTTCAGGCATGTTTCTTGTCCATTCCGAAAGTGTTGAAAATCCATATGTCGCAGCGAGACCTTTCAGGGTAAACGCCGGCGGAGTTCATGCATATGTAATGGTTACAGGTGGCAAGACAAAGTATCTCTCAGAGATTAAGTCAGGAGACACTGTTGTTGTTATTGATTCTAAAGGCAGCATGCAGGATGCAATTGTCGGCAGGAGCAAAGTTGAGAAACGCCCGATGATACTCCTTGAAGCAGATGTCGGCAATAAGAGAGTTTCACTCATATTACAGAATGCGGAAACAATACGACTTGTCAAGCCCAACAGTAAGCCAATATCCATTGTGAAACTAAAAGTAGGTGATGAAATACTTGCTTATACTGAAAGTGCAGGCAGGCATTTCGGGATGAAGATTGATGAGACTATAGACGAAAAGTGATGATATGAATCTGGAAGATTTAAGAAAACAGATTGACAAACTAGATTGCGAGTTGCTTGAAGTCATTTCAAAACGACTGGCTCTGATGCCAATGGTCGCAGATGTAAAACGCAGCCAAAATACATCTGTGAATCAGGAAGATAGAGAACGCGAACTTATGGCAAGTATGCGCAAGATGGCCCAAAAAAAAGAAATGAACCCGGATTTTGTAGAGAGAATCATGAGAGAAATCATTACAGAATCAAAGAGGATACAGGAACGGAACATGTGATATTATGATTGAAATCAAGCCAGTAGATAGAGGTTTTAGCGCAGAGGTAAAAGCACCCTCTTCAAAAAGCTATACTAATCGCGCACTATTAATTGCTGCGTTATCCGGCGGTGAGACAAGAGTCATAAATGCACTTGAAAGCGATGATACTAAATATATGGCAGAGGCACTCAGACAGCTTGGAATAAAAGTTGATAAAGATGGAGCTACATTTACTGTTTTTGGAAAAGGCGGCAGGTTTGATATACCAGATGAACCGCTATTCTTAGGAAATGCAGGGACTGCAATGAGATTTCTGACCACAGCATGCGCTTTAGTTGATTCTGGTCATATCATTCTCAAGGGAAATGAGCGAATGAATGAGCGACCTATCGCTGATCTTTTAGAAGCTCTTAAACCTCTGGGAGTTTCTGCGCACTCGATAAAAAACGATGGGTGTCCTCCAGTACTAGTAGAAGGCGGAGGCATTGCAGGCAGCATCACAAAGATAAAAGGAGACAAGAGTTCGCAGTACTTTACATCTATTCTTCTTTGCGCACCTTATGCGAAAAAAGATGTTACCATAGAAACCATTGGCGAACTTACTTCCAAATCTTACATTGACATGACTATCGCATCTATGAGAGAATTTGGGATTAATGTAGAAAATAGTGATTATAAGTCTTTTAAAGTCAAAGCAGGACAGGTTTATCATGCACGCGATTATGTAGTCGAAGGAGATTTTTCAAGTGCATCTTATCTCTTCGCAGCAGCAGCGATCACCGGGAGCAAAGTGAAGGTCACAGGAGTGAATCCCAGCTCTTCGCAGGGCGACATGCACTTTGTGGATGCGCTTGTGAAAATGGGATGCTCAAGAGACAATGGTCCAGACTGGATAGAGATTAAGGGACCAGAAAAATTAAAGGCCATACCAGAAATAGACATGAATAATATGCCCGATGTTGCGATGACACTTGCAGTAGTTGCAGCATTTGCTGAAGGTGAGACCAGGATTATCAATGTAGCTAACATGCGCATCAAAGAGACAGACAGGATCAAAGCAACAGTTACTGAACTTCAAAAGATGGGCATTGATGCATCAGAACTTCCTGATGGGCTGATTATCAATGGAGGAGATATGCATGGCGCAAGCATTGACACTTATGATGACCACAGGATTGCTATGTGTTTCGCAATTGCAGGCTTGCGCGTTTCAGGCATATTCATAAAAGATGAGGAATGTGTCTCAAAGACATATCCAGACTTTTTTGATGTTCTTAAGAAAATGGTGATTGCATGAAAATAAGTGTACTTGGACCAGAGGGGACCTTCAGCCATGAGGCAGCACTCATCTATTCCAAAAGCGCGCAGTTTTTGTTTGAGAACACGATTTATGATGTATTTGATGCACTGTATTCAGGCAAGAGCGATGCAGCAATTGTACCCCTTGAAAATTTTATATCAGGCAGTGTCGGTGAGAGTCTTGATGCACTTCTTGAATTCAATCTAAAAGTCAATAAGGTCTTGTTTCTGGACGTACAACATAACCTTATAGGTCATGCAAAGAATGATATCAAAAAGCTCTATGTCCATCCACAGGCGCATGCGCAATGCAGAGAATACATCAGAAAGAATTTTCAAAGCGCAGAGATTGTGCATACTTCAAGCAACGCAGCTTCTGCCAGACTTGCAAATGAATCTTTTGAGGGCGCGATTGTCCCCCTGCTCGCAGCACAGGTATATGGAAAGAAAGTAATTGATGAGAATGTGCAGGACAACGGACAGAACGTGACATTATTTGCTGTACTGGGTAAAAGTCATGCTAAAAAAAGCAGAGATGACAGGACATTTATTGTATTTGACTGCGTGAACAGAGCAGGGATACTTCATGAGATACTTGGACTATTTGCAAAAGCAGGCATAAATCTTTTCAAGATCGAATCACGCCCAAACAAAAGAAAGATGGGCGATTATATTTTCTACGTTGAGTTTCACGGTCATCCGGAAGATGAAATTGTTTCAGATGTGATTGATGAGTTGAAAAAAAAGACAAGATTCCTGAAGATACTCGGTGCCTATCCTGCAGGTGGAAGTGAATGATTGCAATACCGATTACATCAGGAACTGTTGAAGATGCTTTGAAAGATATAAAACTTGCTGAAAAATCAGGTGCTGATTTTATTGAACTTAGACTGGACTATATTTCGAAACTTGATGAAAACAGTCTCAGGACAATGATAAACGCTATAAGTGTTTCTACTATTGTCACTATCCGACGAAAGGCTGAAAGAGGCAATTTTACCGGCACAGAAAAAGAGCGCATAGATCTTCTTCTGACAGCATGCAAAATGGGTGCGAATTATGTTGATATTGAACATGATACAGACATTGATTTTAGTACATTTCAAAACACAGACACGAAAGTGATATGCTCATATCACAACTTTAAACAGACTCCACCAGTCGAGAATCTTCTCTCAATTATTAAATCCTGTATTTTAAAGAAGCCGGATGTTGTAAAGATTATCACAATGGCAAAAAAGTACAGTGATAATGTACTGATTCTGGATTTTCTTGAAAAAACAAAAAAGGACATTAAAATTATTTCCTTCTGCATGGGTGACAAAGGAAAACTCAGCCGGGTACTATGCACTAAATTCGGCAGTTTCCTAACTTTTGCTGCACTTGAAGACAAAAAGAAATCTGCCCCGGGACAGGTTGACATCAATATTATGAAAGAATTCAGCGAGGTATTGATATGATTGATTCTAAAACCAAAATTATCGGAGTAATTGGCAAACCAATAGGACACAGCATGTCACCAGCAATGCATAATGCAGCTTTTTCCAGGTTAGGACTAAATTATGTATATTTGGGATTTGAAGTCACAGACTTGCAGAGGGCAATTGACGGTATGCGCGCCCTTGGAATCAGTGGATTCAATGTCACCATCCCCCACAAGATAGACATTTTGAAGTATCTTGACAAGATAGATACAACTGCCAAAAGAATTAGCGCTGTAAACACAGTTGTAAATGATAATGGTATTCTCACAGGATATAACACAGATTGTGCAGGAGCAGTTGATGCGCTTGCTTCAAAAGTAAAACTTAAAGGTCGCAAGATAGCTGTGATTGGCGCAGGCGGAGCTGCACGCGCAATTGCTTTTGGTGTTGCTGAAAAAGGCGCGCATATTCTGATTATCAATCGCACATTAGCCAAAGGAGAAAAGTTAGTATCTGATGTAAATGGTTTTTTTCCAGACAGCAGCAAGTGCGGGACAATAAAAGAATTAGAAGATGTTGATATCATCGTGAACACCACACCAATAGGGATGAATCCAAATATACACGCAACACCTGTTGGAAAAGAATTTCTGCGCAAGAACCATATTATCATGGATATCGTATATAACCCGATAGAGACCCAGTTTCTAAGAGACGCCAAAAGTCTTGGCTGCATGACAATCTCAGGAATTGAGATGTTTGTAGGGCAGGGCGCTAAATCATTTGAGCTATTTACAGAAAATAAGGCACCGAAAGAAGTCATGCGCAATGCTGTTTTGAATCTATTGTGAATTATATTTTATATTGCATTGTAGCAAAGCTTCTGTTTCCTGCTTCGTCTCTTACATAAAGTGTCAATTCATGTTCACCTTTAGGTATTGGTCCAAAAAGATTTTCTCTTACAACACCACACCCTACCAGATTTTCTTCTTTGTCAGTATAACATCCGATTGGTACTATATCTGATTTTACTTCTAATGGTTTCCCACTAATTTCTAATTCAAAAGTACCATTTGTCATTAGTTCACCCAATACTCCAAGTGACCCATGTTTTATAAATACTCCTTCTCCATACGATTTCCTATCAATTGCAATCATATAATCCTTCAGATCGTGTCCTTCATCCGATAAGTTCAACGTCCCGGTGTAACCATGATCACGTGAATCTATAGCTAGTGATGCTATTATTGGGGGATGACGTACATCCTCAATTATTTCCCCTTTTTTATGTAACAATCCTAAAAGACGCTGATGTACAACTACCTGTTTTTCAGGAGTAGCATAAATTTGACCTGTGTAACCATTATCTAGGGGTTTTAGGGTTATGCTTTCACCATTATCGCACAATAGACCCATAATATCTTCAATACTTGTTTTTATTCCGTTTGGAAAATCCTGGTCATAAGCAGCTATAACATCAGACTTTTGTATTGTTTCATCCATTTTGGTTTCACCTTTGTCAACTATATATCGTATACTGTAATTTTCAATCAGCACCTTTATAAATGTATGCGAATTCATTATTTATAAGTAGTATCTGGTGCTGCTTTGAAATTTTGGTTTTGCAGAGGGCGATTGACAATCTGAATACTCTTATAGGCAGGGCGCCAAGTCATTTGAGCTATTTACAGGAAAAAAAGCGCCGAAAGAAGTCATGCGCAATGCTGTTTTGAAGCTACTTGGAAAATAAGTTCTCTTTTGAGTTGCGTACGGTTTAAAAATTTATTTTTCATAATATAACGATATAGTTCAAAAAATAACGATATTATCGATTTTAGAGCCTTTTTTTTGCAAAGGAGTACTTGACAATACAGATGAGACTCTTCTTATTCTCAAAACTGCAACATAAATAAAAATTTGCATCCACAAATATAGCACATGAAAAACATTGTGCTTATAGGCTACAGATGCACAGGCAAATCTGAGATCGGAAGACAAGTCGCGCGCGCACTTTCCTTCCAGTTCATTGATACAGATGAGTGGATCGAAAAAGATATGGACATGAGCATTTCACAAATTGTATCTAAGTACGGATGGAACAAGTTTCGCGACATTGAGAAAAAGATTATTGCGCGAGTATCAAAACAGTCAAATGCCATCATATCCTGTGGTGGTGGCTCTGTTATGGATGATGTAAATGTGGAGAATCTCAAACGCAATGGAGCAATTATCTGGCTTGGTGCGCGACCGGAAACAATATTTGAAAGAATGAAAAACGACTCAAAGACAGACTCGCAAAGACCTGCTCTTACTGAAAAAGACAGGCTTTCTGAGATAAAGGATACGCTTTCAAAACGCATCTGCAAGTATGAAGCAGCATCAGATTACAAGATAGACACAAGTGACATTGATCAAGATGGCGTTACCAGCGAAGTATTGAGGATAATTAAGCGCAATAAGAGGTTATTGACATGAGTGGAAATACATTTGGAAAATTATTTAAAGTGACTACATTCGGCGAATCACACGGAATTGCTGTCGGCGTGGTTATTGACGGGTGTCCGGCAGGACTCGATATCGACATTTCAGACATTCAAAAAGAACTTGACCGCAGAAAACCAGGACAAAGCAGCATCACAACTGCGCGCAAGGAAGACGATGAGGCAAAGATACTTTCAGGAGTATTTGATGGAAAGACCACAGGTACACCGATTACGATTATAACATATAATAAAGGGCATAAATCCAAAGATTATGATAAACTAAAAGATATATTCAGACCAGGTACTGCTGATTTTACTTATTATTCAAAATACAATATACGCGATCATCGTGGCGGCGGAAGAGCATCAGGAAGAGAAACACTTGCAAGAGTAGCTGCTGGCGCTGTTGCAAAGATGATTCTTGCGCACAAAGGAATTTCTGTGATTGCACATACCAAAGAGATTTATGGCATCAGAGCAGACACATTTGATGAATCAGAGATTGAGAAAAATCCAGTAAGATGCGCTGATTCTAAAGCTGCTGTACTTATGGAAAAAAAGATTGCAGATATCTCAAAATCTGGCGATTCACTCGGCGGCATTATTGAGATAATTGTACACAACCCAATTCGCGGTCTTGGCGAACCAGTATTTGATAAGCTAGACGCTGAACTTGCGAAAGGATTGATGTCAATAGGCGCTGTCAAAGGTGTTGAGATTGGTAGCGGTTTTGATGTTTCAAAACTACTTGGATCTTCAGATAATGATACTTTGTACAAAGACAACGGTAATCTACACCACAGGACAAATCATGCAGGCGGCATTGTAGGCGGTATTTCTAATGGAGAAGATATGGTCATGCGAATTGCTGTCAAGCCGACACCGTCTATCTCAAAAGAGCAGAGTACTTTAGATATTTCTTTGAATGAGAAGAAGATAAAGATTGAAGGCAGGCATGACCCATGCATATGCCCACGGATTGTACCTGTGGCTGAAGCCATGACTGCACTGGTCCTTGTGGACCAGGTACTTAGAAGTAAAATCGCAAGAGTTGATGAATTATGAATGTATCGAAAAGAATACAGAGCATCCAATTGAGCATCAGAAAGATTTCAGATATGGCAGCATCAGTACCCGGATGCATTAGATTTGATATAGGACAGCCGGATTTTAAGACACCGGACAATATATGCGACGCAGCAGTCAAGGCAATTAAGGATGGACATCACGGATATACTCCGGTTACAGGTATTGCTCATTTGAGGCAGGCAATCGCAGAATACGAGAGCAACAAGGGTATTGATGTTCATGATAAGAATGTCATGGTAACAATGGGAGGTATGGGTGCAATATTCACTACAATGCTCGGATTTCTTGAGCCAGGAGATGAAGTTGTTCTTCCGGACCCGACATGGCCGCCTTATAAGCTGATTGTCAATTCTGTCGGGGGTGTCCCAAAGCTGACACCTTATTTTGACGAAAGCGGAGCTCTTGATATTGATACAATATCTTCTGCAATCACTTCAAGAACAAAGTTTGTTGTTGTCAATACACCAGAAAACCCGACAGGGCGCGTCATCGGGAAAAAGGATTTACAGGCGATAGCACAGGTATGTGAAGATAAAAGCGTCATGATTCTCTCTGACGAAGTGTATGACAGGATCTTATTTGACGGCGCGCGTCACTTTTCGCTTAAGAAATATGCAGGTGACAATGCAATTTTAGTAAATTCTGTATCCAAGACATATGCTATGACAGGCTGGCGTGTAGGATGGACTGTCGCATCAGAAGAGATAATAGGGCAATTGATGAAATGCAACAGGGCATCAGTTGCATGTCCGAATTCTGTTGCGCAATATGCTGCGCTTGAGGCGTTGACTGGTGCGCAGACAGAGGTTGATAAGATGGTCAAAGAGTATGGAAAACGCAAGAATCTAGTTGTTAAGCTTATGGACAAGATGGGTTGGGATTATGTCACTCCAAAAGGCGCTTTATACGCTTTTCCGAAAGTGTGTGATGATTCCTGGAAATATGCTCTTGCATTGATGGAAAAAGCAGGTGTTTCTGTTGTTCCGGGATTGCCATCGGGTCCTGCAAGTGAAGGATATGTCAGGTTTTGTTTCGGATCCGCGAATTGCGCACAGATTAAGGAAGGATTTGAGAGGATTGAGAAGTTTGAGAATGAATCATGATTCTTTCCTTCAGGGCTGCATGTGCTGCGGAAAGACGCGCCACCGCAATACGATAAGGAGAACAGCTAACGTAATCAAGACGCAGCTTATGACAAAACTCTATGCTCTTAGGTTCGCCGCCATGCTCACCGCAAATACCAATGACTATATTCTTTCTTGTCGCTCGACCTTTTGTTACTGCAATCTTTACTAATTCCCCAATACCCTTCTGGTCAAGGGAGTGAAATGGATCACCATCCAAAATACCCTGTTTTATATATGAGGGAAGAAACTTGCCTGCATCATCTCTTGACAGACCAAAACCCATCTGCGTCAAGTCATTTGTACCAAAGCTGAAGAATTCTGCTTCTTTTGCGATTTCATCAGCAGTAAGCGCAGCTCTTGGCACCTCTATCATTGTGCCGATTTTATATGATACCATTACATTTTTCTCTTCCATGACTTTTTTTGCTGTTTCTATAATTCTTTTTTTAGTAATAATAAGTTCTTTTACATCCGCCACCAACGGAACCATTATTTCGATATTTGCTCTTTTATTACTCTCTGCAAGCTCGCATGCAGCTTCAATTATTGCGCGCACCTGCATATCATATATTGCAGGATGAGTAATTCCCAGACGGCACCCCCTGTGACCCAGCATTGGATTAGCTTCATGAAGCCTCTGGATTGTATCCTTTAGTCTTTCCGGGGAGATATGCATCTCTTTTGACAATTTTTCTATATTCTCTTTGCCTGTCGGCAGGAATTCATGGAGCGGCGGATCAAGAAGCCTGATAGTTACCGGTTTTTCGCCCATCACCTCAAAGATTCCATAGAAATCTTTTCTTTGGAACTCAAGGAGTTTTGAAAGAGCAATGTTTATTTCATCTTCTGTTGTTGCAAGTATCATCTGCCTTACATAAGTCAGTCTTTCTTTATTGAAGAACATATGTTCTGTCCTGCACAGACCAATACCTTCTGCGCCGAAGTCTAATGCTGTTTTTGCATCGTTGGGTGTATCTGCATTTGCTTCAACTCCCAGCCTTCGCATAGTGTCTGCCCATTCAAGAATTATCTTAAAATCACCGGATATACCCTGCCGGATAAGCTTTGCCTCACCTAAAATCACTTCTCCTGTGGTTCCATTAAGTGTTATTGTATCTCCCTCGTGAACTTCAATGCCGCCGGATACAAATACAGAAGCATCTTCAAAAACAGATATTTTACTGCATCCTACGATGCAGCATTTACCCATGCCGCGCGCCACAACCGCTGCATGGCTTGTCATGCCGCCTCTTGCAGTTAAGATTCCCTGTGCGCTTGCCATGCCAGATACATCTTCTGGAGAAGTTTCAGATCTTATGAGTATTACTTTCTCTCCTCTTTCTTTTGCAAGAATTGCTTTTTTTGAATTGAATACTGCTTTACCTGTAGCTGCTCCGGGAGATGCAGGGAGACCTTTTGCGATTACGTTTATCTGAGATTTCAGATCTATGGTCGGAAATAGAAGTTGTTCTATCTGATTTGGATCTATTCTCAAGACAGCATCTTCTTTTTTTATCATATTTTCCTTTACCATATCAACAGCTATTTTTACAGCAGATGTTGCAGTCCTTTTACCGCCTCTTGTCTGGAGTATATAGAGTTTTCCATTTTCGATTGTGAATTCTATATCCTGCATGTCGCGGTAGTGTTTTTCTATTGATTCGCAGGTGTCTCTAAGTTCATTGTAGATTGCAGGCATTGTGTTTTTTAGCGTGTCTATGTTCTTTGGTGTTCTTATCCCAGCCACTACATCCTCGCCCTGTGCATTGATAAGATATTCACCGTAAAGCCGGTTTTCGCCGGTTGCAGGATCTCTTGTGAAGCAGACGCCGGATGCGCTTTTGTTGCCGGTGTTTCCATATACCATTGCCTGTATGTTTACTGCGGTTCCAATATCATGCGGGATATTGTTGAGGTTCCTGTAGGATATGGCGCGCTCATTGTTCCATGAGCGAAAGATTGCCTGTATTGCCATGTTTAGCTGGGTTTTGGGGTCTTTTGGGAATTCGTGTCCTGTTTTTTTGGCAATTATGTTTTTGTAGAGTATGGTTAGTTTTTTGAGGTGGTCTGCGTTCAGTTCTGTGTCGTGTGATGCCTTTGCTTCTTTTTTTATGCTTTCCAGTATGGCTTCGAAGTTTTCGTGGCCTATGCCAAGGACCACGTCTGCGAACATGTCAAGGAAGCGCCTGTAGCAGTCGTATGCGAGTCTTTCGTTGCCTGTCACGTCTGCAAGGGCTTTGACTGTGTCGTCATTGAGGCCGAGGTTCAGTACTGTGTCCATCATGCCGGGCATGGATACTGGTGCGCCAGAGCGCACTGATAGAAGCAGGGGATTCTGGGATGCCAGTCTTTTTTTGACTGTGTTTTCGAGAGTCTGGAGGTTGAGTCTGATCTCGTCTGCCAGTCCATCCGGGAATGTGTTGTTTTTGTAGTATTCTGTGCAGGCTTGAGTGGATATTATGAAGCCGGGGGGTACGGGTATGCCAAGGTTCGTCATCTCTGAGAGGTTTGCGCCTTTGCTTCCGAGGATGTTTTTCATTGCTGCGCTGCCTTCAGATTTGCCGTTTCCGAAAAAGTAGATGTATTTTATGATGTTTCACCC
>DAOWAN010000123.1 GCA_030634545.1 Candidatus Nanohalarchaeota archaeon
AAAGCGCAGAAGTACTGGCATACCTCAAATCCCAAAAAGACGAAAACCTAGGCTACAACGCAAAAAAAGACTGCTACGAAGACCTCACAAAAGCCGGCATACTAGACCCCACAAAAGTAGTCCGAAGCGAAATACAAAACGCAGCATCCATCGCCTCATTGATCCTGACAACCGAGGCAGCAGTAACAGACTTCGACGACGAGAAAGACAAAACCGCACCAGCCATCATCATCTGAAGCCGGTATGCCCCAAGAGCGCAATAACACACAAATCGATTTCAGTTGCGCTCTTTTTTTCTCTTTCTTTATTTTCTTATCTTTTCTATCCTTTTACTTCTCTCCATTCCATTTTACTCAAAAAAAACAACCCTCTGGCATATTATGCGCGATCGGATTTTCAATTTAAAAGACGAGTCAGGAACGCTACAAGAATAAATACTGAGCGGTAGTATCTTAAGAAAAACATTTTTAATATTGGTGGACTCATTTTCATTATGAGTTATAAAAATCGAGAACTAGAACTGGATAGAATATGGGGAAATACGCCGAAATATCCAACTGCGACTTCAGAAATCGCAACATTGCCGGATTTATATCTTGGTCTTGAGAAGAGTAGTTATTCACAAGCTTCATTTCAAAAATCAGAGCAACTACATAGTTGCATAGAATTAGTTGTTTTTGGTAGGGCTGAACTCAATGGTGTCTTGGAAACGCTTGAGACAAATAAAAAATTTAGTTTTGACAATATGTGGGTTTCTAACCGAATAAATGGTATCGCATATGACGACAAAAAACTAGGTGTTCATCCATCAAGCATATTGAATTCATCTGATTTATCTGCAAATCCAATGTTATTAATGCTTTTAATAGGGGAACTCTATCAGGACCATTATTTTGATAGAAATATAATCTACGATGAAGATAACAGAGAAATCATTTTGAAAGGTTTTGACAAAAATACTATCTGCGATGAATCTGGTCTATATATTTTTTTAAAAGATTATAGAATCGACGGCGATTATTCAAATGAGTCAATAACCAATTTAAACTCTTCTGAAGCCATTGAAAAAGCACAAAAGACCGCCAGTAATTTAATAAGATTATCTTCTTTAGAAGAACGCAATAAAATGGATCATATAGAGGATACGCCCAAATTTGAAAAAGAATTGGAACTTGGCGGAAACTTAGGACTCTCTTTAAAAGGTAATAAATTATATGTCGATGGAAAGCCAATATACGATGTATGTCAAATCCCTAACGCCCTGATAAATCTAAGAACAATTGAAAAGAGACTTGAAGAATATCAAGGGAAAGATGATCGTGCTAAGTCTGGAATAAACTATGGGATTGAAATGAATAGGAAAAGAATTGACAATGATGAAGGACCACATTATCCAATGTTTAAGATTCTGGACTCTGGCTATTGAAATTAGTCTGCTTCGAAGAGATTTATTGAAAGTTAAAATTCTACTTCTTCTATGCGCTTCAATATCTAAGGCTTATGACTGGGTCTTTAACATTCTCTACTTTTATCCATATTTTCCCTATAAGCAAAAACCTCTCAAAGCCCAATCTGTTATTTTCTTCATCATGCGCACTATGCATTCAACCAAATCGTACTCTCTGTCATTGAATTTGCCATTTTCCTTTCCAACATCAACATCAAAAAAATACCGCAAAAATGTGAGAGTTAACTAGGGCTTTGTGGGATTTTTACCCCCCCAAAACCCAATCGAATCATAAACCATACCAAAAACCAAAAACACATCAAAATCATAAAACCCTCCCAAACAAAAAATCATTATACTCTGACTGAAAAAACAAAATGTCTGGCAGAAAGACACAATAAATCACCCATAATCGCACCCCCAAACCACAAATTACTTTGCGCGTGAGCACGTGACACACTTATCCGACCAAAACACCACACAAACCAAAACCGCAAAAATAACACCCTCGATACCCGTCGTAAAACGACATCATCTTGCATCATATACCATCCCATGCCGCAATAAAACAACTTGATATTTTCTCATCAATTTCATGCCTTAAACATACAAAAAACATAATACAACACAATACTTCATAAGCATCACCAAAACCTATTTAATATTTTAGCCAGTTCATATCACTATCAGATAAATCATTAAGTGAGTTGATAAAATGACAACATTCGACGGAAAAATACTCTGCATAGACCTTACAAAAAAACAAGTAAAAGACGACTACATCAACCCCGACGACATCCAGAAATACATAGGCGGAAGAGGGCTGGGCGTAAAAATACTCACAGACAATCTCGACCCCAAAATCGACCCATTCGACGAAAAAAACATAATCATAATCATGGCAGGTCCACTGACAGGTCTGGCACCTGCATCCGGTCGCTGCTCATTCATCTCAAAATCACCGCAAACAGGCACAATCTTTGACTCAAACGTAGGTGGCACATTCGGAAATGAGCTAAGAAAAACCGGCTATGACGCAGTAATCATAAAAGGCAGATCCGACACACCCGTATACCTTGAGATAACAGACAACTGCGCAAAACTCAAAGACGCATCCTCTCTCTGGGGCAAAACAACATCCGAAACAACAAAACTCCTCGAAAAAGACAACATGAAAGTAGCATGCATAGGTCCGGCAGGAGAAAACCGCGTACTCTACTCATCAATCATCATAGACAGCTCCCGCGCAGCAGGCAGAGGCGGTCTCGGCGCAGTACTCGGCTCAAAAAACCTAAAAGCAATAGCACTAAAAGGCACCCAAAAGATAGAACCCGTAAACACTCACGCATTCCGTAAGCAATACATGCGCTTCCTGGAAATACTCAAAGGTCACCCTGTAACAGGTGACTCACTCGGAAGGTTCGGCACACTCGTACTAACAAACCCAATAAACAAGCACGGCATCCTACCTGTAAACAACTTCCAGAAAGGCTTCTACGACAAAGCAGAAGACATCTCAGGAGAGACCATGCAGAAATACCTTGTAAAACGAACAGGATGCACACTATGCCCTATAATGTGCGGAAGAATAGCAAACATCGAGGGCGTAAAAACCCACGGACCAGAATACGAAAGCACATGGGCGCTCACAGTCCAGTGTGGTCACTCAGACAAAAAGACACTCGCACTAGCAAACAACCTCTGCAACGACCTTGGCATGGACACAATATCCGCAGGAAACACCATAGGCTTTGCAATGGAATGTTCAGAAAAAGGCTTGATAAAAGAAAAAATCAACTTCGGCGACACAAAAATAATTCTCGAACTCCTCGAAAAAATAGCATACCAAAAAGACATCGGCGCACTCCTTGCACAAGGCACAAAAAGAATGGCACAGACCCTTGGCGCAGAAGACTTCGCAATAAACGTAAAAGGACTCGAACTGCCAGCCTACGACCCCCGCGCAGTAAAAGGACAGGCCCTGGCATACATGACCTCAAACCGCGGCGCATGCCACCTCAGAGCATACATGATACCTCAGGAAGTACTCTCAACCCCAAGATACCTCGACAACCTCGAACACAAAGACAAAGCAAGAAAAGTAAGAGACATCGAAAACATCTTCGCAATCTTAGACTCACTCATACTCTGCAAATTCACAACCTTCGCAGTATTTGAGACATTTAACTATGAGACGGACATCTACGCAAGAATGTTAACAACAGCAACAGGCATGTACTTTGACGAAAAAGAGCTAAAAAAAGCAGGCGAACGCATCTGGAACCTCGAGCGCCTCTTCAACATAAAAGCAGGCTTCACAAAAAAAGACGACCAACTTCCCAAAAGATTCCAGGAACCCATGCCAGAAGGTCCCGCAGAAGGCGAAAGCCTGAACATGCAAAAAACACTAGAAGAATACTACAGCCTCCGCGGCTGGGACAATGAAGGCATCCCTGAAGAAAGAAAACTGACCTCACTAGACATACAGATAAGTGAAGCATGGCCGAAAAATATAATCTCACTAACCCACGAATCACTAAAAGAAGCAAAAAAGGCAGCAAAAGAACACATGAAAAGCGGCGACTGGCTGGAAGTAGCATCTCCGCTCATAAAAAGCCACGGCATATCCGCAATAAAAGAATTAAGACAACTTTACCCCTACAAGACAATAATCGCAGACTACAAGACAATGGACACTGGCTACATGGAAACAGAAATCGCAGCACAGGCCGGCGCAGACATAGTGACAATATCATCACACGCAGGCAACCACACAGTAACAGACGCAGTAGGCGCAGCAAAAAAATACCATGTAAAGATAATGGCAGACCTTCTCGACAGCAACATTGATCGCGCAAAAGAACTAGAAAAACTAGGTGTAGACTACATACGAGTACACCAAAAAGATCAACTAGAAGCAATCTCAAAACACCTAAAAATCCCAACAGCATCAATGGAACCAGAAGAGCATGCAAAATTAATCACCAAAACATACTCAGACTCACCCTCCCTGCCAACTCCAAGGAAAACCACACCTGAAAACGAAGGCACATGGCCAAAACTACAGGTAGCACTTGACCTAAGAATCCTTGAAGAAGCAAAAAAACTAGCCCGTGGCGCAAAACAAGGCAACGCCGACTGGCTTGAAGTAGGCACCCCGTTGGTAAAAAGCGCAGGCATGGAAGCAGTAAGAGCCCTAAGAAGCGAACACCCCAAAAGCACAATCGTAGCAGACCTAAAGACACTCTCATGCGGCTCAAAAGAAGTAGAGATAGCAGCAAGAGCCGGCGCAGACATAATCGGCATCTGTGGCGCATCAAAAGACAATATAATAAAAGACGCAATAGCAACAGCAAAAAAATGCAGCGTAAAAATCATGGCAGACCTGATCTCCATAAAAGACCCGGTAACACGCGCAAAAGAACTTGAAGACATGGGCGCAGACTACATAGAATTCCACATATCAGTAGACGAGCAGATGCGAAGCAGCAACGCAAAAATACCATTCCCGCTGGTTGAGAAAGTATCAAAAGTCATAACAATCCCGATGGGTGTTGCAGGCGGCATGAGAGCCGACACAGTACCACTTGCAATAAAATCCGGCGCAAAACTAGCAGTAGTAGGCGGATCAATCACACGCGCAGCAGACCCAAAGAAAGCAACCCTCGTAATTCTGAAAGCCATGGGCAGATGAGATTCTTACATTATAGTTAGCGCCGTTATTAAACTTCGGTTGCTAGAAATCTCCGCCCTTTAGGGCGGGGATGAATAGCAACTGTTTTATAAGTTCTCTTTCTTTGACATTTTGTAGCAGAATGGTGAGCCTCGCAGGAGGTGAGGCTTATGTCTATTTACCAAGAAAA
>DAOWAN010000113.1 GCA_030634545.1 Candidatus Nanohalarchaeota archaeon
CCTATTGGACCAGATGATAACCATCACAACAAGCGCCCTAATCATATCATACACCCTATACACCTTCCTCACAGGCAACATATACCTTATGGCAACAATACCCCTCGCAGTATACGGTCTCTTCAGATACATGCTCCTCATACATGCAACAAACTTCGGCGGGGAAACAGAAATGATATTCAAAGACAAAGGCATACTGACAGGTATAACATTATGGCTTGTGCTGGTAATTTTAATACTTTATAGCAGCAACATCTCAGCATAAAACCACTCCATACAACAGCAAAGAAGCCCCATATTCACCACATCTACTGACCTCTCACCAAGCTATTCAACATACAAGATTCGCTCACACAGAAAAATCCAAAAAAGACACAACAAAACATCTCACTTCTTAGCATACCCCACAAGCGAAAACCCAAAAGACCGCCATATCCTCTTAACTACCACATCCCTGCACCCTGCCTTCTCCATAACCCTCCTCAGATAGCCAGTCCGATAAAAAATCTGCCTGTCAAACGGCCACAGATCAATCCTGCCCACAGCAGTCAAAAACATATAAACAAAATGCAGTGGAGACAAAAAAGCAGGCACAAAAATAACCAGATACCCATTCTTCTTAGTCACACGCAGCATCTCGGAAACCACATCCTCCGGCACATCAAAATGTTCAATAACCCCTTGGTTCCACACAACATCAAAAGAACCCTCATTCATAGGCATCTTAAGAATATCTGCTTTCAAAATCGTGCCGCGCGCACAAAGAACATCAAGGTTTTCAGAAGCAATCTTAAGAGCATTCTCAGAAATATCAAGCAACACTACATCTGCACCCCTCTTCGCCAAACGCGCAGAAAGCACACCAGACCCGCACGCAGCCTCAAGGAGACGCACTCCCTGCACACCTCCGACAATCCTCACCAGATTCCCCTCAAACACCCTGCTAAAATACCTCTCATTAACATACTCAATAAATCTCGACACAGCACTCCTCTTAGAGTAATACTCATTCCACACTTCTTTTGACATAAGCACCAACAACACATATATACATACACTTAAGCGCAACGAACAAGCAACCTTTCATATACTCGATCAAAGCGCAAGTAACCTATAAACCAAAACCACTCAACAACAAAGGTGTGCGCTTGAGCGAAGCGAAACGCACTTAATCGCCAGCCTTTTACAAGGCTGTTGGGCTACTTCTTCATCCACCCCATAAAATTAAAAAGATATTTCGGAAGCCGAACCATCTGCCCAAAAGACATCATACTCAACCCCGAGGCAATTGCATGCGGCCGAAAATAAAACTCCCTGTAGGCCTTCCGCCTCCAATCCTGGATTTCCTTCGCCGAAAAATCAGGATATGAAACAACAGCAGTACCCTGCTCAACAGCGCCCCAGTCATCACCTTCAAACCAATTATTCTCACGCGCCATATGATAAAACTTACTGCCCGGGAAAGGCGTCGCAATATAAAACTGCGCAAAATCAATTTTTAATTCCTTCGCAAAATCAATAGTCTCACGCTCAGTTTTGGGGTTTGAGCCCACAAGCCCGATAATAAAATGGCCTATAATCCTGATCCCTGCATCCTTCGCCGCCTTGACAGCCTTGCGCGTCTGCTCTAAAGTAATCCCCTTGCCATTCATATCAAGAACCTTCTGGCTGCCGGATTCAATCCCAAACGACACCATCTCACAGCCCGCCCTCTTCATCTGCTTCGCAAGCTCAAAATCAAACCTGTCAACACGCGTAGTACAGAACCACTTAATCTCCTTATCAAGCCCCTCCTTGATAATCAGCTTACACATATCCACCATATGCTTCCTGTCCGCCGTAGAAATCTCATCCCACAACATATACAGGCTAATCCCAAGCTCCCTTGAAAGCCACTTAAATTGCCGGACCATATACTCAGCCGAATGATACCTCACCCGCCTGTTAGACATCATAGGCATAACACAATAAATACATCCATGAGGACACCCTCTCCCAGATCGCACAAACATCCATTTTTCACCCGTAAGCGGGAAAAAATAATCAGGGAACAAATCATACGCAGGAAACGGCAGCTTATCAAGATTCGGCTCCTGCCATATCCCCCCATCAAACTTCCTCGTCGCCACACCCTTTGAATCAGTTTTACCGGCGAGAAGATTCATAATCGGCGTCTCAGGCTCCCCCAACACACAGAAATCCAGGTGATTATACTCCTTAAATAAATCCTTGAACCTCGCAGTCACATGCTCCCCATACACAATAATCCTGGAACCGGTATCCTTCTTAATACACTTGGCCGTCTCCATATCCATACGAATTGTAGGTGTGGCAGTATTAAGCACAGTAAACTTCGGCCCGAACTCACGAACAGCAGCCATACAATCCTCAAAAGATATCCTGGACCCGACACAATCAATCACCTTGACATCATACTTCCCGCGAACTGCCCCGGCAATACTCGCAAAAGCTGTCGGAGGAAATGTATCAAGCCATGTACCTTCCTCACTCTGGCACCTTCCGTCACGGCTAAACCTGAGCTCACGAACAGGAGGATTCAACACAAGAACCTTAATCATAACATCACCACCATAATCTCTAAAATAAATTAACAAACACACGCCATACATAAATCCAGCCCATAGTCCACAGGTTTATACCGGACTCACCGCATTCTCGTGCAAGCTCCATACTGGGAACCTCAACAACCTCATACTTCTTCTTATAGCACTTCATAACCATCTCAGTCTCAATATCAAACCCGTCTGCCTTCAAATCAATATCTCTAGCAACCGACCGCTTAATCGCCCGAAACCCGTTTTGTGTATCCGCAATGCCCTTGCCAAATCTCCAGTTAATAATCTGCGCAATACACATACTCATAAACAACCTGAAAAACTTCGAAAAGCTGCCATGCAACTCCTCACTCCCGCCAAGCATCCTTGATGCAATAACCATATCCGCCGAACCTTTCTTTATCGGCGCCACAACCTTCGGGATATCCGCTGCAATATGCGAACCATCTGAATCAAAAAACACTAAAATATCTCCCTTAGCCTTTTGGATAGCAACGCGTATTGCATCCCCTTTCCCACGGCCATTATCCATAACCACCCTGACACCCATTGACTTCGCAATCTTTTTCGTATCATCACTGGATTTTTTGGCGCAAACGACAAGCACATCATCGCCGTAGCGGGCAACACTCCTGATAATCCTTCTGATAGTCTTCTCCTCATTAAAAGCAGGTATCACAACAGTAATCTTCATACATCATAACCTCTAAATCAACACATTGCCACCATAAATACATATATCCGTAAGCCCAAAACTGGTGCAACACGCAGATACAAATATTGAACATGCAAATTTAAAAAATCATGAAAATTCACATGCAATTTATACAATTTTCAATCTTCTTTCTCACGAATAACACAGAGAAAGTTAGGAAATGTACCCAATGAATTAAATTTCCAAAAGAGACCTTTCGCAACTATAGCAAATACGCCAATTGCATTGAATTTCCGCTGCACAAAATCCAAAAGATTATCCTGACCTGCCTGCCTTTGACCACCGATTCAAAAAAGGCATAGAACCAACACCTAAAACCGCAAGCATCAGATAAGACAAAACACGATAAACAATAACTCCTGCAACAACAGCATTAACATCCAGACCAAACAAAGATATCAAAAAAATCAAGGCAGCATCCAAAGACCCCAGCCCCCCCGGCAAAAAAGTAACCGCACCAACAAGAAAAGAAATCGAAACAAGAACAAAACAAATCAATGGACTCAAAAATAACCCGACAGACAGCAAAGAAACATATAGCACCAACCCCTCGAAAAACCAGATAACAGCTGTCGAAAGCATCAGCCACCAAAGAAATCCTCCGGACTTTGTCCGCTCAACAGCCGAACAAAAAAGATCAGGATCAATCTTCTGCCTAAAAATACCATTCACCTTCCCAATGACAAAGAACACAACATTCTTATTCAAAAGAGCAAAAACAATACACAAAACAACAAACACAACAAGCACAAATACCTCAAGCAAATGCAACTGAGCCACTTCCAACCATGACATAAACACCAAAGGACCAGCCGCAGAAACCAGCACCAACAAAACAACATCAACAACTCTCTCAATAACCACCAAAGGAACAGTACCGGACATCCTGTCACGATTCATCTTCTTCAAAAAATAAGCCCTGATAGGCTCACCTACTTTTCCGGGAGTAAGAACGCATGCGAACAAACCCAAAAACATAGACACACAGGAATAAGACACCTTTACCCTATACCCGGAATTCAAAAGAAGCGTATGCCACCGGTACGCCTTCAAAAACAGCACGAATCCGGCAAGCAAAAATGCAGACACAACAAAAAAAACATTCGCCTGCACTACAACAGCCATTGCCTCAGAAGCATCAAAAAAGGAAAACAAAAAAACAAGAATCAAAAAACTAACAAAATACGTAAGAACACTAAAAGCACGGCACTTCATAAAAACACTTAAGAACTGATTAATATAAAATTAATGCGCAACTCAAAAAAACAGCGCCATACGCAACAGAGCATAATAGGCAAAAACCATAACCTAACCAGCAAAACTCCGCGCCCTATCAACAAACAAATCCGAAGGAACAACAATAGTCACAGGATAGTTCATAGGATCATTAAAATGAGCAACATCCCCGAATATCCTGATTTTCTGCGCATCATCAGGATTCCTAAACCGTCCCTGCTCATCTAAAAACGCCTGCGAAAACATAGAAACCACATATTGTGGCTGATTGCGTTCATAATTGCCAATAAGCACAAAACTGACACCTCCCCCATCAAGCAACTCAACCAATCCTTTCGCATCTCGAGGATACCCGCGCACAATCCTATCCGCATACCAGGAATACTGCGGAACACTGGCACCAACAATAGACTCATCCTCGCGTGATCCTGCCCCAGCAAAAGAAGACGCCTGCATCAGGGACGGATAACCAATTGCAGTACTATGCTCAAGCTTCGGAGCAATCACGCCAGTATAATTGAAATACATCGAAACCAAAAGAACCAGCGCACAGGCGCCAAGAGACAAATGCTCACTCTTCAAATCACGCTTCAGCCACGGATACACAACCTTCATAAGACCCATACCCGAAAGAACAACCATAAACGGAACCCAGGAAACCATCATCCTCTCCTCTTTCCATCCAAACTGGCTAAAATACAGAAAATTTACCAGCAAAATGATAAGACAATATACACCAAAATCATCTTTATTATAAACAACATACCCCACCCCAAGCACAAACATTAAAAATACCGTGATACCCAAAACAGAATAGCTCAAATTCAAATAATAATACCATGGAAACGAAGCGACACTATAAGTACTAATACGATTCTGAGCATCAAGAATACCCCCAATCGCATTTCCTGTCTCACCCTGCACATAAATCATCCATGGAGCCAAAACAACCAAAAAAAGAATCAAAGACAAATAAACATGCTTTGACTTAAACAGACAAGATACTTTCCTCCTGTTCCCAACCCACAAATACGCAAGATACACCGCCGCCATCAGAGCAAAGAGTACCGTATTATACCTGGTAAGAAAAGAAAGCCCAAGAAGAGAACCTGCCACATAAAAATATTTTGTATTTTCATTAACCCCCATATAAAAAAACATCGCAGACAAAAAAAACAACATCGAAAAAGTTACATCAGTCAGCGTATTTAACGCCAGCGTTAAAAAAACAGGCGTACCTACAAGCAATACCCCGGAAACAAGAGCAGTCTTCTTATCAGAATATTTTCTCACAAAAAAATACACTGCAAAAACAGAAAGCAACGCAAACATTACCCCTGGAATCTTCGTAGCCTCATACGACACACCAAACAATGCAAAAGCAGTCGCAACCGACAAAGGATACACAGGCAGTCGACCTGTCTGAGCCACACCATTTTGTGCATACCCATCACCACTCAAAACAGACCGTGCAATAGACGCATACTCCGCCTCATCCCACATAAACATCTTATACGCGCCAAGATTAGAGAAAAAAAAGCACCCTAACAAAAACAACAGAACCAGAACTTCCTTGTTCTCAACCATATACTTCTTGACCCTTCTCAAACAAACACCCACTAAACATTAAGAAAACAATTTTTTAAATCTTACACAACACCCTGCAAAAACAGCGCAAACCCCAAAAGACAAATAACCACTTCCCCCGCAATCAAAATAGCCGACACCTGCCACTCCCTGAACCGGCCCATCTTCATCACAACATGCGTAAGCGAAAGCACCTTCCTGCCCGGCGCCTTAAGCGTCCCGTCCTTTTGCAAAACCCCAAAACTCTCTGCCTTAAACCCCGACCTCAACTTAAGCGCAAACTCCACAAACCATGGAATAAAACAAAACAGAGCAAACTTCTCAATATTGCCAAGAATAGCCACCGTCGCCGCCACAGCACCAATA
>DAOWAN010000031.1 GCA_030634545.1 Candidatus Nanohalarchaeota archaeon
GAAAATAACTGAAATCAAAAAAGACATACCACCCCTAACACTCGACCCCAGGACATGGAAGATATACTCACCAAGACAAAGAACAAAATACGTACTTGAACTGGAAGCCAAAAAAGCGCATGACTTCGACCCCGACCCCGGCGATACACTGGAATTCCATAAATAATCAGAAAAACAACAAGAAACCCACCATAAACATCAAGCAAACAACCAGAGAACACCAGGAAAACAACGAAACAAACAAGAAAACCACCAAAAAAACAACAAGAAAACATCCAAAAACCCATCCATACCACAAACCAACCGACAAACATTTAAAACTACACAAAAAAACAAAACAAACAACAAAAAATACAATGGGGCCTTAGGGTAGTTTGGTTATCCTTTGAGCTTTGGGAGCTTAGGACCCCGGTTCAAATCCGGGAGGCCCCACTACACATTCTACATCATCACCACCACACACAAAGAAAAACAAAACACATACATACACACCTTGCCGATATACCCTTAACAAAGAAAAAAATGCTATCGATGATGCGCATGTCCGACTGCACGACCAAAGCCACGACCATGGTATACGTTTTCTATTTGATTTTATAGCAACCTTCAAGAGACTTAAAAAAAGATTAAATATGAGAAGTAATTTCTACTTTTTCATCTCTTCCATAAGTTTCCTCATACGCTCTCTTCTCTCATCTACTGTTGGCACATATTGCGGACATGACTTACACCCGGAAGGAACATCATCACCAACTTCATCCGGGCAATCCTCAAAAAGCCCTTTACCTACGCATCTCGGATACTTATTAGAACCAAGCTTCTTTGACCATTCCGCTTCTTCTTTGTTATGCCCAAGATGATGCGCACGTCGAAGACGCGCTCTTTCAGAATTCTTTTTGCAATTAGGCGCTGTTGCCATAACAATACATTAATCGAATATTTTAAAATAGTTTTGGTTTATAATCCTAAGACATAGCAAATAAATGTTTTTGGAAATTAATGAATGTCTTTCTTATTTTATTAACGCCACCAAGCAATTCTGTTGCATCAGTTATTGCAAAATACTTAATTTTTAGAAGATCCGGTAATTTCTCTTGATCTAGTTCTTCAACACCTGTTTCAATGTATTTGGATAATACAAATTCTAGAAATTCTTTTTGGTTATTGTCTAGTGATCTGAATATGTTTAACTGCGCTTTAGCAACTCTCTCCTCTCTCGAAATCGGTTTAATTGCAAAAGAAATGTATTCTAAAACATCAAATAAATCACTGTTTTCTGCATTTATTAACTGTTGTACTGTTTTTAATTCATTCATTCCATATCCTGCTTTTGCCAATTTATCAAGTAGAGTTTTTCTTGTTATAGGGTCAGACCATATTTTACGAAGTTCATTTTCATTCTTAAAAAAATCAGGTAATTTTCCAAACATGTTTTGTAAAAATTCTTCTGCTGAAATTGGTTTCCCATTTGCACTCCAAAAGGATGTTTGAATCATGTGTTGAATTTCTCTTTCTTTTCCATCCCTTAATTTAATTTTTATTTTCTTCTTTTTTGGTTCACCATTCAAGTCATCCCCATAAGGCGGAGATGTTTCTTTTACTTTTGTTGGCATTGGTTTGATTGGTGGTTCTGGTTCTAATGGTTCACCATCCCATTCCGAATCACTAAAGTGCTGATATGCGCCAACAAAATCATATATTGTAAAGAATTCTTTACCATCAAATAATCTTGTGCCACGTCCAACAATTTGTTTGAATTCGATTATAGTCTTAATTGGACGCATCAGAATAATGTTACGAATATTTCTTGCATCAACACCAGTTGAAAGCTTTTGCGAAGTAGTAAGAATAGTAGGAATTGTTTTTTCATTGTCTCTAAATTCTTCTAAATATTGATCTCCAAGTTTACCATCATTAGCAGTAACCCGCACACAGTAATTGGTTTCTTTGCTTTTCTTAAATTGATTAATCAAATCCCTGATAGCAAGCGCATGATCTTGGGTTGCACAAAAAACAATAGCTTTTTCATTTTGATTAATCTCCTGTAAAAGTAATTTTACATTGTGTGCTTCTCTTTCTTTAATTTCAATTATTCTATTCCAGTCAGCTCCTTGGTAAATCTTTCCTGCTTCTACTTCCCCCTCAATAACCTCATCTTCAGAAGTATAAACATACTCATCCATAGTTGTTTTAATTCTCCTGACTTTAAAAGGCGTTAAAAAACCATCATTAATTCCTTCTTTTAATGAATAAACATAAAGTGGTTTTCCAAAATATTTGTAAGTATCAGCATTCTCTTTTCGTTTGGGAGTGGCAGTTAAACCTAATTGAACAGCAGGAGAGAAATATTCCATTATCCCTCGCCAATTACCTTCGTCATTAGCTCCGCCTCTATGACATTCATCAATAATTATTAAATCAAAATAGTCTTTCGGATACTCTCCAAAGTAAGGAGTATCATTTGGACCACTCATAAAAGTTTGAAATATTGTGAAAAATATACTGCCATTTGTTGGAACAGAGCCTTTCTTTCTTATTTCATTAGGTTTAATTCTAACTAGCGCATCTTCAGGAAACGCAGAGAACTCATTAAACGCTTGATTTGCAAGATTATTTCTATCTGCAAGAAATAAAATTCGTGGTCTTCTTGTACCATCTCGTTTTAAATTCCAGCGTGCATGAAAGAGTTTCCATGCAATCTGAAAAGCAATATTTGTTTTTCCTGTTCCTGTTGCAAGAGTCAACAGTAAACGATTCTTTTCCTCAGAAATAGCATCTAAAGCTTTATTTATTGCAATTTCTTGAAAGAACCGGGGTATATAAGTACCACCATTGGATATTTCATTAAATTTTTCTTTCCAATCTTTTTGAATTTTAAATGTTTTATTCCATAATTCGTCAGGCGTTGGAAATTTTGCTATTATCCCTTCTTTTCCGGTTTCCATACAAATTTGATAAATTTCTTTGCCATTAGCTGCGAAAGTGGTTTCTAAATGTAATTTTAAAGCATAATCTTTTGCTTGAGCAACTCCTTCTCCGACTTCAAATTTTTCGCTTTTTGCTTCTATTACAGCAAGTTTTCTTCCTTTGTAAATTAAAATATAGTCCGCAATTGATGGTTTTGCTCTTCCTAATCCTGTTTGAAGTTTTCCAATAGTAATATGATGCTCTCTTAATACTTTAGAGCCTTCTACAACTCCCCAACCACTTTCTTTCAATTTAGGATCAATAAGTTCAGCTCTGGTTTCTGCTTCATTCATTTTGAATCTCCTTTTGAGTAATATTTTTGATTGGGGCTGTTTGGCTTGTCGGGGATAGTTGGAAATAATAATCCTTTAGTTATCAATGGTTGTAAAATGTCTAATCTAAAATGTCTTCTGTGGATTAATCCTAAGTAAGTCATTATTTCTATTGTGGATTTTTCAATTTTACAAAAATTCAATATTAATTTTGTTCTTTCATCATAAGTGGTAGCTTGGTCGGTAGCTTGGTCGGTAGCTTGGTCGGTCAATGGAATAATAATCTTGAAAATATCTTCTTCAACTAGTTGAGGAGTACTATTTGAGTATAATTGAGTATATTTTACAAGGTTTCTTACTCCAGAACCAAGTTCGTCAGCATTCCCAATTTCCTTAAAAAATTTGGCTAAGACGGGATTTTTTGGATATGGTGAGAAGTTGTTTGGGTTGATTTTTCCATGTCCATGTGGCTTATTGCCATTTTCTGAATAAATTCTATTCTTTTCAATTATTATTTTTGCAGGAAATGGATTTGAATATTCTCTGTGAATTAAGATGTTTGAAGCAATTTCACGAATGATTTTATCCCTTATACTGATTCTTTGTGTCCCTTCAAGATAAAATGGATCAGGTAAATGTTTTTGTGCAAATGCAAGTATTCTTTCATAACTTTCCATAAGATTTGTCCTCACATCATCGCGATCATCATATCTATCGAGATTTTGTCTTCTTAAAATTAAATCTGTTTTGTGGTGTGGAAGTGCAGAAAGAATTGTTTCATCTTTACCAAAAAGAAGTATTCCTGCAAGAGTAAATCCTTCCTTATTTGTTTGATAATCTTTTGTATAGAGTTTGGCGCTTTTTAAGAGCTCAAGATTTGTTAAATTTTTCCAAGGATGATTACTATTTTGGTTGACTGCCAATGTTCTTGCTTTATTTATTAAATCAACTCTAAGATCTGTTATTTTACAATAAGGAAATACTTTATTTTCAGTATATATTGTTTGTTTATTTATGTATAATGCTGTAACTAATGTATTATTATCAGTGATATTCAAATCTCCATCTTCGTTTCGGTCATAAATTTTCCCATTACATTTGTGTACCTGTGAGCTCTCAGGAACATAGATATAAAGGACTTGCTTATTCTTTATTTCTACTTGATCAATTGATAAATACACAGCAGGAGTTATCTTTTGCGGGTTATTTATTGCAGTTACAAAGTCTTTTCTTATTTGCTCGATATTTTCGACACCCATTATCTTACCGTCATCACTGACTCCTAAAAGTAATTCCCCTCCACTCCGGTTAAGAAACGCGCATACAGTTTGGTAAACTTCTTTAGTAATATTTTGTCTACACTCCTTAAACTCAATACGAAGTCCTTCACCTTGTTTAACAATTTTAAGTATCTTGTTTTTCAACATAATATCATCCTCATACTTTACTAGTAAGTTCTCCATTAAATGCTTTTGCAAGAATTGATTTCTTTAATTCTTCTAAGTCCGCAAGTTTTTGAGTATAAATTGCTTCGAGTTTTTTAGTTTCTTGTGAGAGCGCATCTAGTTTGGAAACGATGGATTGTTGTTCAGACAATGAAGGTACTGGCACCTTAATTTTTTTTAAAGTCTTCACAGAAGCAACATTTTGAATTGCAGCCCCTTGTGAATATGCTTTTAAGCTATCTTGGAAGCTTTCACTTTGCATCCATAATTTTAAAAACACAACAGAGATTTTTTTTGAAGGTGTAAGTTTTAATAATGCTTGATTTATAATTCCTTTCTTTGTTATCCGTGGAACGATTGCCATTTTCCCCATTGTTCCAGAACAACTCATTATTAAATCACCTGTTTTTAACTCAAATCTTTTCATCTCATTGAACTTTTTTTCATCAATGAAATATCTAATGTCCTCAAATTGGTTGTAGATAGCATGTTTTTGTTCATAAACAGCATAACCCTCTGGTTTAAAAATGTTCTTTTTCAAACTACCCCCAAATGGTCCTCTAACAAAGCTACAAATGTCCTCCAACGTCTTTTCTTCCCATCCTTCGCCTTTATTTTCAAAAATACTTTGTAAATAACTCTCAAAAATCTCTTTTGCATTTTTCAGATTCTTCTCAGCGCTTTCTTTTGCTTTTGATATTTTTTCAAATGCTTTGTCTAAAATTGAAACAATTTGTTTTTGAATTAGAAGGGGGGGAATAGGGATATTAATCTCTTTAAGATTTTTAACGGATGCAACGTTTTTAATAGCAACACCTTTAGATTTTTTATTTAGTTGGTTTTGAAAATCTATACTCTGCATCCAAATTTTTAAAAAGTCAATATTTAATTCAGTGTCTGGTGTTAATTTTAATAATGCTTGATTAATTATGCCAATAGGAATATTTTTTGGAACAACTGCTATTTTCCCCATTGTACCAGAACAACTCATTATTAAATCTCCATAAGTTAATTCAAATCTTTTCATTTCATCAAATTTTGTTTTATCAATATAATATCTAATATCATCAAACTGGTTGTTAATCGCATGTTGTTGTTCATAGACTGCAAATCCAGAAGGTTTAAAACATGATTTTTTAAGACTTCCTCCAAAAGGACCTCTAACAAATGCACATACATCCCCCAGTTTCTTTACTTCCCAAGTTGCCATTTAGATTAACTCCTTTATTGAGTTTAAGATGTCTGCGCTTTCTTTGTCGAGTGTTGTAATTTCATCCAATATCTCTTTCGGCTCACGAAGCGCAACTTCTTTTTTTGCATTAGGATTTTTCACAGACAAATCACAAGTATCTACATTCACATCAGCAACATTTACAGTCCAGGAATTAAGAGAATCAGCTTTTGTTTTCTGTAACTCAACAAATTCAGAAAGATCATTCTCATTCAAAGGATTAGTTTTACCCAAATTTCTATCCAAATTAAGCTGATAACACCATATTTTTCGCGTAGGAACGCCTTTTTCAAAGAACAGCACAACTGTTTTTACACCTGCGCCCAAAAAAGTACCCCCAGGCATATCTAAAATAGTATGCAAATTACAATTATCGAGTAAATGTTTCCGAAGTGAAATAGAGGCATTATCCGTATTCGACAAAAATGTATTCTTAATAACAATACCAGCCTTACCACCAGCTTTTAATATCTTAATAAAGTGTTGCAAAAATAAAAACGCAGTTTCTCCAGTCTTAATCGGAAAGTTTTGCTGAACTTCTGCTCTTTCTTTACCGCCAAAAGGCGGATTTGCTAAAACAACATCATAACGGTCTTTTTCTTGTATATCCATAATATTTTCAGCAAGAGTATTAGTATGAATTATATTTGGCGATTCAATACCATGAAAAATCATGTTCATAATTCCAATAATATACGCAAGTGATTTTTTCTCTTTACCATAAAATGTTCCTTCCTGAAGTATCTTTAAATCCTTAGTAGTTAGTTTCTTACTGATTTTCAGATATTCGAAAGATTCACACAAGAAACCTGCCGAACCAACAGCACCATCATAAATTTTATTCTCAATAGTTGGCTCTACAACCTTTACAATCGTTTTAATGAGAGGACGTGGAGTATAATATTCACCTCCATTTCTACCAGCACTACCCATATTTTTAATTTTCGACTCATATAGATGAGACATTTCGTGTTTTTCTGCACTAGAACCAAAACGTAACCCATCAACCAGATTAATCACTTCACGTAAATTATAACCACTTTGAATCCTATTCTTTAATTCACTAAAAATCTCCCCTATTTTATAGTGGATTGTATCAGCACTTTCAGCATTTAGTTTAAATTTTTTAAAATAAGGGAACAATTTTTGATTAACAAAATCAGTTAAATCATCCCCCATAAGTGCTTTATGATGATCTAACTTACCATTTTTGTCTTTAGGAACTGCCCATACACTCCATTGAAATTCAGGACTAATTATACTAACATAAGTTTTCCCGGATAGTTGTGCTGAAGTCTGTTTTTCTTTTTCAAGATCGTCAATATATTTTAAAAAAAGAATCCAGGATGTTTGTTCAACATAATCCAATTCACTACTACAACCTGCATCTTTCCAAAGAACATCATCTATATTTTTAAAAATTTGTTCAAACATTTTTTTCCCTTATACTCCTTTTTTCATAAGGTCTTAAATTTTACGACAGACATCAAAAAAACAAAAAAAATGGGCCAGGAGAGATTCGAACTCTCGATCTACGCCACGTCAAGGCGTTGTCATAACCAGCTAGACCACCAGCCCAATAAACAATAAAACAATTATTGCCCTTCATACAAACTATAACTTACAACTAACAACATAACTATTAGCCATAAACTATTTAAAATATTCTCATGCATAAACACTATTACACAATGCTCCTGTAGTGTAGTCTGGTAATCATTCAGGCCTCTCACGCCTGTGACCTGGGTTCGAATCCCAGCAGGAGCATTTTTCCTTCTTTTCACACCCACCAGATATATTAACACCCACACCCCATAAAACACAACATGCTCTCAATAGATGAAATGCAAAACTTCGACAGACACGCGCAAGACACCATAGGCATCCCCTCATTAATCCTCATGGAAAACGCAGGCACAAACGCAGCAGCAATCATCAACAACAACTACAACATAAAAAACAAAAACATAATCATATTCTGCGGCACAGGCAACAACGCAGGCGACGGACTCGTCCTCGCGCGCCACGCCAGAAAATACAGCGCAAACGTAACCGTCCTCCTCATAAAACCAACCCCAAGAACAGAAGAAACAAAAACAAACCTCAACATCATAAAAAACCTCAAAATCCCCATAATCACAACCATAGAACTAAAATCAAGCGGGTGGGGGCTCGAGGAGGGATGTCACAAAGAACCAACGGGGAAACACTTAACATCACAAGAACAAAACCAAAAATACGACATAGCCATCGACGCAATACTCGGCATAGGTCTGAAAGGCACTGTAAAAGAACCATATAAAACCGCAATCGAAACCTTCAACAACATGCACTGCACAAAAATATCCCTCGATTGCCCAAGCGGCATAGACGCAGACACAGGCAACCCATCTGGCACCGCAGCACACCCAGACATAACAATAACATTCCACGACATAAAAAAAGGACTAAACCCCAAAAACTCAGGAAAAATCATAATAACCGACATCGGAATCTAAAGAGGTGACACCCGCATGGAAACAGACGAACTAAAAATAAAAGAATTTGAACTAAAAAAAGTAGTAAAAACCGCAATAAGAATATCCGAAGAATCCTGCATCGACAGCTTCAAAACAAAAACCCTATCAACAGACCTCGGCATGCAAAGATTCGTCTTCCAGGAAAGCTTCAAACTAGTACTCGCAGACCTGCTAAAAAAGAAACCAATAGACCAGCCAAACTACAGCACCCCCCCGGAACACCAACAAGATTTTTAAACTTTCGCCAGTCTATAGAAACCACACAAAAATGCAGGGGTACTCAAGCGGCCTAAGAGGCAGGGTTGAGGGCCCTGTGGATTAGTTCCTTCGCGAGTTCGAATCTCGTCCCCTGCATAATCATCTATATATACTACCAACACCATAGATAATATTACTCAAAAACAATCACGGAGGGATTAATATGGTAAAAGGATATTGCGTAAGATGTAAAGAAACAAGAGAAATGAAAGACTTGGAACCGTTTACAATGAAAAACGACAGAAAAGCGACCAAGGGCAAATGTTCAGTCTGCGACTGCAAGATGTGCAAAATCGGCGGATAAACCCACATAAATTAAGAAACAAAACATTCTATTGGGGCTAACTACCCCCTAATTTCACTATAAACACAGCCATAATTCTATAAAAAATACCAGACAATAGAAATCAAGCAACCCGATACTCTCTCCACCTAACATCCCCGCTAGCCTTAACAAGCTTCAATACAACAAGCTTATCCATATAATTCCTATAACTCCTCTCAGACACCTTGCCATCAACCCTCTTGGAAAAAGCACTCCACAACTCAGACGACTTCACACTCCCATTCTCCTCAACAATCGAAAAAAGAATCTTCTGATAATCCAAAAGCCCGTCAACAATCTGGCGCATCTTAACAGAAACCGCATCCTTATGAGCACGAACCACATGCTCCTTACCAATCACAGAACCCCCTGCATCCTCACAAAAAAGCGCAGCCTTCCTAAGAATCTCAAGCCCGACCCTCGCATCACCCGAAGCCTGCACAGCCGCAATCCTAAGCACAGTCTCACTAATCGTCCCCGGCGCAAACGCATGAGCCGCCCTATCAGAAAGAATATCATACATCTCATCAGCCGAATACTCCTTAAACTCAAGCCACTCCAAAGAAAGCGAACTCTTAATTCTCACATCAACATTAGCAAGCGCATGCTCATCATTCGAAACACACACAACCCCGCACCCGCTCCGGCAGAGATCATAAAGCACATCATAACTCTCAAGCCTGTCAACCTCATCCAAAGCAACAATCAGCTTTTTGCCGCTCTTCTTAAGACTCCCCTCAATATCCTCAAGCAACTCCTTAGTCTGCCTGCGCGGATTAGAAAAAATACTAAGATCACTCACAATCTTCGAAAGAACAGCATGAGTAGACCCGCTCTTCCAGCAATTCACATAACACGTCCGCACATTATCAGTATGACCCGAAAGCTCATCAAACATCCAAAGAACCAAGGAAGTCTTACCCACACCAGTAGGTCCGAACAGAAACACATTCCTCGGCATCCTCCCGACAACCACCGGCTTCATACACGACGCAAGATAATCCCTCTGCCCTTCTCTATGAAAAAGCCGTGTAGGCGCAAACACCTCAGTAAGCGGCTCCTCATTCCTGATAACAGAAGAATCAACATCAAACAAATCAGACATAACCATATAATTAAGAACATAAATTAATATAACTTAAACTCACTCAAAACTCAAAAGCTCCTTAAGAATCGTCATCGAAGAAAGCAGCGCAACACAACTAAGGATAATCGTATACACCACAACATTACTGCTATCCATATCACACACTTCAGTAATCTCAGCACTAAACTGATATAAAAGCACAGCAGACGGTATAAGAACTAACACAGCCACAAAAACATTAAAACTGAACAACGACCCTTTCATACCCATACACTATAATTAACCGAACCACTTTATATATATTAGAATAGCGAGGGATGGATTTGAACCATCGACCTTTGGGTAACACAGACAACACATAAGATTCATGCCATCATATGAGCCCAACGAGCACTCCAGGCTGCTCCACCTCGCTTTAAAAAAGAGATATAACCCCTAACACCACAAACATTTATATATCTTACCATACCCAAAAAAGACCCTATGGACACACTAGGAATAGACGAGGCAGGACGCGGACCAGTAATAGGTCCATTAGTAGTCGCAGGTGTCCACATAAAAAAAGAACACGAACCACACCTAAAAGAACTCGGCATAACAGACTCAAAACTCCTAAGCCCAAAAAAACGCGAAACCCTCGAAAAGGAAATCAAAAAAATAGCCATAAATGTGAGAGTTATAATCATCAGCGCAAAACAAATCGACAACGACATGAAAAACATGTCCCTAAACCACATAGAAATGAACGCCATGGCAAAAATAATAAACCAGACACCAGACGCAAAAAAGACAATAATCGACCTCCCATCAAACAGCAAGACATTCACACAGGAACTAGAAGCAAAAACAACCACAAAAACAAAAATAACAGCCGAATTCAAAGCCGACCTAAACTACACCTCCGTAAGCGCAGCCTCAATAATCGCAAAAACAGAGCGCGACAGGCAAATAAGACAAATAGAAAAAAAACACAACATAAGTCTAGGCTCAGGCTACCCCTCAGACCCAAACACAAAAACCTTCCTAAAAGAACATATAGAATCAATGCAGTCACATGACACACTTCCAGACTACATCCGAAGCAGCTGGCAAACCACAAAAGATCTGATAAAACAAAAATCCCAAAAAGGTCTTGGAGACTTCTAAAACCACGAAAAACATCTGCGCTCAACCCACCACCTTATCTATTTTTTCAACAACAATAACACAACAGCGCCAACAAATACAAAATCACCGACACACATATAAAGTTATCACACAATAATAACAACAACCTAACACGCAGATAAAGGGTGACTAAAATGAGATACATAATAGATTATCTAAAAGAAATAAAAAATACAAAAGACCCAAAAGAACTTATTAAATACATAGACCCACGTAAACTCACAAAGTTCATTAATGATAAGAAAAAAGAAGAATGGCAAGAGTATCTTAAAGATCTAGAAGAAGACGGATATATTCTAAGACATCCAGAAGACCAGAAAATGTACAAACATATTTTTGGACACAACGCCACTCTCGTCACCAAAGAACGTGAACTAAACGGCACAATCTGCGAACCGCCAGTTTACTCTCAGGAAGACCCATACATCATTTATGGTAATATACTCAACCATGGAGGAGATACAACCAAAATCAAAATTATATCTAAAGAATATCCCTTCAAACCTATAGAATTAGAATTATCCGGAAAAATCCAACTTGAAAAGAATGACACAATAAACGCAAATATAGAGATTAGCAGAATAATCAAGGAATTCGAGACACCCAATATTAACAACGAAATCGAAGAAATGTTATCCAAAGGTAAATCAAACCCAGAATACACCATTAACGTCGCAACAGCAATTCTTAAGGATTCAGAATCAAAACAAGTAATAGACGATTATTGTAGTACTCAAGAACAAATAGGCACAAATCCATGGGTACAATTTCAATGAGATACAGACATCCAGCAAATCAAACAGCCAAATTACAAACCAGACACAACACTACCACGTAATAATACATCAGAAAACACATAACCCTCAAAACCCCACCCAACAAATATAAACCACAGAACCCAAAAAAAGGACCATGAAATACTACTCACTCAAACTCATAGCAATCAACATAGTAATCTTCATCCTGGAACTGACATCCCCCTACATAATCCCACTCTTCGCCCTAAACCCTGCCACCATCCTCCAGACCCCCTGGACCCTAATCACCGCAATGTTCCTCCACTCAACAACAGCAACCCTGCCAGACGGCGCAACAGTCCTAAACCTCAACCACCTCCTCCAAAACATGGTCGCACTCGGTCTCTTCGGAATACTCTTAGAAAAAATAATAGACTCAAAAAAATTCCTCGGTCTCTACATCACAGCAGGCATACTCGGAAATATAGCAGGACTGATATTCTACCCAAACTCAATCTCCCTGGGCGCATCCGGCGCCATCATGGGCATACTAGGCGCAATCACAACCCTACGCCCGAAAATGATAGTATACTTCGGCGCCCCCATCCCACTCATACTCCTCTCAGCCATGTGGATACTCATGGACGTTGTAGGCTTCCTCGTACCCATAGACAACACAGGTCACGCCGCCCACCTCGCCGGCTTCGCAGCCGGCATAGCATACGGTCTGATAAACAGGAAACACTACTCAGAAGACAAAGAAATCAAAGAAAAAATAGATGATGAACTCTCAGACGAAGAACTAGACGCATGGGAAGATAAATACATGAAATAAAAACTATATAAACCACCTCAGAACAAATAGTCAATAGGTAATCAACATGAAAAAAATACTTCTGACACTCATAATAACATACATAGCAATAATCTCAACCGCAAACGCGCAAGTAGGAACCGACTTCCCCTGCGAATTCATTAACAACGACCCTGACAGCGACATCTTCTGCCAGAGCCATGACAATGTAGGAAACACAGACACCACATACTTCCTCATAAACGTATCCTACGACAAAAGACTCAATATATCAGGAAACATAGTCAACACAATAAGAGACAAAATCAGCATACGCAACCTCTACGACCCCATCGGGCAAAAACACACAACTAACGGCTGCTCAGGACAGATAAGCACCAAATGCTACGTAAACAACCCAATCCTCGGCACATGGCTACTCGACATCAAAGGCGATGCAATAACAACAACAACCGGCGAATTCTTTGTAAACGCGAACTTCGACATCTACAAGCCCCGCAAACACCTCATAGAAACAGTAGTAATGCATGACCACATAAAATTCTACAAAACATACATCACAACCGGCTCACGCGAAGAACACCTCGCAGTCTCATCAAACTGGACAGACAGATACTCAAACATGGAAATAACAATCATCACACCAGACGTAAAAACAAAAAGCGACATCTCAAAAGGCGACGAAAAAATCGTCCAGACATACTACCTGAACCCCGGCATGGTCGCAGAAGGGATCTGGATAGCACAGCTAAGAGTCTTCGATGCCCGTGCAGACATAAACTTCCATTCAAACTATAAATTTGAATACATAGAAGACCAGGAAATAATCAACGGTATAATACGCGAAAAAGAAAAAAAAGAATACCCGATAATCATCAAAGACACAACCACGCCGCTGGCCCTGACAACAATAAGACTTGAAGCAGGAGATATAGTAAAAATAGTCAGCGTATACGACCCGCGCGGCACAAAAAGATCATGCAACACCTACGCAGACGGCTGCGCAATAAAAGACCCTGAACCCGGCATCTGGCTCGTAAATATTGAAGGTCAGACAGTAACTGGTCACGCCCCATTCCGCCTCGCCAACACACACTCAACATACGTCCCCGAAGACTTCAAAGCAGAAAACAAGATAACAAACAGAGGCGCCGTATTCTACTACACAGACATCCTCACCGAAAACAAAACCCACCTCGTAGCAGTCTCAAAATGGTCTGACTTCGAACCGAACATGGAAATAACAATAATCTCAACAAACCTGAAATCCGTATTCGACCAGTCAGAAGCAGACGAGAAAGTCACTCAGAAAGCATTCCTCACCCCAGGTGAAACAGCAGAAGGGCGCTGGATAGTACAGGTAAAATCAATATGGAAAGAAGCAGAAGTAACCACAAAATCAAACTACAACCTCACATACGTCCCAGGACAGGCACAGATAAACGCAGATCTGGCAATTGGCGAAAAAAAGACATACTACATAAAAGTAACCGAATCAAAAACCCCTTTAGTCCTCACAATGACCGCCTATCAGTCAGGCGACGAATTCAGTATAACAAAAGTTCTCAAACCTAACGAAAAAACAGGCACATGCCTGAAAATCCCGTCAGGAAAAGAATCATACACATGTGCAGTAAAAGACCCTGAACCCGGCATCTGGACAATAGAAGTGACAGGAAAAAACATCGTTGGCGAAGGTCCGTTCAACCTTGCAAGCACCTTCGAAATCACAAGCTGCGGAAACGGCGCATGTGACCCGGACGAAAACTGCGGCACATGCAAAGAAGACTGCCAGTGCAACCGCTCAATGTGCCACAGAGACGCATGCATAGAGCCACCAAAAACAGTAGGTGAAAAAAGAGCATGGCTAAAAGACGACCTTGAAGACAACCTGATAACACAAATCACCTACGACACAAGAATAACTGAACTAGCAACATACGACGACACACAACTGATCTCAGAACTACAAACAGAAATTGAACCAGAAGAAGAACCCGAAGAGAAAGAAAGAAACGAAACCCTCGACAAAATAAAATCAATGATATCCAGCCCATTAATACTCCTCCTGCTGGCAGGACTAGCACCAGTTGCATTTCTGGCATACAAAGCCCGCCGCAAAAAGAAAGAAGAAAGCCTGGAAGACATAAAACGCAGCGTCAACGCAGAAACAAAACCCACAGAACAAACAGAAACAGAACCAATAGATGCTTTCGAATTCGAAAATACAAAATTTCTGGACAAAATAAAACTGATTATCCTGAACCCAAAAAAATTCTTCTCAATAATGCCAAGAACCGGCGGCTACAAAGAACCAATCATCTTTTACATAATCATGACAACAATCATGGTCCTCCTATCCACACTAACCGACATATCCTCAATCAACCTGTTAATCTCACTAATAGCAATAATAATCACACTAATAATCTGCACTCCTTTACTTTTCATCTCAGCACTCATCCTCCACCAGATCCTGAAAATACTTGGTGCACAAGGCAAATACGAATCCACACTAAGAGTCATGGCATACTCATCCGCAGCAAGTATCTTCGCATGGATTCCTTTCGCAGGAATACTTGCAATCCTCTACCAGATATACATATCAATCATCGGCTACAGAACAGTCCATAACATAAGCACCCAGAAAATAATAATAGGATTGATCCTAATATCACTCCTGACTATAGCCATACTCGCAATAATATTCCTGATCATAGGCATAGCATTCATGAGCACAATCCTTGCATTCATAGAACAAAGCGGACTATCAATCACACCGCCACAATAAGAAAATATCCTTTAACCGCAACAAACAGCACCAAAAATTCTCTCACTCACACATCAAATTCTCAACGCAACCAACTGCGCCAAAAATCCAGTCACTCACTACGCTCGTTCCGAGCTTTTTAGCTCACTCCTTCAATGCAACCAACTGAGCTAAAAACGCCTCAATCTGCAGATCTTCCTGCCCGCCCTCGACAATCCTAAACTCATACTCACCAAGCTTATCAATCAGGCGCGCCTTACACCTGTCATCCACATCAACAGAAAGAATCTCGCGATGGATCGCGCGAATGACATCAAGCCCCGAAAGCCCTCGATTAATCATCAGATCATACAGCCTCTTCCTGGAATCCAGAAACTTACCGCTAAGCGCCAGATCAAGCACATCCCTGACCTCCTTCGGATGCAAAGTAGCTGCAACATCATAAACACCCTTCTCATCAACCTTCTTCGAAAGAATAGAAACCGACTGAAGCACATTAGTAGCCTTCCTGAAATCACCCCGGGACACAGCAATGACCGCGCTCATCCCATCCTTCGTAACATCAAGCCCTTCAGCTTTGGCAACCCTATCAACATATCCACGAATAGCCTTATCACTCCCCGGTCCAAACCTGAATACTGCACACCGGCTCTGGATAGGCGCAATAAGTTTCGAAGAATAATTACACGACAAAATAAACCGCGTAGAATGCGTATACTTCTCCATAGTCCTTCGAAGCGCCTGCTGCGCCTCAGTAGTCAAAGCATCACTCTCATCAAGAAAGATAATCTTAAACTCCGCCCCAAGCGGCTTGATACGCGCAAAATCCTTAATCTTCGACCTAACAACCTGGATGCCCCTCTCATCAGACGCATTAGTCTCCATAAAATTCCTTGACCACGTATCACCATACAACTCCTTCGCAAGCGCAATAGCGCAGGTAGTCTTCCCAACCCCCGCAGTACCTGCAAAAAGCATATTAGGAATCGACTTCGCCTTAACAAACGCAGAAAGGCGCTCAACAATCGCCTCATGCCCAACAACATCAGAAAGCGTCTTCGGTCGATACTTCTCAGTCCAAATCTCAATCATAACCAACACTATACCATCCGAACAATATAAAACTAATCATAAGACCAAAAAACACTCCGACTCAACACCACAAAGTTTATAAAATCTCAAACACCCGATACCTTACTGAATAGTTACAAAACGGTGATTTCCAAATGCCAGACGAAAACCTTGACTCAAGCACATCACTTCCAGAATATGATATCAACACAGACAACACCCCACCCATTCGCTACATAAACGGAACACTCCTCATCAACGGCAAAGAAGTGGATATTACTAAATTTGAAGAATCCGAAGAAATCCCCCACGATTGGATAGATACCGACACCATACACCCACTCGAACACAACGGCACACTAGAGATCAACAACCAGCAAATAAAAATAAAAGGACATAAAAGAGCAAACCAAACATCCAGAACAGAAAGAAAAGAACCTAAAAAATATACTTCTCCACCACACAAGACACAAAAAGACACCAAAAATCCCATTATACATGACCCCTCCGAATTCAGCACAGAATGGTTAAACCAACTTACGCAAAACGAAAGCACGACCCACCCTCAAGACAAACAACTTGAAGAATGGAATGCAACAAAATATTTCAACCTCCTACATCAGTTAACACACAAACATAATTTAGAAACTGCCGAAAAAATAGCCTCAGAACCAGACAACGCTCTGACAACACAGAATACAGAAAAGATAAAACATGCACAGAACAGACTCTACAGACACTCAAGAGACAGAAAACATGAAAATAACACATCAACAGTATTAAGAAATACACAAACATACCTTGAAGACATTATAGAAGAACTATTCAATCAACACGAATTCCTTGATGAACAACATGCAAAAGAAACAACAATAGCAACATATAAAGATTCACTGTACACCACAATTAACAACATAGAACATAGAATAAAGAAGAAACAGGCAAGTATGACCGAGATAAAAAGCTTAAAACCTCTTAAAAAACTCAAAGAGGAAATAGAAACATTCGAAAACAATCCCTATACCCAACTCCATATCTACGAAGCAGCCTTAGAAACAAAAATAAGAGACAACTCAATCGTACACCTATACAGCATAACACAAGACATAAACAGATACGATGAACACCCAACAATCGGCGAAGAAATAGACAGAATAGAAAATGAATACGAAACAGGAATTATAAAAGAAACAAAATATAAATCAGCTATAGAAAAGTTAAAAAGAGCATTAAAATACAACCTGGATAATGGTACTATAACAAAAAAAAGACAC
>DAOWAN010000148.1 GCA_030634545.1 Candidatus Nanohalarchaeota archaeon
GAAATCATGAGTGTTTTGGAAGATTATACCAGAATTTATGAGGATAAATCACTCAAATTGCGGTGGTAAACACCAAATGTCAAATTGGGTTACTGACGAAATTAGCGTGAGCTGTGTAGAAGTGGCGAAGTTAAGATTTAAAGATTAAAGTCTACTATATGATTAAATAAATACTCTATTTAATCAGAAATGATACTCATGAATATAACAAAAACCCAATTGGATATATTGAAACTTATATACACAAGAGGCAGTCTTACTTCCAAAGAGACAGCAATAAAACTAAACAATTCACATGAATATATCTCCAAACTAACATCCGATTTAAGACAAAAAGGATTCTTAAAAAAACAAGGCAGATCCTACATTATATCAGACAATATCCACTCCTATGATCTAAGAAACCTCTTTTTAGAGCATCCTCAAACAAACTTCAAAGAAATTCTCGCAGATGCAAGAATCGACATGCTGCTATTGCTCTTAAACAAAAGAACAATGAAGCGTATAAAACACCTGTCCGGACTTTCAAAACCACTGGTCTACAGGTACCTTAAAGATTTTCAAAAATACGGGATTGTTATAAAGGAAGACACATATTATAGATTAAACACAACATTATGGTCTGATTTAATCTCTTTCCTGGAAAATTACTCCAAATATCAGGACATCTTAATTTACAATTTGCCGTCAGTTTACAGAAAACTACATCAATCAAAACGCTTCGTACTATTTGAAACACCTACCACACAGGAAGTAGACAAAAAAACAGCAACAAAAACAGCATTCTCTTTATTTGCCAAATACGGCATACCTCTTCGCATGATTTCAGATTACTATTGCACACCTCCAAATGACCTTAACATCAACGACATATTTGCACACGCCATCCTATGCTCGCAAGACACAAGAAAAAAAACATACACAATCCTGTTCTACCTTAGAAACATGCACTCATTAGACATTCAACACATAAACAAAAGATACCGACTCAAAGCAGACATAAACAAAATAAAAACAATCCTCAAAGGCGAAACCCTAAAAGACTACCCTACTTTAGAAGAAATAAAACAAAAAGCTGAACTGTATGATCTCAAGATGCAACAAAAGACATAGACATTGTATTCGCGACAAAAAAAGAGCTAAGATGCTTCACAAACGCAATAACAAACTTCGGATTCAAAACAATACCACTCACAGAACAATACCTGTATCTAAAGCCTGACCGCATCTATACGCGAAAAGACGACCGGTTCGACATATTCCTAAAAATGATTTGCGACAACATTACCCTTTCAGAAAATATGAACTCCCGCGCAAAAACCCTGTTTTTTTTCATGAACTCTCAACCGCTTTCTGGGATTCTGCTATTATACGCAAATATGTCTCAGATAGCGGTTCCACACCACAATCTAATTTTTGAAAGTTTGATAATGACTCAACATAATAAACACCTCCTTTTAATTTCACCAGAGATATACCGTGCTTTTCGGCAAAGTCCTCAAAGTCATACAATGTCGAGGGTAGTTCTAACTCTCGATTTAGCCTACAAGAGTCTATAACAAAAACATCAAGCCCAAATACTTCTTCTGCATGATACTCCTCCTCAAAATCCTCAGATATGCCCAGTTCAGATAAGTATATGTTAATAATTTCATCAATAAGACGTTCATCAATTTTATGATACTCGTACATTATCACAATTTTGTTTATCTTGGGATCATAATCGTAAATACCGGTCGGACTGAATACATATTCTTCTTTGGTTTTTTCTATATCTGGCTCAGATGTAGCAGATGTATCTTCGAATAGACCATTAACCAAGTCATATTCCCATCTATTTTCTGCATCTCCCAAAACCGAATATGCTTCATAGACTGAAATAATTATCTCCTCAGCCATCTCTTTTGGAAGACTACTACAATCAGGATGGTATTTCCTAGCTAATTTTCTGAATGATTCCTTAATATTCTTCTGAGTAGCACCTGGCTTCAGATCTAATGTATCATAATGTGTTTTTGGCATGATGATATTAGATAGTAGTAACTTTAAATACCTTGTTAGGGGGGTCTGCGGTCGCCTGTAGTCAGCGATTAGACTCAACAAACTCATGACTGGCGTATTCGTACAAAAACAAACAAAAGAGTAATACCGATACACACAACAGTACTCCCTCCCACAGACACCAAAAACCACCACAAAAAACTATATTCTAAACCACCAAAACATTTATATACCCGACCCACCAACTAACTACACGAACACAATCATATATCGAGATATTAGAAAAATACATCCTTTAAGGGGGGATAAGACAATGAAACACGAAAACATATCAATAGATGCATTAACAGAGAGGATATTAAAAACATCCAAAGAGCCGCTCTCAACATATCAGATTGCAAAGCAGGTGAAAATTTCTTGGTCAACCGCAAACATCCACTGCTACAAACTCAAATCTGAAGGCAAGATTGACGGCAAAATGGAAAAAGCAGAAGTTGGTTCAGGCAAGAAAATGATCTGGTGGATTGGAAAAAAATAGACACACACCGCGACGCCGTTTGCACCATTTTAAGTTATAGTTCGCGCTATTAAAATATTCACAAATAGAACCTCAAAAAGAATAGCGCAAACAATATAGCAAAGACATACACTCCATCAAAAGCATAGCATGTAAATGCCCTGAAGAATTTATGTCTTTGACTATAAGACTTAAAACCATTTCTATCGGCAACATGTCTACGCCAGATATATATAAAGACCAAACAGAAATATCTGAATAAAATAATTCCGGTAATGTTGAACTACATGGAAACAACAGATGAATCTCCGCTATTGGAAGAGATTGGCTTACTTAAAAGTGACGGAGACATAATTGAACTAATCCACCATGGAGCATGGCAGGAAGTCATAGTTTCCCTTGCACATGACATGAACCCATGGGACATTGATCTGGTCAAACTAAATGAACGATTCACAGACCACATAAAAAAGATGCATGGGCTTGACCTTCGCATCCCCTCAAAAATACTTCTTGCAGCTGCGATAATATACCGTCTGAAATCAGACACACTAAAATATGTAGATGAAGTCCCGGAAGACCTTGGACTAATTGAAGACAATCCGGAATACGAAGAACTCCCATACAACGAAAATTCAGACAATCCTATAGTCATACCTCCAATCCAGATACCCATAAAGCGCTATCCGAAACGCCAGATTGGCATAGGAGAACTAGTCGACGCCCTTGGAAAAGCAATGGTCATAAAAAACCGCCGCGAATCGCGCGGCATATTCCAGATAGACCTCCATGGTGAAGACATATCAAAAAACATAGAAGACATATTTGACAAGATTAATAAATATATAGAAACAAATAATCTAGTCCATTTCAACCTGTTGCTTGGAATAGAGCCATCACGCGAAGAAAAAATAAAGGCATTCAATTCCCTGCTGCACTTATCCAATCAGGGACGCATAACATGCGAGCAACCGGTAATGTTCGGAGAAATACATATAAAGTTGGTGTAAAAATGCAATTAGAAGAAAACAGACCCGTTTTACAAAGAGATGAGGAGTTAAAAGAAGTCACAAGGTTGCGCTTCATTCTGGACAAATCAAACAGGTACCCAGGATGCCTGGGAGACATTGAAGAGCGCAAACTCATGGCACGCCTTACCAAGCTAGAGCGAAAACACAGCTTGCGATATTGAACCTTTCCTAAAATATGCAGGTGACGACATGAGGGACAAAAAAAAGATAATCGAAGCCGCCTTATTTGTCGCTGCGCGACCCATGACCTTAGCAGA
>DAOWAN010000156.1 GCA_030634545.1 Candidatus Nanohalarchaeota archaeon
CAGTGATTGTATGTGTCTAATGCAGTAGGATATTGCATTGCTGGAAAGCAACAAGACCAGAATATCTCTGATTATTGAGGTTTTAGCCGACACCATTGACAAAACAAAATATAAAAACATTACACACAATAATAAGGAGAAACAGAGAATCATAATCAACAACAGCGTGAAAAACATGGCAGAAATAAGATTAGACAAAATCTGGATGAACAACAAACTAACAGACTGGGACAAAGCCAATGTCCACATCATGACCCGCGCCCTCCACTACGGCTCAAGCGTATTCGAAGGCATAAGATGCTACAACACAAAAAAAGGTCCGGCAATATTCAGGCTTGACGACCACACAAAACGCCTCCTGGAATCCGCAAAAATACACCGCATGAAAATCCCATACACACAATCAGACATCAACACAGCAATAAAACAAACCATAAACGCAAACAACCTAAAAGAATGCTACATCCGCCCCATCATCTACAAAAGCACAGGCGGCATAGGCCTAAACCCCCTCAACGTAAAAACCGACACAGCAATCGCAGTCTGGTCATGGGGCGCATACTTAGGCGCTGACGCCATCAAAACCGGCATAGACGTAAAAATATCCACATGGACAAGAATAGCCCCAAACACCCATCCCGGTCTGGCAAAAGCCGGCGGCAACTACATAAACTCCCAACTGGCAAAAATCGAGGCAATAGAAGACGGCTACGCAGAAGCAATCATGCTAAACACCAATGGCTCCGTGGCAGAAGGCTCAGGCGAAAACATCTTCCTCATAAAAGACAACATAATCCACACCCCAAAAATATCAGACTCAATACTGCCAGGCATAACAAGAGACTCAATAATAAAAATAGCCAAAGAACTAAACTACGAAATAAAAGAAACCACAATCCCAAGAGAGATGCTCTACATCGCAGACGAACTATTCTTCACAGGCACCGCAGCAGAAGTAACCCCCATAAGATCAGTAGACAAGATAACAATCAACAAAGGCGCGCGCGGACCCATAACAGAAAAACTCCAGAGCGCATTCTTCAACATCCTGAAAGAAGGAAAAAGACCTGACTGGTTTGAACTTATCCAATAAAAACTCAGCCTGAACGCTCCAACTCACCGGACCGCACATCATAAACATCCATCTTCGGATAAAACGACCTAAACGCTTTCTCTCCAATTTTTGACTCACCAGCTTCAGGATTTCTCACATAAGCAAGATTAAGATTATCAGCAGCAGCATAAACAAAAAACACAAACTCAGAAAAAAAACAGTCAGGATTTGCAACATAAACAAGCTGCTTCCCCCTCCGAATATCAGGAGATGGAGTAAATCCCATCCTTAACTTAGATAATGTCACTCCAGACCCCAGATGATTACTCATATTAGTATCCATTCCCGCACCGATATACTCAAACAACCTTTCACCACTCCGTTTTAATCTAGGATTCAAATCATCCACAACATGCCTCAAACCTTCAAGATAAAGAGCAAACGTCGGCTCCAACCCTAAATCATCTCTCAATCTCTGCGAGTAAGCCACATAACTCCCACTATAGACAGGACCAAAATCAGAATCTATCTCTGGATTTCCTGTATTAAGAAACTCACCCGGCGCAAACATACTAAATATCAGACCACCCAAAACCTCATCACCATCCACAATATAAATACCTTCCCGCCCCTGCGTCACAGTAACAGCTCCATCAACCCCACCATAGAAGTCTCTGAACGCATTCGAATCTGATGAAAAATTTTCCCGCAACGCATTCCTCCCTCTTTCTCCAAAACCATTAATCTGTTCATCATAAAGCGAAAGCCATCCACTAAACAAAGAATTATCATCAACAACAGACTCCCTTTCATAGCGAAATTCCAAACCGGACATTTCAAATCCCCTCAACGCTTTTCTCAAAGATCTCCGGTTATTATGCGAAAGACCGCCAAAATACGAATCAAGCTTATCTGGAATTGATTGAGCATAACGCACAGATGCAGGACCATAAAACCATCCATCATCCTGCGCAGGTAAAATCAAATCCTTTGCAGGATTAACAACCCTGATAATGTCAACACCATCCTGCCTAACAACTTTCTGCAAATCAGGATAAGACAACGATTCTCCATCCTCAATCTCAAGGACATTCGCACCATAAAGTTCAACTGGCATAGACATACTTACTATTTGGTTGCAAACACATATAAATATACGGTTTATTCACTCCTCAGAAGTACTAATTGCAATCAAAAAAACAAACCCTACCCCACAGACAAACAACCAGACTCAAAATCAAACCGCGGAACAATATCATAAACATCCAGCTTCAAACAAAAATCAAGATCATCATCCTGCTTCAGCCTCCTCAGGCGATTCGCACCATCAGACCTCAAAATCTCTCTCTTAACACCCTCAAAATCAGGAAATTTTCCCAAAAGCCTCCCTCTGATATACTCAGCACAAAGCTCATCCTCCACGCACGCACTATGAGCCTCAAGACCAATAGCAACAAGACTCACTTTTAGCAGGTTCCTCTTAGTAATATAGTCAACAACCGCACAGGCATTAGCAAAACTGCCAACAATAACCTCATCTGACTTACCCGCACCCAAAATCCCCTGCGTTCCGGCAGACGTAGTAAGAATAACCCTCTTCCCCTTAAGCCGCAATTTAGAAGCCAGAACAGGCGAATTACCATAATCAACCCCATCAGGAACAAGACCCTTCCTCTCCCCAAAAAGCAGACTACGCGGATTCTTCTTCTTCAAGCCGCGCGCATCATCCAGACTACAAACAGGAATAACGCACTCAGCCCCTCGTCCAAGACACGCAAGAATAGTATTACTCGCCCTGAAAACATCAATAATTACAGAAATGCCGCGAGCTTCCCGCGCACCAGAAAGACAACTCAAAATCTCCACATCCACAACAGACAATAGCAAACGCAGACTTATAAACCGAACACTACAATCCCAATTCCTCTGCAATCCCCTTCATAGCAGCAACCGAAATCTCAACAAACTTATCATACCCAATCCCTGCCTCCTCGCACTCCATAATCATCTCACGCTTAGATCCGGCAGCAAACCCCTTCTTCTTAAACGCCTTCCTGACAGTACTATCACTGACATTATCAAGCTTCTTCCCCTTGACCATCGCACACGCAATAATCAGACCCGTCATAGCATCCGCAGCAACAAGAGCATGATCCATCCTGGATTCTCTCATCGGCGCATCAGGATTCATGTAATTATGCGAAAGTATTGCGCGCAAAATCTCTGAAGGAACATCTTCGCCTTTCAAAATCTCCTGCGCAGTCACCCCATGCCTCACGCAATCATCCTTAGTCTTCTCAAAATCAACATCATGCAAAAGCCCGCACAGCCCCCACTCATCAGCATCCTCCGACAAGTTCTTCGCAGCAGCCCTCATAATC
>DAOWAN010000002.1 GCA_030634545.1 Candidatus Nanohalarchaeota archaeon
AGTTTGAATTAATCCAATTAGATTCTGATGATTTAAGTTTTGATTTTGATATTGGAAGTAGTAAAGGATTCAAGATAAACAGGAAAGGGAAACAACCGCCAGAAAAGATTAATAGAAATAAAATTAATCAAGCAAAGCAAAAACACAATCATCCTAATTACAAAGCAGGAAGCTTTGGACATAATAAATTTTAAAGAATGGTTAAAAGATTTTATTTCCAGATTAAAAGAAACGTGCCAATGAGCAAAGCTGGTATGAAGTTATGGAAACAGGACAAGCGTGTTTTCAAGACAGTTTTCAAGCCTGAACCTATTGAAGAGATTTCTAAGAAACTTGGTGGCAAAGGTGTTGATGTCAGGAGAATCAATTCTAAGGAAAAGTTGATGCAGTACGTCTGGGATAAATGCAGTGAGGGTACTTATGACCTTTGTATTTATCTGCCTTCTAAAAGCAGTCAGGGACGTTCTCCGATGACATTTGTAAGAGTCACTTTAAAAGGTACAGATAAACATGGTTCAGAGTTCTTGGTCACGCAGTTTGACACCAAAGGAAAAAAGAACAAGTTCGGAATGCGTTTTGGCGTATTCAAAAGGATGGTATTCTGGGAAGATGATTTCTAAATCAATAGTATTTTATGTGCCTGAAAAAGGAAAAAAGAAAAGGGTAACTTTTCATGGAAGAAGATAAAAGAATTATAACTGGCTCTATCAGAGTCAGTTCTGATGAACAGAAAAAAAGAGGTCAGATGGTTGAGTATTATAAAGAAGACCTTATTAAAGCTGGTGTGCCTGAAAAAAATATCTTTGTTGAACTGGCACGTTCTGGAAGCATGAATGAAGATAAAGATATTGATTATAAATTGGAAGATGGTATTTTTTGGGTTGGTTTTAAGATAAGGAAGAACAGACCTAAATTATGGGACTGGTTACAAAAAGTATCGGAAAACAAAATATCTTTGCATAAAACAACTAAATGGGACAGGTTGATAAGAGACATCCCTTTAGGCATCAGTTTGATTAGATTCTGTAAACAAAAGGGTACTGAAGTGACATCAACACAAGACACCAACGATGAACGAGTTATCCCTTATTTAATTGTCTTGGCTGAAGATGAAGCAAAAGCAACTAAAAAAAGGATTTGGAAAAGCAAAGAGTTTAAATTTGAAAAAGGTCTTTATATAGGAACTGAGAGAAAGCTTGGCTATAAAAAAACTAAAATAGAAATTGGTGATAGAAAATATCTTCACTTAGTTCCAAATAAAGAAGAAAATCTGATGATGAAAGATATTTTCTTTAATAATAATTATAAAGAAGTATGCTCTAAACATAACATCACACCAAACACTTATTACAAAATCAGGAAAGACCGTTTCTATTGCGGATATATCAAGTACAAAGGTGTTGAGAAGAAAGGAATCCATGAACCACTTATTTCTGAAGAAGAATGGGATAAAATTCAACTAAGATAATCTTTATCTTTCTTAATAATTTGTTTATATTTCAGTTTGCCTTTGCCTTTGATGATGTGGTTCGGCGAATCTTCTTTCTTTCCGAAAAACAATACCTGCTGAAGCCCAGCGTATCCGCTTTTAGTGGTCTTCTTAGTTATCAGGTCTGCTTTTTCCAACTCATTAACTTTGATTAGGAATGTCTTGTATTTTATCTCTTTCCCAAGATTTCCACAATACTTCTTATAGATAGTATTCATCGGCTTGCCTGAGTATGTAGCAATCACCCCTAATAAGAAATTGTGCTTTTTCTTCAGCTTCTTTATGTCATGCTCAGTGTCATAGACCTTGTCAAAGTCAGTCCCTTTTTTTTCAGGTTCTTCATCATCCATGAAGATTGGCTTTATCTCTGGCTCTGGCTCTTTTCTTTTCTTTTTCAGCTTGTCGAGAAAGAATTCCTGCTCTTTTTCAGATTTTCTTTTTTCCTTTTCAGTTTTTTCTTCAACAATCTTCTCTTTAATTTCTTGAGCAATGAATGGTAATAGAGGTTTCCTGCTCTGTTCCTTGTACTTGTCCCAGACAGCTTTGTTGCCGACCATGTCTTTAGAATATTCTCCTATATCAAAATCTCTTCCGCTTTGCCAGAACAGAACTGTGTAATTGTTGTCAATTTTATCCATGACCATCTTCCAAGCCTTCCTTAATTTGATGCCTTTGACAGTGACATAATAAAGGATTGCTTCAAACTTGTCAGCAGGAATGTATTCTTTTTTTCTCTCTTTCTTAACTTCTTTCTTTTTTTTATTTATATCATAATGTGTTGCAAGCTCTTTTTTTGTCATTTCATACGATTTCTTGATTGGTAATTTTACTTCGGGCTTTTCCTTATTTTCCTCAATTTTCTTGATAATTTTATAGAATATAGGGTTGATGTTATTCTCTTTACACCATGCTTTCCAGAGCCTTGAATTAGAACCGCCCCAGACCTTGCCCGTAATTTCAGTATATGCTTCTCCAGGAGTGCTTTTCGGGTTCTTCAGAAGATAATCATAGACTTTCTTGAACCTTGAGTTCCACAATACTTTTGAAGCTGTCTGCTTTAGAATTTCTTTTTGTTCAGGTTTTTTGACAGTTTGTTCAACTTTAACAGGCTTTTGTTCAGGTTTTGCTGGTTCTTGTTCAAAAAAGCTCTCAGCAAACTTTGTCAGCTTTTTGAGAACCTTGAGATTTTTCCTTTCCTTCAGCTTAATCTTTATATGGATGTCTTCACCGTCTCTGTATTCTAAATCTAATTGCTTTGTCATTTCGGCTGATGTTCAATCTCTTTTTTTGTTGCAAAATCTTTTAAGTCTTCAATCATGTGTTTTGTCATTTCCAGCATAGTTGCCCCTGCCAGACTTATTGTTTCCTTTATCTTTATTGCCATATCTCTGTCTCCCCCACGCATTATATCAATTATATCTTCTTCTGCTTTACGCTTGACAACTATATATCCATAACCTTTTTTCTTTAAGCAGTCTGGCAACAAATTTATATCATTAGGGTAAATGAAATGAAATGTCCTATAAAGTGAGAATTCTCCTTTACCAAAAGTGTCTAGAAACCCTTCAGATGCAAATAATTCATTATTCCTTGTCTTTGTGTTAAGCTCTTGAATCTGCACTTCTGCTGGCTTTGTCTGGTCATTATCTCTTGGGTACGCAGAGAATATCGTCCTCTTGTATTTAAGCTCATCCTTTATATCATCTGCATTGCAGACAAACAACTTATTTTTCAGTGTGTTCTTAAAATAAATAATAATGTCTGGGTTCACGCCCAAATCATTCTCTACTTTTTGTGCTGGTTTGAACATATTAAATTCCATTGTTAGTTCACCTTTAATTCTTCTTTGATTTTCTTTTTCTTGCCGACTTTATGTCTTCCAAGATATTCATATCTCCTGATTTTCGGCTCTCCTTTATCATGACCTTCTTTCTTGTCGAGCCATCTCAAGACATGCCTTTTCTTTACTAAATCCATAGCTTCCTGTGGAGTCAGCTTGTAAATCTCACCTTGCTTGAATTCTTTAGCCATTTTTTAATTCATTAAATTTTTTCAATAAAATCTCAAGTTTTGCCAATTCTCTATGACTTAAATATACACTTGCTTTGTTCTCTTTGAAAAATATCTCACAATCTCCATTTTCATGCAAGTATATGTAACTTCCCTGTTCAATTATTTGAGTCATTTTCTTATATATTTGATTTTTTTATTTGGAACATTGTAAATGCCTTGTCTTCCTATCACATTGAACTTCTTGATTCTTCTGGGGTTCTTTAACACCCATGAATACCTGTTTGGAAAATAACTGCATAACGCCCCAGCCATATCTTCAGGCTTCATTTTTCTTATATGAACCAAGTCAACAACGCACAATGCCAATCCTGAATTGTCTGTCTTTGGATGTTTTGAAGCAACTATCAATAATTTGCCCCTGTACTTAGTCTTCCATGTCCTTGTCTCTATGTCCTTCAAACCCTGCATTATCCATGTTGCATACGGCTCTTTGATTGATATACTTTTAATTTTTAACACCTGTCATAAGCTTTTCTATTAGATTTTGCTTTCCGCATACTCATTGTTGTCGGTTTTCCTTTGTTGATATTATGTTTTTTTTCAGTTGTTTTTTTTTCAATGTAATAAGGTACTTTTAATGACCCATCTTCATTAAATTCTATGTTGTGATTTACTTTTTCTTTAGTCATTTTGCACAGTCAAAGCAGATGCCGACACCTTCTATCTGGGGTCTGATGTCATTTACTTGTCTCTTACATTTGGCACACTTGAATTTTTTTCCTTTTTTTGCCATTTTTCTTTTAAAACCTTGTTTATTATCGGTGCAATCTTTTTCATAGATTTCCTGCTTATCTCTTTCTGCACCTTGCAGTTTTTGTTATGCTTCCTGAAATTCTCCCTCTTCTGCTGTCTTCTTGAAAACTCTGAGCCTTGTCCAGCCTTGACAAATTCACCGCAGTACTTACATCTAGGCATCTTATCTCCATGATTTTCTGTGTGTGCAGTGCGGACAACTACCGCCTTGACCATAGATGCAGTTATGCTTCTCACAATATTCAAGATTGTCTCTTGCTTTTGGCTCTAATAATCCCATTTTATTCTCTAATCCTTTCTTCGTCAGGCTTCACAACAGGTTTTGGTATTCTTGGCAGTTTGTACGATGTCTCAGTCCTGCCGTCTGGGTGCTGTGTGATTATAGGGAACATCTCCCTTGTTGATTCTGATGCGTTCTTCAGGTTCTCAACAACAGTCTTGCCTGTCGGCTTTGCCATGAACTTCTTCAAATTGATGATGCCTGTCTTCCTGTTCACAAAATGCAGAAACCAGTACGGCAGTTCAGTCTCCCTGAACATCCTTATGAAAAAATATGTCGGTGACTTGTCAGGGTCTTCTGGCTGGATGTTATGCTCTAACAGACCTTCATGCTCTTCCATACGCAGACCTTCATCCTCTAAATGCAGATTTAATATGTTTTTGGCTTGCTTGTCGTCCAATAACATTATCTTTTCTGGCTTCTCAATAATCTCCTTGTATTCCTTGACTTCCTGTCTTTTTGACATCAAAGACCATAGCAATACAACAATGACCCACAGACTGACAAATATCCCGATAGTTATGTAAGAAGCATCGAATGTCCATAATATAAAAATCAATGCTATCAATGATAAAGCTAGTATTAAGTTTACAATCCTGTTGTCTTTCTTCTCTGGCATTCTTTTAATTATACTGGACTTCTACTCACACAAAAATCTTGACCATCTAATTTATATCTTATTTCTTCACCTTGTTTTTTGTGAATTAATTCAACTAATACCCATGCAGGTATTTCAACTTCAACTGGTGTTTCTTTTACAAGTTCTTCTACGTTTATGCCAAATTCAGTAACATCAAAATCATCTGACACTGTTGAATGTTGTGTGCTTTGTAATTTTCCATCCACATTTATATCAATTTTTAGTTCCTTCAATTTTATCACCTTTCTTCAAATCCTAGAAGATTCTTCGAGTGCAGATTCCTGCTCTGCCGTGTTCCTCTTATTCTTCACAAAAAATGCAACTAAAATTATTACCAACAGACCTAAACCAATACCGCCCAGATTCCAGTCTCTTCTAACAGATGTGACAAACCAATGCGTCTCATCTTGCTTATCTAAGTTCTGGTTGACCTTGTCAGTCAGGTTGCCTAGTTGACCGCCGAACAGACCTAACGTATCTTTTATTAATTTTTCCATGTTCTCAACCTTTGTCTTTAAAGTTGCGATTGCATCCTGTTCATCTTCATCTGCATCTGTCAGGTCATCAAGCTCTGCTTCTGTATAGTTCTTTGTATAGATTTTGTCCCTGTACTGGATTACAGTCTGGTTCTTCTCCTCAACATGGCAGAAAGGGTCATCCCAATCCCTGTCTTCACAGTATTCAGCCTGCTCTTCAGGTGTCATCAGTCTGACAAAAATCTGTGGCTTGTCATCATCTGGCTGTGAAAAGTTACGGGAGTTGATATGTATCGTGAAAGTCTTTTCCATGTCATCAAGATTGTCTGCTGTGAACTTGATAACTTTTTCATAATCCATGCCCGTCTGGTTAGTTCTTGTGATGTCTTGCGGATTTACAGTGAACACGACTATCTTTTCAGAAACCAAATCAAAGTTGTTCTCAGAAAAAGTTGTCCATGAATCTGATTCCATCTTCAGATTATAAATAGTCTCATTCGGTCTTAGTATCAGCACGCCAGAACTCTTGTCATTGTAATTGATAGGGGAGAACGGCGGTGTCAACACTATCTCTAAATTTGTGGGGAGATGCCTTGACTCAACAGAGAAAGTGTATGGGATATAATAGCTCGGGTTGACAGTCGGCTGTAAATACTTATTGTCCTTGACCTCAACCTCAAATCCTATCAGCGTCTCTTCATCAACAAAAGAATAGTTCTTCAGTTCATCTATCAAAAAAGTGTGGGTCATGTTGACATCCACATCAAACTCTTCTAAATTATCAATGTCTGTTATGGTGTGGTTTATTGTATCATTATTATAGAATAAAAGCGTGTCATTCAGGAAAGCATCCAATTCAATAGGAAGGAATCCTGTGCCTGTTATTGTTATTGTTCGGTTGGCTGGAATCTTAGTCTCATTTGTCAGGTAAAAGAATTTGAGCCTTGTGAGATAGTCCTGTTCAAGAGTCTCATTGGTCTTGACGGAGAAATCAAGTGTCTTGGTCTCATTCAGAGAAAGATTATTGATAACACCAAACTTAAAATGCTCAACTGGTTCAAACGTGACATTATATATTGTGAAATTGTGCGGAGTTACATTCTGCTGGTAATAGACTGTCAATGAGTAGTTCTGCCTTATGTCTTCAATGACATCTATGTTGAATGTGTCTGGGTTGAGTTCCAGCCCGAATACCCCTGTGGCACTTAACGTAAATATTACAATTAAAATCATGATGAACTTGTGAAATTTGTCCCAGAATGCCATTTCTAATTAAAATTAATTGCAGAAGTAGTTTATATATTTTCTTTATTTAAAGGGGCAGTTGGTCAGGTGTAATGAATGCAGATTGCCTTCATTAGAATTCTTGTGTTTTTACTTCTACTGTAATGGAGTGATTAACATGGAAAAGAAAAACAAAGAGTCAAACTTACTCGAAGGCAACGAACATCAACTAAAGTTGCCAGTAGCCGTTACCTGACCTATGCCTAACCGTGAAGAAAACTCAGGGTTTCTCCATGATAGTAAGTTTCACAGGCAGAAAATATGGAAGCTATACATCAACACGATTTACCGTTATAATATATTTCTTTTTTTCCTGCCTACTCTTCTTTTAATCAACAGATTATTTTTTCTGCTCTGATGACAATGATTTATTTCTCATATTCTTGAAATAGTGATGATAAGCGTATATGACAAAGATAATCAAAAGCATATAAATAATTTTCGATACTTTAATAAAGCTATCCCATGCCCTGCTTAGGTTCATTCTCAATCTTTTCTCCCTTGCATAAAATCTTGTCAATCCTGCCGTAAAAACCTTTCTTTCCGAAAAAGTTCGGACAGCCTTTGCATTCCTCTGCTTTTATCTTCTTCATAGGACATTTGTTTCTTGGATTCAAATTTCCTTTCTCAGATACTCTGAAGATTATTGACTTTACTTCTGTCATGCCACTACTTCGTGATTGTAGCCCCAGTACTTGTTCTTCCAGTGGCAGTTATCTTTTATTGTGGCTGTTGACAATACAATCTTTTTCTCTTTCCTCAGCTTGTTCAGAGCATACCTGACAACCTGTTTCGGCAAGTTCAAGTTATTCTCTATCAAAGAGTCTTTGCTGAAGACGTTCTTCTCCCTCAGATAATCTAATATTATCACCTGCGGTCTGTACTTTCCCTGCCAGAACATCATCTCGTCTTTTTTCAATGACTCGTTATGATGCTTCTTCTTGTAGCTTGTCCTGTGATGCTGTGACAAGTTATGTTCTGTCTTCAGTCCTCTATGCTTGTGCTTTTCCAATTTATTCACCTTTTATATTCTTATTACTTTTATTTTTCCTTTTTTCACACCCTTACCTTGTTCATAATTACAGCCAAAACATTTATGTTTTCCTCTTTCTTTTCCTTTTTGAATCAAGACCAATTCATGACCGCAATCTTCTTCTGGACAGTTCATTTTCTCTAAACACGGGCTTATTTATGCTCTTTTGTTTTCAAACATTTTTCACATTTGAATATATGGTCGAAAAACTTTCTTAATTGTTTACTTGTTTTTTCTGGACAAGTTAATATATAATATCCTTTTGTAGGACTAAATGTACTTAAAAAATAGTTTGGTATAACTAAATCAAATACATCATTAAATATACTATTTTGGCTTATTCCCCAATAAAACTTCTTTGATTTTTTACACATCTTTTTTACAACATGAAGATGACTTTCAATTCTTCTTTTAAAATCATCAACATTCATAACTGGCATTTCATATTTCATTTGTTCTCAACTCCTTATTAACGAGCTTATTTATGCTCATTATTTTATAATCCAAATTGTTTTAACTTTGTAAGTAATTCTTTACAAAATTTACAATGACCTACTCCACGTTCTTCCATAATCTGAATTATATGCCATCTTTCTGTTTTATTTAGTTTCATCTAAATCAGCTCCTTTGTCTTCACCAAAAATTTATTTCTTTTAAAATAATATAAATAATCATTATCCACATAATTGAAGCTAAAATAAACCCCTGTGTAAAATCTATCCAATCTCGTTCCATTAAATCAGCTCATTTCTTAATGATTTTAATTTCTGTTTATTTGTTATCATATCTATATTAACAAAATGTTTTGATATTATTTTATTATTCCAAAGTTTTCTTGGTGGATATACTTCCAATAATTCTATATGTTTATTTCCTGTTACTCCATTAAACGATGTTCTCCAATAATATCCAATAACATTTTCTTTTGTTCCGTCATTAAATGTTATCTCAAATTCCCAAAGTTCTCCTTTCTTCATTCATATCACCTTTCAATATTCTATTTGTGGACTTGGACAATGACACTCTAAACATCTACAACAATACTTGCAAACTTCACAATCTTTTCCACAACCTTCACAATGTCCTTTCATTTTCAATAAGCGTCTTCAAAGCTCTTTAGCCACCAGTCTGTCAGCAGATACTTGTCTTCTGTTGTCAAAGCATTGACCATGTCTGGATATTTTAACAGGTCTTTCCCTGTCTTGACCAGAGATTTTATCTTGGACAGCAGTTCCCTGCTCTTCTTCAGACGATTCTCTGGCATAGCACCAGATATGTCCTTCATTATCTCTGTCAGTTCTGCGTTAATCTTGGTGTTCTCTGCAATGTTTTTCGCAATACTTTTCATTGTTTTCTTGTTCTCGACCAAAACTGGGATGTGTACGTTCAAATCCCTTGCTAGTGTTCCTGAGTATTGAGTTAGTTGTGTCATGTTTATCGTTTGCATTTGTAATAGTTGAAACATATCTTTTATTGTTAGTGGTTGCCTTAAAAAAGCGTCCCACCATTCAGGGTCATCTGTGCCGAGACTAGGCTCTGGTGACGTATCTGCCCATGCGTGGGCTTCCTTGTCAGGGTCTTTTGGCGTTATCTTTTCCCTTAATTTATTTAATTTTACAGTAATCTGGTCTCCTTTTTGTAATTTCTTTTCTACGACTTCGTCGGTAACTTCAATGTGGATGTCTTCACAATATGCGTTTTCCCTGTCAACAGTCAAGCCGTGCCTTTTGAAAAAAGCATAAGTGTATTGGATGACCAAATCTGCAATCTCTTTAATCTTTTTTGCATCTGTTATCTTTCGGCTCTTCACAAAAGCTGTTATGCTCTTATTGTTATTGTTCCTGAATTTTATCCTGAATGGTTTGTCTTTGTCAAGATACTGGGGCTTCCATCCCTTCAATCCTTTTTTTGGTTCGTAACCACCAAGTTCTGTAAAATCTATAAATCCATCAATGATTGGGAAGTAAAAATTATACTTGTGCAAATCTGCTTGTTTTCTCTTTAATTTGAAAATCCTCTCGTCTTGGTCAACGTTATCAACATCTCTATCGTCAATTTTTTTACTTCTTAACTTTATCAAGCCTTTTTCTGTAATCTGCCATGTTCCGTATCCAAGCTTTTTGATTAAACTTTCTTCTTTAAGCTGTCGTGCATAATAATTGAGTTTCTGTTTGCTGATATTGTGTTTTTTAGCTATATTATTTAATGTTTGTTTGTAGTTAAGTTTTAACTCTAATAATATAGTAAAGTAAAAATTATTTTTATTGTATTTTATCGTCAATAACCCCACCTAATTTTTTACTTCTTAACGTTGTTTGTTAACTTTTTACTTCTTTTTAACTTTTTCAACATTGGTTCTATTATTTCAACATGAAGTTTTTTATGACATAAATAACATAAACTTATTATGTTGTTTTTAACTTTTCCACCTGATGATTTTGGCAATATATGGTGTTTTTCTATATGTTCATAACTACTACAAAAAAGATATGTGTCAAGTTTGTAAATTTTATTATATTTCTTTAAAACTTTTTTTTGCCCAAGCTTTCTTAAAACACGGTATATATAAGATTTGGAACAATTTTTTATTTGACTTATTTTTTTTACTTCTTTTATTACTTTATATAAATCTAAAATTTCTTTTTCTCCTTTTGTTAAATCATATTCTGTATATTCTATCATTTTGAACCTTCTCTCAATACCTGCAACAGCTTCAGATTATACGCTTTTGTGTAATATTCTTTTAATTTCTTGTCTTCAAATATGAACTGCAAGTTGCTAAACGAGTCTATCAAGACCTCTATCTTAAAATACATGCTTTCTATTAACAACAGTTGTATCTCGATATACGGTGTCATTCTTTGCGGTTCAAACATGGCTCACATTTCCCACATGGAAATATGTCATCTTCTACGCATTCTTGTTTTCCCATTTTTTCATCCATCCTTTGAATTTGTTATAAACGTTTTCTAAAAAATCAATCCACTTGCCTGTCCAACACATTGAAAAATCAATAATCTTTTCCTCTATCTTCATTTTCTAATACTTTTTTTCTTCTTGTTCTTGCAATCTGGACAATATAATGTCCGTGAGTATTTTGCCGTGAATCTTTTCTTGCACAGCACACATACAGGTCTTACTTTGTATAATTTTGCCATTATTGTTATTTTCTCACTCTTAATAAATGAAGTATCAATTCTTCTGCTTTCTTTAGTATTTTCATCATTTACTCTGTTTTTTCAAAAAAACATATCACAGTTTTGTTATCATAATAAATATCCTTCATCAAACTTTGCCTATCATCATAGACAGCAATAACTCGTTCATTGATGAAAAAACCTGATGTCCTCTGGTATATCGCCTTCTTCATTATGTATCCATAACTTGATAAATAATTTAAGAAACCATCCATAGTGATGCCAAACTTTTTCAATGCTTTCGGATGTATTTCAATAAACAATTTTCTTGGTGCATATCTGCCTTTCAATAGTTTCTTCGCACCCTGCAATATATGATATTCATATCCTTCCGTGTCCATACGCAGATAGTCAACCTTCTCTTTTATTACATCATCCAACTTAATAGTATCAACCTCTATCTCCTCAACATAATTTTCTTGTCTAACAAAACTTCCTGCATTACAATGTTCAGTTATGTAGAATGTTGATTTTCCTTTACTATCTGAGATTGCCTTGTTGTATAGTTTAACTCTATGTTGGACTTTATTCACCACTAAATTCTTTTCCAGAACCTCGAAATTGTCTGGATTAGGTTCAAATGCTATTACTTTACTATTTTTGCAGTTGATTAGTTCCATGATTGCGTAATAACCAAGATTAGCACCAACCTCCAAAAAAGTCATGCCGTCTTCCATATCACTTAAAAAATATTCTGTTGCTAAAGTTTCCCTTTTGCCACGCAATAATAACTGTCTTGACAACCCTAAATCCTTTTTCATCACATACATCTTGTAGTTGTTTACAGGAATTAATAATGAATCTCCGTTAAACTTATCCATCATTGTCTTGTATCTTCTTTTTGCTTTGATTAAATCAAAAGGATTGTATAAATAACCATACCTAATATTTCTGGAAATCAGCTTGACTTTTTTCATTTTCTCTAAAACTACTCCTTTATCTACATAAACAATAACCTATTGCTACTGCAATTAATACATATAATATCATCAATAAAACTGATTTTAATTCATCGTTCATTATTATGCTCGTTTTTCTTTATTGTCATTTGTTTGGAGTTATTGACACTTTGTTTTCAATCAGTATAAATTCTTCTCATATAATCACAATCAAGACAAACTTTATACATCATTCCTTTAACCTCTTTTCCATAATTATCCTTATGTTTACAAATATTCATCTAATGCTCATTATTTACCAAAATCTTTAACACCTTTCTTTATCCAACTTCTTGATTATTTCCTGTTGATTACTTATTATTGTAATTATACCTATTGGAAATACTATACCACAAAAAACTGTATAAAAAATCTCTAACAATTCTCCTTTTTTAAATCCTTTCAACTTCATCACCTTTTAATTAAGACCCTTTGTTTTCACATTGACAATAATCATTTATTTTAAGTTTTTTGGCATAAACCTTAATTGATTTTTTACATCTACTACATCTTTGTACCATTATTGACCCTTTGTTTTCACATTGACAATAATAATTTATTTTAAGTTTTTTGGCATAAACCTTAATTGATTTTTTACATCTACTACATCTTTGTACCATTATTGACCTTTTTTTAAGTAAACACATAATCAGATACATCTCTGATTTGTTTAATTGTCATTGTAATTAACTTTCTTGAGATTTCCTCAATTAATTCGCATTTCTCTTGTGGCTTTGAACCGTTCTTATGATACTTTCCACAAGTTCCACACATATATCTTGACTTGTATGCTATTGACATTTTATTTACAATCCAAATTCTTTCTTGAAACCTTTTAATTCAGCAAGTCTGTCATTTCTTCTAAGTTTTTCATAACTACCGCCCTTTTTATTTTTAAGCACGCTTCAGATAAGGTGATTCTTTTTGACCTAAGCCAGCAAGCTTATCTTCGGCGTGTCTCTTAAATTCTCATCAAGTCCCACAGACTTGTTTCTTTCAATACGGATTCCCAGTAGCCCATGAGTCGCACCTGCATACATATTCATAATGAAAATCATCATCAACAAAACGGTACAGATGCCTTTCTCTTTCTATCTCAACATTAACATCCATGTTCAATAGATAAACATATCTTACCTTGTTATCATCTTCCATCAAACATATATCATCTATTGAAAGTTCTCTCGGGATTCCGCTTTGCTGATTATTTTCTGTCATTATTCTTATAGTTTTTTCTGGGTGTTCTTTACTTCAACACTTACACCTTTTGCACCCTGTTTTAAGTCAAATTCAGTCTCTTCCCTAGTCAAAGTTACCTTTAAGTCGTCTTTAACCAGTTGTACTGTGTGTGTTGTTGTCTCGCCTTTATCTGTCTCTGTTATTTTTTCCTCTACCTTATTTACAGTTAGGTCATCTAATTTCATGTTCATATCACCTTTTATTTTATTTCACAAACTTCTTTTTTTGTTTTGACAATACATGTTTTTCCTACTTCATTACTATACCCATAAATTACTTTTTTTCCTAGTGCATCATATTCAACTACTCTAACTCCATCTTCACAAAGAATCTCTGTATTAAAAGGAAAAGTTCTTATTGGGTCAAAAACACTTTTTATTGTAAACGCCTCTGTTTTTGTTTCTGTATGGCAGACCCTTTTCGGCATGCCTGCTAATTGTTCTTTTAGTTCAGCTATGTCACTGCTAAGTACCTGTGTAAAAGCAACTGTTACTACAACCAAAACAACAGCTACTAATAGAACAGTCAGATGACTCGTTTTAGTTTCTTCTAAGTTTTTAATCCTGTCCCTCAAATAATCAATTCTTTTATCCTGTTCGTTTCTTTTTTTTACCATGATTAAATCACCTTCCACATATTATTTTCATTAAATAATTCTTTTACCAATATTTTTTTAATGCAAGTAGTCTCATTGTAAAATTCAAGAACTGGTTGTGCTGTCTCGTCTTCATAACATATAGTTTCATTATAAGCACACCCACCTGTTATATAATAATACCAACATTCCTCTTTACAAACTATTGGCTGTACTATATTGTACTTTTCAACAGTTTCGTATTCATAGCATTCTTCTTCCCATAATTCCATTTGTTTTTGCCAATCAAATACTTCACCTAACTTTCCTTTTATGAACTCTGCTGTGTCTTCAACATCTTCTATCATACCATGTTGTGCAACAATACCAGAAATATTTATTATAATGAGAAGTATTGTAAAGACAACCAATAGACCAATAGATGCTTTTTCTCTTTCTAATTTATCTACTCTTTTCATAATTTTTTTCATGCTACCACCTTTGTTAATTTAGTCTGAACATCATCATATCTCATGAGTAATTTATCAGGGAAGCTGTACGTCTCTTCATTGACCAAGATTGTTGCGTCTGTGTAATCATTTGTCTTGTACTCATTAGTCTTATCCTGAACCCTGATTAAACCATTGTCTTCGCAAAAATCTTTCAATATATTTACAGTGAGGACACCAGTATAGATGGCTTTAGGATGCCTTATGTTCTGCAACGTCTTCAGCATGTTCCTGTCTGGCGTGTAGATTGCTCTCGGCTCATCCCTCTTGCAGAACAACAGCTTACATTTTTTCTTCATGGCAAACGCCAGATACTCTTTATTGATAGATTCACCAGTGCCTAGTATTGCGTTCTTCTGCTTGGAATAGTGCTTAAAAACGTTGTTGAATGCCCTGAATTCGTACTTCTTGAACAAGTAATAGAAGTTCTGCTCTTTGTTGACATCTGGAATCATAGTCCGTATCAAAGTGTGACCAAAGCGGTTGGTGTGTGCGTTCCTTACCTCTTTGTAGCCACGTTCCCGTAATAAATTCATTACAAAAGCTCTTGCAGAGTCCTTGTTCCAGTACGTCTGTTTAATTTTCATTCTATTGGCACATATTTATGAATAAGATAGGTCACGATGACCCCTAATATCATTGACACAGGTATCAAGCCTAGCATGTAAAGACTGTAATAGTAAATGTTTATCTTGATAATCTCTAATAATATGAAAAATATACTTATTGACAGTATAATCCAGACACCCAGATATGATATTTTTTCTTTAATTTTCATTTCAGCCCCAGCTTTTTGTATATATTAGGGTGATGTTCTTTCATATTGTAAGCATCAAGAATGTCTTTCACTTCTTTCTTTGACAGATATTCTTTTTTCCTTCCAATGAACATCCCTTTAGTTGATATTGAATTCAATCTAACAAAGTGCTTGTCGAGAACTTCTTTAATTTGTGTTTTACAAATAGTGCTTTTATCACAGTCAGCACATTTATCTTGAGGGATAATCCTCTTAAACTCAGGATATTCTTCATCTAATGTTTTTTCTTTGCTCATTTTTCTTCAATTAAATTTTTTTAGATAATCTTGTTGTATTGTCAGTGTCAAATCCTTCAAATTCTTTTAATAACTGATTAATCTCTTGATGTGGAATATTATACCTTTTCTTGAGTTCAAAGATTACTTTCTTTAAAACATCTCTTTGTGCGTATCTTATCCCTCTAATTCGTCCCATTTTTTCTTTCTCTTTTTCAACAATCAAACAGATTTTGGTCAACTACACAATATATAATGTCATTCCTGCTATAATCATAGATTATGTTGAACACATGGTCATTTGTGAATGCGTAATTTGTATCATAGCCCAGATTCGTGAATATGCTGTCATACATCACTGCGTAATCCCTGCATATCCCACCGCTTTCCTTAATCATCTCAGCAGATTTGACAACATATCCACCACGTTCATCTTTGCTGTAATTAAAGAAACTGTTGACCTGCGAAACAACGCACTCAACCTGTTCTTTGCTAGTCATGTTAAAATTGCAGAAATTGGTTATGTCAACAACAACAGAATCGTTCCTGCCGTACATCGCATATAAATCGAAGATTGGTGTGCCGAGCATATTATTCATTGTTATCGGGTAAAATTTGCTGACAATCACAATAAAAGATGTCATTGTAAGTGCAACAAAAATGAAAATTATTGCAAAAACCTGAAAAATCGTGTTTTTCCTTCTCTTTTTTTCCTCAGTCAGTCTTTCTTTAAGATAATTTTTGGCTTGTTGTTTGTTCATTTTTACCATTTATATTTTGTGTCTTTTTTCAATTTCTTTAGTTCAGGGATGCCTGCAATCTTTTCAAGTTCTTCAACTCTTTCATCAACAGCTTCCTGCCATTTTTTGTCTGCTTCTTTTCTGCCTTGATTAAAAGCACTTTTTTGAAGTTCTATGCTTCTTTTTTTCTCAACTTCTTTTCCTTTCTCAAAAGCTTTTTTGCAATGCCTGTGTAACTTTTTTCTATATGAAACCATACCAACACCACAATGTTCGCATTTTTTATTTCCCATTATATCTGACCTCTTGAATAAATATAAGTCACGATGTTCTTCTCTGGTGCTACATGATAGAAGGGTGTCAGTGACCGCCTGTTCTTCAGCTTCTTCTTCGTCATCATGACCCTGTTCCCTTTCCTGGTCGGCTTCTTGAGTTGCTTCAGTGAACGTTGCACGCTTATCAAGTTCAATTTTGTTATGTGTGCCAGCATCTTTGAAGTGTATGCCTTTGTCTTCTTCTTTTTCAATAAGTTGTAAATCTTGTTCTCGTTCATAATAACTGGTTGTGTTCTGAACAGCTTTGAGATATGCCCCATAGTGAGCCGTTGTACTGTTGTGACAGCACTTCTTTGAGCCATCTATCGAACTGGTCAAAAGTTAATTGTATCATTTTTTCATCACCTTTTTTTAAGTTAAATCTGGAATATCATCAAACTTTATATCAAATAAATTACATTCATTAGGACACTTTATAATAAATTCTTCCTGTGTTGTGTCAAGTTCAAAATCTTCTATATTAAATTCCTCTCCACACAATTCACATGTTTTTTTCATTCACTCACCAATCCATTCATAAACTGTTCTTTTGTTAAGTTTATACTCTTTCAGATAACCTTTTTCAAGCATATATTCAATTACTTGAGTTATGACTTGATAATTGAGTGTTTTGTCAGCTTCCTGTTCAATAGTCCTTTTGTCAACAATCTTTTTCTCTTTACAGATGTTCTTGATTGTCTCAAAAGTGTCCATTGTAAACTTGTACTTCTTTTCGTTTGTTTTTTTTTCTGTCATTTTTAATCTTATGAATTTATCAGATATTTATTATTTATATATATTGTTATTCTTGATTATATATTTTGTTTCATAATGGTTGTCTGACCGTTTTCAATGAAGACTGCTTTGTTGATTTGTTGCTGAACATAACTTTCATTTACCATTATCTTCACTTCAACAGCTTCTAATTGTAACGGGGCAATGACAATACTAAACATTAATAGTATCATCAGCGTGTACGTGATTAGCTTTTTCATTTCTTTTCCTCTGGTGCAGGCAGGAAGAATCCTTTCCTGTACGTCTGCATAATCTCCTTTACTTTTTTTTCAGTGATATTTCCTAAAAATTCTTCTAACTGTCTGTTCAGCTTGATGAACTGTTTCTCTATGTATATGAAAAAAGCTTCCCTCTCTTCAGTCCATTTGATGACACTGAAATCCTTCTCGACAACACCACCCCATATCTGTTTGAAGCCGTAGCCTTTACGCTGTCCTTGAAGACCGTGTGTGTCCTGCTCTAAGCCTTCATAGATTATTTTTTTACCCCAATATTCTATCTCTCTTTTGTATGCTACAAACCACTGGAATGAGAAATCAATCTTCAGACCCATCTTCGCATGATGCCAGCTATCCCTCTGCTTTGATTCTGATTTAGTGAATTTTACGCAGATGACTTTTATTTTCTCTGAATCTTGGACTAGCTGGACTTGTATTGCATCTTTTGTAATCTTGTTCAGTTCCCTCACTATATCAAGAAATTGGGATGATTTCACTATGTTCTTGAACCTGACAAACTTCGGCTTGTTGAAGCTGTCTTTTTCTCTGGCAAAGGAATCTTCTGACCTCGTTACAAGATACTGCTCTTCGGTGTCAACAACCTTCTCATATAAATATTTAGGGATTGTCACCCAGAAGTTTATGTGTTCAAAACCGTACTCATCTCTTTCTTGTAAATCCTGATGTACTGTAAGCTCGACATCTTCCACATCAGAGAAATCTCTCTTCGGCAGTCGAAATACGTGCTTGAACTCGTGCATCTTTCTTGTCTTTTTCATTTTCTTTGCCTTATACATTCATCTAATAAAATACTGAATTTACTGCTACTAAATTTGCTTGGACTTTTTCCAGCTTCCCTTAACATTTTTTGAACTATTTTCATTTTTTCTCCTTCCAATCTTCTATGTCTTCCCAATCAATTTCCCATTCATCATTAAATAATAGTTTAGCAACTTTCTTGGCTTCAATAATAACTTCATCTACTGTGTCAAAACATTCTGTTGGAAATCCTTTTCTTACTCTTGGTCTGGCATCTTCATCATAAAGATTCCTAATTGTTTTTTCAGATATTTTCTCAACACTTATCCTTTCTGATTTTGCTTCTTCTGGATAATTTCTACACGAAAGTCCTGTTATTTTTCCTGTTTTCAGGTTTTTAACATTTAAATCCCAATATCGAAAATATCCGTAATAATGGATTGCACCGATGCTTATTCCTCTCCAACTAGATATTGTGAAGATGACTCTTCTTTTTCCTTTTAATATTGTGATATAATCTTCATCATGAGATGAAAATTTTATGCCAACACCTTTCTTTGCATCTCTTGGCTTAAATTCTAATGATGGCTGTGGATTCAGTGGGCGTTTCATTTGTTTACCTCTTCATATTCCTCAGACCAAAGTTTTACTTTTTCTCCTGTGTCTCCTTTTACCCAAAGACCTGTTTTGTCATCTACTGCAACATCCAAAACTTTTCCTTCAGTTAGACCATGCTCTTTAGCAACAGGGATGTTTCTTAACAGTTTTACTTTCATTTTTTCTTTATTCTTTTAATACTATATTTCTTTTCAAATAGATTTAAAATATCATCAATCAAGTCTTCAAGCACATTTGGATTTTCTTGCCAAATATGTTCTCCTTGACCGCATTGTTCTTTTACACCACACGTGTTGCATTTCCACTGTTGTTTGTTATCTTTCACACATAACTCAAAATTTGGATTCTCAACAAAATCTTGTCTGTGTGCATCATAATATGCTCTTGCATATTTCTTGATTTTATCCCTTCGTGTTTTTGAAAACTTCATTGTAATTCCCCCATGTGAAATTCACATCCGTAAGGATAATCTTGGTGGCATGCTATACAATCATTTATGTCTCTCATATCATCCACCACCTAACCCTTTAATTAATTTTTTATCATATTCCTCAATCTTCTTGAGAATGTTGTTGACTACACCTTCTTCAGTAAAAGAATTGTCTATTGCAATGAATTCTTTATATAATTCCTGAACATTTTCAAAGGATTTGTCTATAATGGTTTTTGCTCTATTTTCCCACATTTCTTTCCTGTGTTTTTTAACAGCTTCTTCAATAGTCCTGATTTCAACATGTGTTAGTTCTAATTGCATCATTTATCGCCTTTTTCTTCCTTTTCATACATTTCTTTTATCAAATGTCTTTTTTTAGCATCAAAATTCAACCCTGATTGAGATAGAGAATAATTAAATCCATCACTCCAAGAATTGTATGTTACTCTTAATTTCCCTTGTGCAAGATTATAGATTCTACTTGAAATATTTTTTAAGATTTCTCTCATTTGAGTAAGTTCAACCTTCTCATTATAATATTTTAAAGTGTACTTATATCCAATTTTTTTGTCAAGAACATCATGAGAATAACTCTTTAAATTCTCAACTCTTAACAATAATTCTTTATAGTCTTTTTCTAAGTCTTTTGTAATATCTAGTTTCTTATCACAGTGTGGACAATGTTTGTATTCGCTTCTTTTTCTTTGTTCTTTTTCTTTTAGTCCTTTGACTTCTTCTTCAGCACCTTCTTTTGAACTAAAAGAAGGATAACCATCTCCAACACCGTATAATGTATGTTTTTTTATTTCATATTTTTCTTCCATGTTTATTCACCTTTTTCAATTTCCAGAAAATTATTTAATTCAGTCACTTGACCAATATCATATTCTGGAAGATTTGGAGTTTCATAATGTTCTTCTATCCTGATGACAAAACTGCCTTCTATGAATTCAACAACACCTTTAAACCACTTTCCTTTCATGTATGTTGCGATTATTTTGTCTCCTTCATAGATTTCTTCGCCATTTTTGTATTTTAGACCTGCGTACTGTGTTATTTTTGCTTCATGTTGACAATCAATTAATCTTAGAATATTTCTTCTATTTTTAAAATCTAAACGTACTATTTCTCCATCGTCAAACAAAGCTTTATATTTGATTTCTCTCATTATTCTTCACCCTCTTCTTGTTCTTTATTTATCATGTCAAGTGCTTTCTGCAAAGCTTCATTCAGTCCTGTCTTTTCCCTGAACTCATCCAGAATGTCACGTATCTCCTGCCTTTTCTCTTCAAACCTGTCTTCTGCTTCTTCACCAACATAATTGACAATGGCTTGCCTGACAAATTCTCTTGACTTTTTTGGAATGACTATCAATGCGTTTGCTTCACATTTCCTCACACCATATTTGCTGAGATATTCTTGTGCATAGGGAAGATTGAAATTTGGATGCAGTTTGCCTGATTTGGTTCTTCCTTGCACTATCTTTCCATTTTGCAATTCTGCAATAGCCCCTTTGCTTCCTGTAATCAGATTGTCAATCCATGTTAATTTATTTTCTTCAATGAAATCATAGTCAAGACCGAACCTTTTGATTATCAAGTCTTCTGGATTGTAGCCTGTCTCACCATCTGCCCATTCAATGAACATCAAATCTCTTATGTTTTTCCTTAAAAAATCTGAAATCCTTAACCCATCTGGGTCATGGTCTCCGCAGTATAATAATACGCATTTAAGACCTTTTTGTTCAGCTTCCTTGAACCTTCTTGAATAGATTGCTCTCTGGTGCATCGAAGACCAGCCCTTTGATGTTGCGATTGGTATATGGAATTTCTGGCATACTGGTCTGAACAATGTCTTCAGGTCAACTTTCTCGACAATCATCTGGATATAATACTCTTCACCATCCCACCAGTCAGGCGTGTACCATTCTTCACAATCCAGAGAAGCTTGAACATACTCTTTCATGTACTGCACTGGTGTTTGTTCAGTTGGCACTTCAACACCTTCAAATGCCCTGCCGACATCTTCTTCTGTGAAATCTATTGGCAGGATGCCTTTCTTCCTGCATTTGTTCATTAGATTTTCGACCTTATCAAAATCTGCCTTTGTGATAAGATTTGCCGTTTCTAATTGATATGCCCAGCCCCTCGCTGATACTTTAAAGCCGATTTGTCTTGATATTTTCTTTATCTCTACTGCGAATTTCCGAAGGTTCTCTTCAGTTGCTTTTTTCGTTAAGTCATATTCCATTTTTACCTCAGTTTTTTTATGTCTTTTAGACCCATTGCACTTGCAACTCTCCAAACAGTGTAATTTCTATGTGTTCTTTTGTCTGCTATTTTTATGATTACTTTATTAAAATCTCTATATTCTTTATTAACAGATTTTTCATAATTTTCTTCTGCTTTTTTAATTCTGGCATTAAAGAATTTAACAACGATTTCTAAGTCTTTCTCCAATATCTTTCTTTTCTTAGCACTGATATTTGCTTTTAACATTTTCTAGTTCACCTTTTCCAGTTCTGCTATCTTAACATCTCTTTTATTGAGGGCATCAACTATCTTGTAAATCTCATGTAATTTAGTTCCTTTATGTAATGACATGCCTTCTCCTCTTCCATTTGTCAAATAACCTATATTAGCGTCATAATACCATTGCTGACCTATTGGTTTTTTTCTGTATCTCCAACCTGTTTCTTGGACTATTTCTTTAAACGGTTTAAATTCAATAGATTTTGTCATTTTATCTCCGTGTCTCTTACCACAGTTTCAGGCATTAAGTCCATGTGACCTGTTCCGTTGTCAACTCGGCATTTCATTAATCTATGTCCATCACCAAACGGTGCTTTGTCTCCAATCCAAACTATATATAATTTAGTTCCTTTTGGAATGCCGACCCCTTTAATATCTTTACAATCTTCAGTTAATTCAATAGTTTTTAGTATTTTCATTCATATCACCTTTTGTTCTTCATAATTTTGTTTCTTCAAATTTCCTATTTTCTTTTTTTACCCTATCATGAGTGTATTTGACACAGTACCGCACCATGTCCGTGTCAGTGTTAATCCCTGTGATATTTTTTAACTCTTCCAGCCTATTGAGAAGCTTTTCATCCCTTCTTCTCGCATTCTTGACTGAAAGTGCAATCTTTTTAGTTGGCGTTAACATTTTCTAGTTCACCTTTTTCAAGTTTTTTTAGACAGTTTTTGCAGTCAACTATTTTCTTGACTTCTTCCAGTGTAAAATCTTTTTTTCTGACTTCTGTTTTATTAAGCCTGTTGATTATGTAACCGCAGACAGTCATCTTTCCTTTTGCTAAGTCACCACCACATAAAGTATATTTATTAAACTTAGTCTCGCTGATAGCGTGTGTCTTCACGATGCCTGCACCGTAAAACACGTCCTCTAATTTATCGACTACTTTCATTTTTTTAACCATTCCTTATTCAACATAGATGCTATCCAGTTTAGGAAATTTTCACATGATTTTTCCTTGCCAAAAATTTCTCTATACTCTTCTGTCAATTTTTGAAATCTAATTATATTATCTCTTGCTGTTGTCATTCATATCACCTGTTTGATTAATATTATTATGATAACTAAACACTCGCAGAAAATATCTGTCTTATTCCATTGATTCAATGACAGTCTCAACGAGTGCCTAAAATCACTTAAAAACTGTTGCGGATTGTGAAATTTAATCATTTCCATTCTATTACTTCACCATTAACTGTCATTCCTTCTATTGTTTCATTTAATTCATCAATAGCATTTGCAATACCATCTACTTGACTCTCTAAATCATTGTCATTCTCATAGCTTTTTGTGTTTACCCATCTGTTCCATTCTTCATCCTTCAAGTCAGCTAACCAAGTTAATATTACTTTAAGTTGTACTCGTGTTGTTTTCAATAGTTTTACCATCTTAATCCACCCCGAAGAACTCTGGCTCTTCCAGTGCAATCATGACTAATTTGCCAGCCATCTTTGTGATGCACTCATGATATGAATGCTCTGTGTGATGCCCTTTCTCATGACCTAATTCATGTAATATCAGTGATGTTGTCATTGGACAGACTGTGATGTCAAAGAAGCCCTTTAATCTGCTTACGTTGAATGTCATGACTCTGTGACCATACTGTGCCACAACCATGTTAAAACCGCCTTTAACGAACTCTACACCGATGTCTATACCCAGCAATCTCTTAGCTATCTTCTGTGCATATTTGCCGACCCTGTCCATACTCACAGTCGGTCTGACGCTTTGTGCATTTGTGAAATTAGTCCCGAACCTGTCGCTTGTGCTTTCTATCGCACCGAACCTCTTGATGTTTTCCCATTCAGCAGAACCCATCTCTGAGCCATGAACAACATTGTAGCCGTGACTGATTGCTTCATCTATTGAGTTTGGGTCAAAATTGTTTGCCACTGCGACCTTATCTCCGAATCTTTTCTTTACGATACTTTCAACAGCTTCCTTCTCAATCCTGTCATCACTCATCGCTGACCTAACCCATAAGTCAGAACTGTTCTCTTTCTCAATATCTTCATAAGTGTTGTTCAGAACCTCTGCATATAAATCCTGTAAGAAGCTAGGCAGTACAGTTTCCCTATCTAAGCTCAAAGGTATCTTCTGCTGTACGTCAATGTCATATCCACATTCGATGTCTGTTATCGGGATGCCCATCTCAAAGATATACTTAGTGTCTCTCCGTGTCTTGTGAAGATGAACTTTTGTCATCCTTTTTGTCCTTGACATCGTGCCTTCTTTCTCTATCTCAGTCTGTAAGGTTGTCTTGAATATTTTGTCAGGCTCTACATAATCAACTTTGACACCGTTCACATAATAATTGATGCCTTTTGGGACTAGGTACATCATAGCATCTTCCAGCATCTCACCAGCATCCTGTTTGTTGGCTCTTAATTTTATTGTTATCATTGAGCCAGAATCCCTTTTAAAGCGTCTGTTGTGCCTTCCTTTGCTGTCAAATACAATAGTGCCTGTGGTTGTCTCAACCTTTGCTTCGGTGCAGACAGCGAACACCAGCTTCTCTCCTATGTTGAACCGTCCACGCTTCTCTGAATCTCTTCGTTTATATGTGTCTGCAAACAGTGTGTAAGCATGTGTCAAATTCCTGAAACCTATCGGGCTGTCATCTTCGATGCTCAAAGTCATCATGCCTTTTGACTGCACCATGTTGACTCTGCATTGTGTGATAGGCTCATCCAAAGCGTTCTGTACCAGTTCTCTTAATATGAACTTTTTACCTTTCTTGCCTATCAGATTCTTCAGACCTTCTCGGTCAACTGCAAACCAGTTTTTGTCTTTCATTTTTTCACCTTTACTTCACTTTTCTTGTCTTTAAGACATTTCATATTTATTAGTATGACATATCATATATATAAACCTTTCGTTTTTTAACCTATTTAAGAGTAAATCAACTAAGAATTAGCTACTTTTAGTTACATTTTCATATAATGAATATCTTATATAGAAATAAGAAAAAGAAATAAATTATATGTGCCTGTTATTTTTTCTTTTTCTTGAAATTCTTCTTGTATTTTACCAATATCAACAGTAAGAAAAATATGATTGCAACTGCACCCACAATTATCATCGTGTTCTTGTTTCTTTCCTTGCTGATTATATCTTCCAATTCCTTTATGAGTCTCTGTTGCTCTTCATTGTTCAGTCTCAGCTTCTCTACCAGTTCCGCCTGCTCTTCAGAATTAAGCTCAAGCTCAGATATTATTATTACCTGTTCATCAAGATTAAGTTGCATGTTGATTATAATCTCTGCCTGCTCTTCTGTTGTCAGTTCCAGATTAGATATAATCTCTGCCTGCTCTCCAGTGCTTAGCTGAAGCTCTGTTATCAGCCTTGCCTGTTCTTCTATGTTCAACTGAAGCTCTGTTATCAGCCTTGCCTGTTCTTCTGTTGACAGTTCCATCGCCAATATGATTAATGCCTGCTCTTCAACCTTCCCAGTTATCTCCTGTATGAATATGACATCTTCTGCAATGGTGTTCTGCAATGCAGATATGATTTCACCCTGTTCTGCAAAGCTCAGTTCCATCTCTGCAATCAATCTTGCCTGCTCTTCTGTCTGAATCTCTAACAGACCTATAAGTATAGCCTTTTCCAGAAGATTTATGTTCAGGTTATCTATTATTATTGCCTGTTCCTGCACATTCAGGCTCAACTGCTGTATCATGATTGCCTGTTCCTGTACTGAAAGCTCTAATTGGGCAATGATGATAGCTTTTTCATCCACTGTCAACTGAAGCTGGTCAATTATATCCGTCTGTTCCAATATTGTCCTGTCAAGCTCTGCTATCAAAAGACCTTTCTCTTCAATAGTCATCTCAAATTGTGAAATAAGCTCTGTCATCTGGTTGACTGTAATTTCAAGCTGGTTAATCAATAAGGCTTTTTCCTCTATTGTCAATTTCAGCCTGTCTATAATCTCTGCCTGTTCCTGTATCGTCAAATCAAGATGTGATATTAACCTTGCCTGCTCATCAAGAGTAAGCTGTAATTCTTCAAGCAACCTTATCTTGTCTTCCCTTAAATCTATCAGATTATCAATCAATATCAGAATCTCGTCAATCTCTAAATTAGCAGAATTTATGATGTCAATTAGATTAGACCTGCACTCGGAAAAAGTTGAATATCCATAAGCAAGACATATATCAGGAACTTGTTTTTGAACACATACACATTGGTCTTGGTCAACAACATAATCACCAGAGCATGTCAAAGGACAGATTTTAGTTATGCTCTCCACACAATGCGGTTGGGCTGGGTCATTCCAATCAGTGCCTTTGCAGAAATTCTGTTGCCAGATGCCGTCATAGACCTGACCACGAACCCAGAGACAGTCGCTTCCATCATAATATTTGTTATTACTGCCGTAAGGTATATCTAAAAATAAATTATCATATTGTATGTTCAATATCTTTGTTGTGAACGGTCTGTCTCCACTCCAGCCTTCAATCTCTTCAATCTTACTCCATCTTTGCATAATATTATTGTTTTGGTCAAGCAGTTCAACATACCAAGAGCATCCATTTTCAGAATCATAATCAATGCCACCATAATCTCCAAGATAATATCTATCATACCAAGTACAATGGCTGTTGCAATAAAGAGTTTTATCACATACATCACCATACGCACAACTACTTCTATCACAATCCCTGTAACCAGCAACATAAACATCGTAAATAGGGCAGACACCTGAAATTCCAATATCTTCAATATACACACTGCATGCACCAAAATTATCAGAACTAAATTCTTTGCATCCTTGGAAACTGTAATAATTTTCACCTGTATGAACCCTGAATTTCCATGTCTCACCTGATTGATGCGTCACAAGAATATCAAGCGGTATTCCAATCCCGATTAAAGCTGTCTGCCTGCTTGGACTTATGAATACAGTAATTGCCAAAAGAAATAAAATAACCACTACTATTATCGTACCCCGTACTTTACTCTTTGTTTTCTTCTTTACCATCTATTTTAAGATTTATTCCCATTCAAACCATTTGTTTGCTAAGAATCCCCAGAACCATAGATTAAAGATTCCGTAACATAATATCAAAAAGCCTGCCAGCATCATCAGGTTTGTCCTGGTCGGGTCAATAAGACCTCTCAGATAAACCATCAATACCAAAGGCAGTCCTGATACTAAGCCTGCAACATAGCTTTTCAGTGTTGTCAAAACATTCTTAATGTCCCAAAATTTTCTTGCTTTAACTCTTGCTTTTCTTCTTTTTTTTGCCATGATTTATCACCTTTTCTTAACACCTTTTGGGTGTTTTTCCATCCAAGATTTAATAAATTTCAATGCTTTTGATTTTTTCTTAAATGTTTTTCTCTTAGTCCAACTCACTTTAGTTCTTGAATAAATATTAGATGTTACAACATCCCATCTTTCTTTTCCTTTTATTTCAGCCCAAAAGCCAAAAATTCTATATGTTGCATTTGGTTGTTTATTATGAAACCTTATACCATATTTATTATTTTCAATCTGTTTCCAGTTCCCTATTTTTGCCATAACATATCACCTTTTTCTTATTCTTCATAAAGAGATAATGTTTCTACTGAATTTTTAAGATTTGATTTATCCAATTCTGCTAACACTCTCACTTTAATATTTTTTCTTTTGAATCTTTTTTTATAAAAGATTGTTAAATGTAATGTTTTTGGAAGATATACTGCTTTTCTAACTCCTTTAATTTTTTCAAATCTTTTTACAAATTTTACCATCTTTTTCTTTTAAGTCGGATTAGGGAAGCACCACATGTAATGTATCTCTTCATCAGCAAGCCATACAAACCTTGTTGCTGAACCGTCTGGACATCTGCAACAGAAGTCTATATAGTTCGGATGATTTGACATGCACTGTTCCATCTCGTAAGCATAATCTATATCTTCTTCATTACCTGCATTAAGGTAATCATAGAAGTCGATTGACCTTTCAGCCATACTCAATATATTCTTATAATTTTCATAAGTGAACTCATCTCCAAGTTCCCAGTTATGTTCTAGGACGTTCTCACAGACAGGATATAAATATTTGCATTCCCATTTAATGAGTGTCCTTGCACATGCAGTGCCTTCTTCACAGCAACCAGGGTCTTCATTGCAATACTGACCTAATGAGAATATCTTTTCACATTCTGGGTCTGGCTCTGCATCATCATCATCTTCACCTTCATCAACAGAATTGAAGTCCTGCCACCAAGCCCTTACCTTACCATATACTTCAAATTTGACAGACACAAAACCTAGAATCAGTATCAAAATCAGTGCTAAAATTACCCATTTCAGCTTTTTGTTTTTATTTTTCTTAGTATATTTTCTCTTCTTTACCATCTTAAATCACTTTAATTTAAGTATAGATGCCGATACACTTGCATTCGTAAAGACCTTGTGTAGTGTAGATGCCTTCACATCTCTTGCCGTCTTCATAACAGTACTTGTCCAGACAATCTGTCGGATTGCTTACAATACCACTGCAAACCCTTATCTCAGTACAGCATTCATCCTCAATCTCATCAGTGCATATACCATCCCATGCTGGGGCTTCACAAGAATGCTTGTTATAAGTACAGCTAACGAAGTCATAGACTGGCTCTCCATTGAAGTTGTTCACTACAAACAGGAAAACAATTCCAAGTATGAAGAACACTAATGCAGTCAATAATATCGGTGTAATGTTTCTTTTCTTTTTTTTGTTTGCCATCTTTTATCTTTTTAATATAGTTTTTGCATTGAAGATATTTGTAACAATGAAATATACTAATGGAATAAATAAGAATGAGATTGCAGTCTGAATCATGTCAGCTACCCATAATAAATTTTGTGACAGATAATTAGGCAAGACAGTCCTCAAAACGCCTAAAACAAACATCACAAAAACAGTTATCATAAGCCCTTTCCATTCTCTCTTGGACATCTTCTTCTTTTGCTTCTTTTTCTTTACCATATTTATTCCTCAAGCTCATTAATGGCATCATTGATTTTTCTTATACGTTCAGTCGCTTTTTCCCTTGCCTGCTCTGATTTCTGGATTGCGTTCTGGATGCCGTTTCTTGCCTGCACTGGCACTTTTTCCAAGACATCTTCCAAAACATCTAGATGGTGCTGTGTCGCAAGTTCCAGCTTCTCCTGAAACATCTTTCTTCTTGCCAAATCTGAAACTAAATAGCCAAGATTCTCTGCTTCAGTCAATTCTTCTTCATACTCTTCCATAAGCTCTTCTGCGTAATCTTCTTTTAAATCATCTGGCATGTCCCTTAACTCAGCTAAACGCCGTTCTGCCTTGATAAGATGATGCTCTGCCTGTCTGTTCCTTATCCTGTAAACAAGCCCTTCTGCGAACTCGTAGCCTGTCTTCAAAGCATATCTGAACTTCATGTCAGGTGTTATACCCTGTCTAGGCACTTCTTCAGTTGACTGTGCTGTAACCAAACTAGATAACATCAATGTTATCAAAAGTATTGAAAATAGTTTTTGTTTCATTTTAGATACTCCTCTCGTAGATTATTACGACCAGTGCTATGATATAGACAGTCCCCATGATGCCCTTCAACTGCTCTGGGATTGAGCCTGTGGATAATCCTATACTGGCTGATATGATTACAATAATACCTATTATTATCGTGAAAATGTGTGCCAATTCCTTTGATGTCAGACCATCTTTCCACATCTTCAATGCTGTCCTGATACCGCCTTCTGCTGTCAGACCAATACCTAACACCATTGTCTGAACCATCAATATCTGGAAGTTCGTAAAAGTCCAAAGCTCAAAGAACTGACCTATCAGTGTCACAAATCCGATGAAACCTATCAAGAATATTGCGTTCTTGAATCCTTTTGTTATCTTTATTTTCTTTGCCATTTTATTTTAAACATACACAACTCAAACGCATTGTGTCTCTATCAATTATAATTATTTCTTTTGCATAACAGTTGTTATTTTCTGGATTATTAGGATTTAAACAATTTGGCTTGACATCAATCTCATTACCAGTCCAGAAATTAAAACTATCACTATCATGTGGTGCTGTAATTTTTGGTTTAGTAACTATATAAAACATTATTATAGTAAACAAGACTAGTAGAATAAAGAATGAAATCTTCCACATATTGCGTTTTTTCTTTCTTTTCTTTGCCATCTTCTTCAAATTAAAATAATAGAAGCGTCATCATCCCCTCACGTTAGACTCTGCTTCCAATGAACTTTTGTGGATTATAAAAAATTAATCAAAAAACTGGTTCTTGACTGCCCAGCCGATTTTCCACAGACCTGATGCTGTTATCAGACCAATAGTCACAGTGCCGACTGTCGGGTGTATCTTGCCTAATATGTCCGAGACCATATTGAAGTCTAGGAACTCAAGAATACCTATGTTCAGACCGCCGAATACCAACAGACCGTCAGCTACTTTGTCAACAAACTCAACTACTTTATTTTTCTTCTTATATTTTTTCTTTTTTGCCATAGCATTACTCACCTTTTCTTCTTTGTTTTCCTGTTCCTGTTGAACAAGATGCTGAATGTGATAAGCATTAATATAAATAATATTATTATGATGATGGTGTTCGTCAGTTTAAATTCAAAAGGCTCTTCTGGTTCTTGTTCTGGTGGCTCTTCCTCTGGTGGCTCTTCCTCAAGTGTGCATTCGTCATTCACACAGAAAAAGCCTTCTGAACAGTCTGAATCTGAAATACATTCTGGCTGTGGTTCAACACAAGTGCATGAGTCATAATCAAGCTCTTTGTCTTCTGGACATCCTAATTTACATAATAAAGTCACTGGCTCTATACAGTCTGGCTCATCAAGACCGTCATTACCAAGACAGACATTATATCTGTATCTGTCATCTTCAACCTGAAATTTCACACTTATACATGATTTTATACTAGAGCCGTCTGCACGTCTCTGGACAATTCCGTAATGGTCAGATATAGTTTTTATAGAAGTCCCTTCATACTTGAAATCAATGGCTTCCCTGTAATATTTGTCTTTTTCCCAGTCTTCACCATATTTATCCTGTGCAGATAATTCCTTTATCAGGTTGCCTTCCTTGTCTTTAACTAAAATATACCATGCACAATTATCATAACTGTCATAGATTGCACCGCCGTATGTACCTAAATCATAGCCGTCAATCCAACTGCAATGACTTTCACAATAATCTCCTCTGCTTGTTGAAGTTCTTTCATCACAATTCTCACCGTACATGCAGTTGCTTCTGCTTGCGATACTGTCACAGTCACGCCAGCCTTCACCATAGCATTGTTCAATAGTGCAGTCAAATTCATAGTCAATCACTTCACCCCAGACACGGCACGCACTTTTTCCAGAACATCCAGTCGGCTTGCAACCAGTCTTCTTCCAATACTTGTCAAAAGCATTGAATGTTATCTTCAAATCTTCTGTCTCAAGAACGAAGTCAGTTCCCATGCCGATTAGTGCAGTCTGACGTACAAAAAATATTGCCATAAGAAAAATTATCAGAATGGTTGAAACTATCAAAATCTTTGTCTTTCTCTTAATTTTATCTGCCATCTTCAAAAAAAAGATTCTCTGCCTTTACATGTATCTCTTGACAATGATTTCTGAAAGCCAGACAATCGATAATACAGTGAAAAAACCAAACACATTAGTAGATACAACATATCCTATATATGGTATTGTGAATGCTTTGTCCAATGCAGTTATCAAAATTGTCATTGAAATGACTTTCACACCTGACTCTGCACTGATAATCTCTTTCCCTTTCCTGACCCTTATCACATACACCATGAAGCATACTATCAAGATACCTTCTACAAACCAAATCAAGTCTGCTATATAGTTTCTTAGTGTAGTGAAAAGAAGCCCAAAAAGAAATAAGATGACCAATGACAACACTGCGGTTGCAGTCAGTTTCATCAACATCTTAGGCATATCTTCTTTTTTCTTTGCTTTTTTTCTCTTTTTAGCCATGAGCATCAACTTTGTTAATTAATCCTAATCCATATATTTAGGAATGAATTTTAGATATTTTTTTAGTTCTTTAACTGCTTTTTCAGTATATAAAGAACCACCACCATATCTTTTTTTCTTGGGTAATTGTTCAACATTTTTAATTAATTTTTTAATTCTTGATATGTGTCTTGTTTTGGAATCATATTTTTTTATCTTTACCATGATTAATTCACCTTTTTACAATCTTATAGATTTGAAAATCATAACCCCAGAAGAAGGTTTTTTTATCTTTTTTATTATGACCATATCCTGCAAATCCGCCACCCCTATTTTTAACATTTTTATGCTTTTCTGTGACTTTAACAGTTCTCGGTTTTCCTTCTTTATGAGTTTTGTAACGAATTACACTTCCGATTTTGTAATTTTTGATTTTTTTCTTTTTTAGTAGTTTTCTTTCAACAGCTTTTTTTCTTTTTCCTTTTAAAACTTTTTTACCAAAACACACTCTACAAATTGAATATTCAGGCATTGATTCTCTTTTACGACATTTTTTACATAACATGATTTTTCACCTTTTTCTTGATATTGGAATTTTAAATGGTTTCATATATTTTTTTAAATAATTATAAAAAGTATCAGTCATTGTAAATGGTTTGAAATATCCTTTTTCTTTTGTTTCATAATAAGTTCGTCCTTTACCTAATCCCCAGCCTTTCCATTTATAGACTTTTTTACCGCCATAATACAAAAATCTTCTTTTTACTTCGTATGGTTTTCCACCTGAAGCAGAGTTCCAATATATGATATTTTTCTTATTTTCTTCTTGTTTTTGTTTTAAAGCATTCCATTCTTTACCTTGATATTTTCCTTTGACCTTTGAAAAATCAATTCTGACTCCTTTTTTTCTCTTCTTTCTTGGCATTTTACTTTAAACTATTTATTATATCTTTAATGAACTGGAAGTCTGCTGATAGTATGATTAAGTATGATAACAGTGAGAATATCTGCGTCAACAAGAACATCAGGAACAGTTCTGCCTTGACTTCTTTGACTGTCAGTTTTGAGTTAATCCTTCTCCTGAAAAAGAACAATACTATCAATGGAAAAACTATGAAGACAATCGGCAGTAATATATATTGTGTCTTCAGCAAGACCATTATATTGTCTAGCAAAGGCTTTGGCTCTGTCACCAGTTTACATGTAGCTAATAGTGTTGAGTTCATTTATTTTTTTATTTAACAGTTCTTCTTAATCCTTTATCATACTTCATCGTTCTTAAAACATTAGTTAAAGCATATAGAACTTCATACAGTTCAGGTTTGCTCAATCTTCTGCTTAAGTCTGCTTGTGTATATCTTTTCTTATTTTCTAAAACTAATCTAACACCACCATAAGCCCAGTCTAAACTTAGTTCGTGAGTTCTTGTGGCAATTTGTTTGTTAAGAAATTTTATTTGATTTTCTAATGTTGATTTTGTTGTCATGACAATCACCTGAATAGTTTTTTAATATCTGATTTAACTTTGCTTGGCAATGGTCTTACTAACCATGCACTGCCGTACTTGTAACCTTTATCATTGTAAAGTCTTTTTTTCTTTAAGAATTGAACGTCTTCATCATAAGACCAGCCTTTAGGTCTTCCACGCCATTTGTTTAAAGCATCTTCCTGTCTTTTTGAGCCTGCTGTCAAATCATTCAGATGCCATTTTTTCCAAATCGTGATAATTTTCTTCAAATTAGGTGTTGGCATTTCAATAGAATCATAAATCTGTCCAGCAGAATCCCATCTTGGTCTTCCTTTAGTTCTTTGTGCTGAATCTCCACTTATAGATAAAACATCAAAAGTGCCTGTTTTCATTGTCTTGTAATCTTTGCCCGACTTTTTCTTGATTGTTAATTCAAGCTTGACTATTTGTGTTGGTAATTTGAATGTTTTTACAAATTTTTCCATCTTTACTTCAACCCCAGAAAGTTTAGTTTGCTCATTAAATTCTTTATTGCGAACAGGACAACACCTACTGCGATGATTATTAAGATGCCCTGCCATGTGAATATGAAGTCTATGAAAGTCTTGAATAAGAAGTAAACAAGACCGCCTGCTGACAATGAGCCGATTACGAACATGACTATATTGACATTATCCTTCTTTTTCTTCTTTGCTTCATACGTGTTGTAAAGGTAGCCGAAAACTCCTAATGATGTCAATACGCTTAGAATTATCGATACAATCAATATGTTCTCTTTAAGCATTTCCAAAAAGCCTTTTTTTGTCTGGCAGTCTGGGTCTTCCATATCTATCTTCCCGTCAGCATCATTGTCAACACCGTCATCACATATCTCATCTGTGCTTTCATAACATCTTGTGTTCCTTGCATCGCAACCATACTGGCATTCCTTAATCAGATAAATTCCATTTACACAATCCCATAAGTCTGAACCTACACATACATTTTTTGTGCAGTCTTCAGTGACCTCTTCTGCCTTGAACGAATAAGAACAAGTATCTTTTTCATCAGAGATTATGTCTCTTGCTGTGATTGTGCATGAGAATGATTTTGTACCGCTTGTTGAAATTGCACTCACTGTTGCCTTGACTGTCCTGCTCTCTCCACCCAATAAGTCAACACCGTAAGTGCTTAATTGTGATGATGCACCTGTACCGCAGTCAACACCTAGATTGAAGCTTGCCCTTTCAGTCTGGCTCGTCCCAATGTTCGTTATAACAAAAGATTGCGTCTCTGTATCGCCTGATTCAACCGTGAATCCGCCAAGATTACTGCAATCCAAGTCTGGCTCTCCTGTGACCTGCCTTATGCCGACCCAGTCAGCGTCAATCTCAATCGTGAACAATCCTGTTGTCATCGGTGTCTCCAATTCAACTTCCAACAGATTACCTGTATCAACATTTATCCTTCTTATAATTGGGTTTTGTGAAAGGAATTCTGCTTTCTTGTTCTGGATGATATTGCTTGTTTCTGAATTATATCTCTGGACTTTGGCAAGAGCCTTGTCATAATCCCAAATCGCAAAATAACACCAGTCATCATTCGGGTCTGAACATTCATCACCGATAAAATTCTCCCTTACAGGTTTATAATCACCGTATGCACCATCATCAACAAATTGCCAGTTCTGTGTGTTTACAAAAAACATTGCGTCATAATTTGGTGTTGACAGCCATTGGTTTCTCAGCAAATCTCCTTCCCATCTTACAAAGACTTTGTCATTTCTTCCAGTTGTGGTATCTTGCGTCAATGTTATTGGGTCTAGTCCGTCAACAGAGAATTCTATCTCGAAATCCCTGTCTCTTGTCTCGCCGAATCTTGCATCCTGACCTATTGAATATGTTTGGATACAATAGCATTCCGCACCGAAAAGACCGCCTTTCCTGAAAGCATGACCGCCTATCGTACCGCTTGGACATACACCGATGCAAGTTCCTAATGCAGTGTTAGTTGTCTTGACCATCTGTGCTATTGAATAAATCTTAGAAGTGTCTTTGAAAACAGGAAATTGCTCGCTTTGTGATATTTTTGTAAAAGAACCAGAAACAGAATTTGTAACTTCCCAATCACCGCCCTCTTATTGTTCAAGTTTTTTTTCGATGTCATCTTTATTCCAACTTATTGCGAGACATTCACCGCTTCCTGTACCTGCTCTTGCAAGAACTCTTATCTTGCTTCCGCCATCAATCAAAGATACTGTATCAATAGATAGAACTGAAGTCGAGCCACAAGCTATTGTAGTCTCCCTGACAAAGAAAATGCCACTAACAATCAGTATGAAAAGAATTATAATAACAGGCACAATCACCTTTTTTTTAGCAGGTTTTTTAGACCTTCTTTTTGGTTTTTTTGCCATTGATAGTGTTTTAAATTTGTTTTTGAGTATTTATATTTTTCTATTAAAAATTAGTAATTAGAATTAAGCTTGTTTTTACAATCTTCACATGTGTCAGAGCCAACTTCAATCTCTTTCAGCTTTCCGCACTTTGAACATTTTTCAACTTCGACATCCATTAAACAATATTATTATATATGTGATTTATATATTTTTCTCAGAATAATGGGTTATAGCCGAAGAATGCCTGTATCATGTACCATATCTTTTTCAAGAAAGAAATTTCTTTGATTGTGACAGGATGTATCTTTTTAATATCGTTGACCGTTACATTGATGAAATACATATTCTCTTTCTCATTTGTCGGGACTATCACTTCGTATGAATAGATGTTTTCCTTTATCTTTCTCGGAATCTTCCTTGATAAGATTGTCTGGTTGTTCATATCTATTATTTCAAAAGAAACATTGTTAGAAGGTTCTGACAACACTATCTCAAAACTGTATATCTTTCCTGCCAGCCATGTCTTTTCAGCCACTATATCAAAGTCTAGTGCATTAACTGTTGAAATTAATAATAAGAACAAAACTATCTTTTTAATCATCTGATTTCTTTTTAAAGAATCTCTTTCTTATATATGTTCTTTTTTTGATTATGATTACCAATATAAGTAAAATTAAGATTATCAGGAACACCAGAACATAATAGATGACTGGCTTTAATCTGCCATCTTCATCCCTTAAACTATCAAAGAAATCTTTAAAAAATGCAACAATGAATAAGTCTCCTGAAGGCGTTATCAATATGTTATAAAAATCTGTGCTGTCTGTTATCTTCACAGGCTTTGTCTGGTTTATCAAGATACTGCCTTTCCTTGCTGAAAACATGAAATCATAATTGCCTTTTTCCAGATTGTTGACATAATCCAACGGATAGATGCCTGTTGAACTTTCTTCTAATGTTAAAAAATCAACTGAAGTGTCCTTTCTCATTACCTCAAGAAAGACCAAATCCATATTTACCAAAGTATTATAGTAGTATGTCTTTACAGTCATTTCAATCGGCTCAGATAAATTATAAGCGTACCTCGTGGTCTCAATTATGAAATAATATCCCAGAATTTCCTCGCTGACTATCTCATCTGGCTCTTCAACATCTTCTGGCGGTTCATCATAATAAGTCTCGTTGATACACCAGCCAGAATTGTATTCCTCACCACCACATTCACATAACCTGACTATCTGACCTTCATCACAATCTGTTATTGTGTATGGACTACTCCCACCGCCACCAGTCGGGGGTGTGCATGCCTGACCTGTCGCTGGCATACTATCAGTTGTGCCACAGACATTAACATCAGTGCAAGTCCTGTTCTGGATATTGCCAACACAAGTTGTCCATGAACTGCATGACCAAGATTCCGTACAGCTTGCTTCAAATATAATCATTGGCAGATATGTATCTCCGCCACCGACTATCGCTTGAAAACCCTGTACGGAACTAATCAATAATATAGAATAAAGTATTGAAAAGACAATTACAAATCCAATAAAAATTCTTTTCTTCATCATCAACAAATGTATAATGTTGCAGTTGCACCCGTTCCTATTAAACAACCAGATGAATTTGAACTCCACCCTACTGATGTATTCTGCTCAAATTTCACGTTTTCAACAGTTATGTTCTTGCTGAATACAACATTTTCGTCAAATGTCTCAACACTTCCTGTTAATGCGTAAGTATCATCATCTGTTAAAATACTACAAGTCAATGTGTCTGAAACTTCATTATCTGCCCACGGATTAGCAGTATTAACTAAGTTTTCATTAATAGTTCCGTCTGCAATGTCTGTTAATGTTGATTCTAATGGTTGAAAACTATCATCAAGACTACAAGTATTTCCATCACAAGTAAAGTCACCAAAATCAGATGAAGCCAAATCATCAGGTTCAATCTCACCCATTGTTATTTGTTGTGTTGATAATGTTAAATAATCTTGACCTGTCAAAGTCACTAATGCTTGGTGAGAATCATCATCTCCTGCATGTGTTGAAATAGCAGAATCAATTTCAGTTGTTGCATCAGTGCAACTTTCAACTGCACCACTTGTATCAACACCAAGAGGATATTCCCCTGCACCACAATTTCCACCATTTGCAACTAATGATGTTGCTGTTGCTGAATTGTTTGCATTCAGATTTAAATAGCTATAAGTTTTATTTAATGAAAACACATCAGAGCTTTCTGAAATAAAAGTATTATCAGAATCATAAGTTGTGTCAGTATCTTCTAATATGGTGTCATTAACTTTTATTTGAGTGACATTAATATCTCTCATATTTAAATCCCCTATGAAATCTCTAGTTCCATATATATCCATAGCCCACGGATGGTTTGTTTGATTGTTTCTTCCTGTTGTCGCATCATGTTCTCCACCAAAATTAACCCCCACAGATTGCAATATCGCAGTATAATCTAGATAATAATTATGTGAAGTAATTCCGCTATCATCATGTATAATTCTCATCTGAACAGTCCCACTGTTAATTGTTGTATTTATAAAAAGTTCTGGATTAAATACTGAAGCAGATGTTGTACCAAAATCCGTTTGGTCAGTAATAATACCAAAATCTATCCATGAATTAGTAGTTATTTGATATAATTCGATGTGAACTGTATGACCAGCACCGCCGTCATATCTTCCTCGCAAGCCGAATGTATTGAATGTAGACACGCCAGTAAAATTTATTCTTATTTCAAAACCAGGCGTACCAGAAACTTCACTAATATTTAATGTATCACCATCATTAAAATCTAATATTGAAGTTAAGTTCCCAGAATCTAAAGTGCCAGTTAAAACTTGTACTGAAGTTGCATTAATAGTTGTTTGAACACCGCCTGATATTGCAAGAATAGTATCATTTAATTCAGTTTCATCAACACTGAAATCTTCTGCTACTAATGTTAGATATTTACTGCTTTCTGTATAAATTGTATCTGTCAAAGTGCAGAGATTACTACTTGAACCATTAAGCCTGGCACAACTCACATTTCCAGGTATTAAGTATGTGTTAAAGCTTGAATTAGTGTATGTTGTATCTGTAACTGTCTCTGTTCCAGTAACAATGCTTGTTAAATGACCAAAACCATCTAATAAGATGTCTTGGATATATGTTCTTCCAGAATTATCAGAACTTGCCTGAGCCGATGTGTCAGAATGGTTTACCTGTGTTCCAACCAAGCTTATTCCTGACCCATTAGTAGTTACTGTATCACTATCAACAACCTCTGAATTGATTGTTACGTTGTTTCCTGAGATTGATGTGTTGATGTCATTACCGCCTATAACTCTAAAAATCTCATTGTCTAAAATATCACCAGAACCACTATCAGAACTAATATTCAAACCAAAACTGCTTGTCAAATCTGTGTAAGTACAGTTTAATGTGCTTGCTGTATTGTCCCAAGTGCATATCTTTGCGTCTGTCTTTGCACCTGTAAAATCATTAATTGTATCAAACCAGTACTCGTTCAGGACACCGCTTGCATTCATATAATTTGATTTGTTTACGTTAAGGTCAGCTTCTACCTTGCCACCTAATGTAAGAGAATCATTTGAACCAAAACTTTGTGCCACATACAATAATTTTTTCCTATCAAGTGTTGTTCCATTGATGATTATGTGCATCCATAATGGAACGCTGAAATCAACACCAGTCAGGTTTTCCACAACTATCGGTGCGATGTTATTCGTGACATTCACACCAGTTATCAAGTCATGGTTGAATACAAATGTACCACCGCTTTCAGCAGTCACTAGACTGAAATTAACAACATAGATGCCGTCTGCTTTCGGCACTTGTGTCAACAAGATACCAACATCATCATCTAGTGCTAAAACTAAACTTATTGTAATCAAAAACATAGTCACATAGATTATTTTTTTCATCTTATACACCACCACAAAATTGAGCATTAACTATTACATTGCAACGGTTTGTTGCATCATTACCCGTTATTGTGACATCACCGCAATTAGTTACGGCACTTGATATAATAATAGTATGAGGATTTGAGTCTGTATGTGAAATTATTACATCGTTACCACCAACATCTGTTGCTGAATCAACAGTGCAATCTTCACTGCAATCTATAACAAAATTGCCACTTGAATAATCACATGAATCACCTACACCATAATCAATTACTGTTGCTGTGCTTATAGTATAATAATCTGAACATGTATTACTACCATCTATATCTATTGCACAACATCTCATAGATTCATAAGTTTCATCTGGCTCTGATGTGATGTTCCAAGTATATGTGTTTCCTTCAGTATGATTGCCAACATCTGTATATATTGTGTTGTACGAAATCTCTAAACTAGAATAATCATAAACTCCAATAACATCAAAATCTCCGCCCTGTGTATCACCAGTTACATTATATCTTATTTTTATCAGTTTAGATTCATCAACATAATCTGGTGGTGAACCCAATAATTTGTAAAATGAATACTTTTGATAATCTGCACCTGCACCTGCACCTGAAAAACCACCAGGCGTTATATTATATCCATCCCCTATACAGCCATGAGTTCCGCCATCACAAGCCAACACTTCCCATCCATCTGTATCCCAATTATAAACATAAGCATAGAACTGCGGTGAAGTGCCTGGATTAAATTCAGCATCATCACTACCATCACAATCAAGTCCTGTCACTCCACCAGCCCAACAACCACCACCTGATAAATTTAAACTTAATATACTAGATAAATCAAGTGTACTAACATTAAAAACCCACTCTATTTTTGTCTTTGCAACAGCACTATCATTAAATCCAGCTTGCCAACTATTTGTATTTGTGCATGTACCTTGACCACAATCTTCAGTGTTGGTTTTTGAAACTGCATATCCCCCATCTGTTTTGTCACCAGTTGTAACAAAAGATGCGGTATAAGAGACATAATTTCCTAAAACTTGGTCACTTTCATTGCCTTTCTGGAGTACATAAGTGATAGTATTACTCTCTACATCAGTACTTCCAGTACAATTTAAACATATAGGAGACTCTGTAAAAGTATCATTTAAATCTCCCTCTGTGCCATTACATAATTGCAAACTTGTCGGTGTTGTTGGCACTGCATTAGTAATGCTAAAATTATAAATCCCTGATGTTGTTATATTTTTAGTATCAGTCACATTGACATACCAATTATGGTCAACACTATCCATCAGACCAGCCCAATTACATCTGACTGTTGTTCCTGGTGAGATACTTGCATTAGTACAGATAACAACATCATTGCTTGAATTTACAAAAGAGACTTCCACTGTGTCTCCCCCGTCATCATCATTAGCAGTTACATTTAAGTCAACCAAAGTTATACCTGCTGTTAATAAAGTATTGTTGGCTGGCACTAAATTAGCAAGTGTTGGTAGATTGTTCGGCAGTGGTGTATTCTGTAAAGTATAAGTGCATATAGTATTAGAGAAATTAGACTCAGAGATGTCATAAGTATCATTGTAAGCTGTAATATTGTAACAGTGTTCTGTGTTGTTGATTAAATTAGTATTATTATAATAATTATTAGTTGTATTTACGAAATTAATTGAGAAATTATGCAGTAAGAATTTTTCTGCTGTATCCTGTGCATCCCATGTTAAATAAATACTCTCATTGTTCTGGCTGTCATTCAATAAAGTAGTTGGAGTTGGTGTCTGTGTTATGATAAAAGGATATTGCCACCCATCACCATCATTATACAAGTCAGAAATTTCAGTCCTGTTCAATTCTCGTGTAAAATAATTAAATTCATCTATCTCTCCTGTAAACCACCATTGAGCATCATTAGGTTTACCGATGTTAAGAGTGTTCATATTATCTATATCTAGATTTTCTCCACTTTCAGCGTTTAAAACTGTGGTCTGTAAAACATTATCAATATACAAAATCAAATCAGTACATAAAGTTCCATTCCTAATCATAGTAAACATGTGCCAATCACCATCATCAGTTGTAGATTCAACCTTTCTTTGACAATATCCTACATCTCCTGTTGTTGTTCTTGTGAATATAAGGATACGGTCTGTTCCCGACTGGTCTGCCCATCTTGATTTAATATGGTCATTTGGCACAGCAGAATTCCATATCTGGAAGAATTGTTCATCACTTGACACCTCTTGTGTATTATACCAAAGATTAACAGTGAAGTCACCTTGATTTACATCATACTCTGTTCCGACAGCAGTTCTGCTAAGATGGTCATTACCATCATAAGAATAACTTTCGTCAATAATACCACCAACACCTGTTGTCGCCCCTGTAATAGTCATGTTATAACTATTATGTAAGTCTTCACTATTAGCACCAACTGTTTCTGTATCGTCAAAAGTTAAATATTTAACCAAGCCAGTAGTCATACCTGTGCTTGTCGGGTCGTAATCTTCTTCTGGAAAAGTAATCATATAAAAATAATCATTAATCTTTGTGATGTTACGCACATTGACCAGTGTAGTATTATGCTCTATTCCATCTACATCTATGAACAATTCTTCTAATGACACATTAATATATTGTGGTGGATATTCAACACAATTATGATAAATAGTTGTTTGTGCTATTCCAATACCAAATATAGATTTATCTTCTTCAATACATAAATAATTACCATCCTGTATGATTTTTTTATCTGATGTAAGATATTCATATCCAGAGTCCCTATGACCCCATTCTTTGGTCTGAGTTATATCACCGACTTCATATATCGGGACAGAACTTGTTATTGTGAAGAAACTTGACCCGTCTGGTGTTTCTAATTCAAATTCACTGTCAGATTTGATTTTTAGCTTGAAACCATCATCAGTTTCCAGTTCATATTCTTCATCATCAAACTTGACCCATTCATCAGGCGGTATTTCCTGAGAATAGCTTAAAGTAAGTAAAAGAAGTAATGTAATCATCAATAATAATGATGTTTTTTTCCCCATCCTTAATCAGTTGAATTTGTTTTGTGACTTATATATTTTTCTTTCTCTTTCTTTTTGGTTTGACAACCTTAATTATTATCAAAGTCCAGCCTATCAAAAAGATTAAAACAATGTATGTCCAAAATAATAATATATTGTAAAATAAAGAGATTATCGTGAAGACGAACATTATAATTTGTGATATTAAGTGTGTTGAGAACTTTGCTTTCTTGAATAATAATATCACCCAGAATAACATCAGTGCGTGAGTAAGCCATAAAACAGGATTGAATGCGTTCACCAACTCTATCTCATTGATGTCTTCTTTAATATATTGTTTCATATAATCATAAATAAGAACACCTATTGAATTGTCTTTGAACTTATCTAATATTTCACCAAACAATAAAGAAGGGTCTGTGACATACTTCGTGATTGGATGGGTGTCTTTTGCACCTTTTAATGATGCTGGGCTTGTTACCTCACCAATGATGTTGACAACATATCTCTCCCCGATGATTATGTCTATCGGTGTCTCGATGTCCATGCAGAACGTCTCCCTTGTCTCTGATGACGGCAGGACTGTCATATATAATAAATTGTCAGTTTTTTCACAGTTCACTTCATTCTGGCATTTGAAAGTGTACCATAAACAGGCATTTCTCAGTGTTGCTTCAGGGTCTTCACATGTTATCTTGATTACCTGCGTGACTGTTGCAGTATTGATTATGTCAAGACAGTATTCCCTTGTTGAAGATGGTCTTATCCCAAGTTGTGCTGTCTCTTCGCTGAATGCGTTTACCGTGACGATGTTGAACTTGACTTGTGGTTGTTCATCTCCGCCACCCCCACCACCAGACGGCGGTGCTGGTGCTGAGATTATATTCATGTCAAAAGAAGATGAATTTGTGATTGAGTTTCCTGAAGTGTCTGCACAAATCCATTCTGTAAAAGTGTAGTTACCTGTCTTGGTCGGTGTGAATAAGATTATCTGTGTGTTTCCTGAGCTTGATGATGCTGTGTACGTTGTCTTTACTGTGTCTGGGTCTGTGACATTCACTTTTAGATAATTTATTGAGCTTCCTGCATCGTAGCAGTCTGCCGTGACATTGACCTGTACTTGCACTGTGCCTGAACTTGATACTGAATAGTTCTGCATAATCGGTGCTGTCGAGTCTCCAATAGTCAGTTCGCTTGAATTGTACCAAGAAGACCATTCTTCACTATCATTTACCCTGATAGAACAGAGCCATTTTTCACTACCAGATGTGTTGCCTGAACCTAAAATTTGATTGGTCATCCCATACAAGATAGAATCATTGTACCATCTGAATTCCTGGCTAGATTCTGTGTCCAAATCAATATCTGAAAAAATATAACTACAATTCAAGTCATCAGAATTATCTGCTGGGCTTGGAGAAATAACTATTGAAGATATTGTTGGTATTGAATTTAATATAGTTATGTTTGAGATTTCATTTATGCTGTTCCTATATGCGTCATAAACAGTTATACTACAATTCACTTCATCTGTTTTGTTAGTTAAGTTTGTAAAATTTGGACTTTTAATATTAGTGTTATTTGTGATTGATGTCTCTGTCCCATTTAGAACCAAACTATTGTTTATATACCAGTCCACGTCAGCATACAAACCCAATAATATATTATCTGTGATGGTGTAATTACAATACATTGTCTGGTTTTTGTAAGAAGACAAAGGATAAATAATAGGGCTTGTCTTAAAGACAGGTGATGTTGTATCTGTTACATTACTTAAAGGCAAGTAATCAATATTATTAGATTGTAATGTGTGATTAATATCACATATACCATCTGTGTTAGAATCTGTGCAATTTTCACTAAAACCTGCACCTGTATATGTCGCCCAGTAATTACCACCTATCAATCCTTTTATTTTATTTAATATTCTAGTTCCTGCTTGCTTTGTTGTGTTCCAGTATCTAAAAAATCCTGAATTACAATCAAAAGAAACACCATTAGACGTTCCTGTATGGTTTATTATACTGTTATAAATTGTTGAGTAGCCATTACATGTATACAAAGCAACTGTTGAACTAGACTGGAATATTGAATTAAAAAGTGTTATTGTTGAATAATCATTATAAAAAGCATTACTGGTAGAATTATACACAGATAAATTTTCAACAGTACTATCATCACAATCTAAACAAAATAAACCATAATATGTCTGTATTAAATCTACATTTGTTATATTAATTTCACTGCCGATTACAAAGATGCCGTTGTTATCATATCCTGTCTGGTCAATAGTAACATTACTAATATGTACTGTTCCGCCCTCACAAGTTATTATTTCACTGACATTATTGGTGTCAGAAATAGAAGAACCTGCACTTAACACTGATATTGGCTTATTTCCAGTTCCAATAATATTTGTTGAAGAAGAAAAAGCACCACAATGCACATCTGAAGATGTTGGTGTTATATACACATCTACTTTTCCACTATTCAATATAATCACGTCTGTTAATTTTCCAGAAGCATCATTAGACTGATAATATCCATAAGATGAACTGTTAGTTATATTAACATTTTCTACATGAACATTATGGTAGTCAATAGTCCCATAAACATGAATACCGTTACCTGATAAATCAATCGTAGAATTTTCTATATATACATCTAGTTCACCAGCAGATTGTCCAACAACATAAATACCGTCATCTGGTGATGAAGTGATATGAATATTATGTATTTTATGGTCAACATCTGGTATTTTAATTGCTGAAGTATCCCAGTCTGATAAATAACAATTTTTAATGTAAATCCCATCCCAGCTAGTAGTAATGATTCCATAATCAGCAGTATCATCTCCATCAATAGTGTTGCCCTGACAATCAAGAGTTACATTATTTCCTGTTATATACATGCAGTTTGAAGTTGTAGAGTTAGCGATAGATTGATTTAAAAAATAATGACTATTATCTTCACTTAATTCTGTGCAATCAGAAATTGTGATATTATTCAAATCTATATAAGTTATGTTTAAAAAAGGTCTTGTAGATACACCTAGACATCCAGCAGGGTCTCCAGATGTAGATTCTTTTGAACAAGCATCAAACTTATCGTTTTGTCCCTGTAATGTTGCATTCCAAAGAAAACTTACATTATCATAACTATCATCATATTGATTATCAACCCAAGAAGTAACATTAAAAAACAACCAAAAATCATCAGCATCATAAGGGATTGTCGTATTTTCATCTATCTGATTACCGTGTTCTGGAAAATGGTCATAAGTTATTCCACTACTAATAGTTCCGTTACCTTCCCACCACGTCTGATTGCTTACTTCATAAACATAAGTTTCTATTGTATCACCGTTATCATAATCGTTTGATTTTATAAAAATACCTAACATAGCATCATTTACAGATGAAAAGTCAGGTATACTTGATATATTGAATTTAATAAAACTAAAAATTGATAAAACACTAACATCAGTTCCAGCCGATAACCTAGTAGCATCACCATAATTTGTATCAGCAATTATATTATATTGCACATAAGCGTCTTCTAAATTCTCTGTGTCTGCATCCTGCAAAGTTATTGTGGTTGAATTACCACCAAACTTGAATTGCCTGCCTAAAGGACTGCTTGTGTATTGGAACTTATAATCATTAGCAACTATAATCCCGTCTTTCATCTCCCATTTATAATCATATTTAATCTCGTACTTTATGCCGTCAACTTCCCATTTGTCAGAAATCTTGAACTGGCACTTGGCTTCAATATCGCTTTTTACAGTGCATTCCTCTGGATAATCACTTGGATTCCCTGTGAAGTTTGTATGTATCAAGATGCCAGAGTTGTTGAAGTCAATGACATCCATATCAAAATCTGGGTCTGTCTCAAGATATTTGACTTTATAATAATCTTTCAGGCTTTTCACAGAATCTTCAATATTTTTCCAGACACCATCTTCATAAACATATCTTGTTCCAGAATAGAGTGTTTTAGTGCATTCTTCTTCAAAAAAAATGCTATCTCTACAATAATTATCCCTTAAATCAAGACAATAAACAGTTCCATTTTCATAAGTGTCGTAATCAACACAATAATCTGCATAACAGATTTCTTTTATTTTTTCTATTGGCGTACAAACAGTTTTTGTTGTCGGCGTGTAAGTTGTATCCTGTGCAGTAACTATACTTAATAGTAATATACAGAAGAGTAAATATATTAACCTTTTTGATAGATTTCCCATTTTAGTTTTGTGTCATACTGCTTGTACCTGAAGAATGCAAACTGGTTCTGACCGCATTGCACACCCATGATGATGTCCTTGTCATAATCTTTATTGTCAACCCATGATTCAAGTGCTTCTATATCCTGCTCTGATAAAACACATATACCGTCTTTGTGGTTGTGCATATCTATCAACACATTACCTTTGCATGCGTACCTTAATGCGTATGATTCATCCGCTTCAGTCACAAAAGCATCGTCAAGAGAATAGATATATATCTTTCCTTCACGTTCACCGCCGTAAAGACAGATTGCATATTCTGAGTCAAAAATATAATAGAGCCAGTTCAACTGGTCAACAACTTCAGGCTTGAAATAAATCTCTGTATCACTTGTCTCTGCTTGGATTTCTTTTGGAACAAAACCAGAGATGATTGGGACTCTGTAATTATAAATGCTTACTGCTGTTATCAGACCCATTAAAAATGATATTATTATTAATAGAATTATCAGTAATGTGTTATTCAATTTGTTGCTTATTATTGATTTCTTTTTTGGTCTTGGAACTATTTTTAATCACCTTTTTTTAATTATCTTGTAGATTGCGTAAAGACCGAACAACAGCCCTGAAATAAAGATAATTATCCCAGTAGTTGCATTGCTCTGGTATATGAAGAAGCCCGTCCCCATCAGTACAGGCATCAATATCAAAGAATAATTTTTTATCTCGAACTTCATCGGCTTCAGCTTTTTTTCTGTTATTGACTTCTTTCTCCTCTTAGTCTTCTTGAGCCTGTTGTTGTATAACCATGTCCCAAGTATCAAGCCAGAAGAAACTATCAATAAAAGCCAAAACATTGCTTGCCTTAGAAATTCGTTGGCAGACAAATAATCTCTTAAATACCAGAAGAATAGATTGTTTAGATGAAGTGCGAGTGCAGGTGTCCACTGTCCTGTTATGATTGTGAATACACCTGATTCAATGCCAAATAATGTATGACCTATGATGTCCCTTTCTCTGCCACCAGATACAATAGTGTGGATTATTCTCCAAATGAAGCCAGATGCACCTATACCCACCACTATAAGAGAGATTAATAATGCAACCATCATTGAACTGACGACTGCCATGACAATAAGTACAACAAGAGAACTCAATGCACTTATCACCACGACCAAAGAGCCTGTCTCTGATGGTGCTGGAAATAATGTAAAAAATAAGTCTGCACTGATTATATCAAATATTGCCTGCGGTCTGACAGGAAATATATAATTTGAAAAGAAATTTCCGACTGCTGACTGCGGTGCAAACATCGAGCCTATGAACATCGGTATTGAAAAAAGGCTTGTCCATGTCACAAAAGACAAAAGATAACTGTTATTGATGCGTTCAAGAAGATATGCAAAATCATCTTTTGGGTTTCTGATATACCATTGGTGGATAAGAGAAATCTTTGGCTTGAACAAAAATGATTTGAACCATCTGACACCTGTATTTATGTCTATCAATGTTACAACTGGCAGTGTAAATATCAAGAAAGAATATATAAAGAAGATTTTAGTGACTGAATCATTAGAACTCAGACCTTCTGTGAAAATTATGTAACCGCCCAGAATAACTATTAAAACAAGAATTATAGCAGTTGTGCCTGTGTTTCTCTTTTCTTCAGGCGTATTATCAGTCCTTTCAACCATGATTATTATTTTAAATTTGTTTTTGAGTATTTATATTTTTCTTTCTAACCAGTGATGTTGATTCTCAGTTTTATTGCATCATCAAATTCACGCCTGCCTGTGAACTCATCCATCAAAAGAAGATTTATCCTGTCACGTTCCCTATGTTCATAATCATAGTCAAAACCCATATAAATCTCGAACTCTGTGAAGCCTTCCTCAAGTGTGTTCATCTTCAAGTTGATTAAATCTTCCTGCGTAACTGGAATATCATCCCAGACAATATATTCTGTATCGTGCTTCTCATTGTAATCAGCCAAGTCATCATAATCATCCATCAGCGTTTCCAGAAACAGTTTCTCAAGCTCTTCCTTTATGCCGAACTTGAAGCATGAGTCATATTTGTTCTTCAATCTTATCGGCAGTTCAACATAGAGAAAATATTCATCATCAAGTTTTGGGACAAGACCGACAACCTTATTAGAATTTTCCTGAATGCAGAACGCTGGGTCTTTAAAGATGCCTTTCTTTATGTAAATGATTATCCTGTAAAATCTGCCATAGTCAATGTACGTCACTTCTGGCTGTGCCTTGTAATTGATATACATCTTACAGTCCTTTTCTTCGATGTTGCAGACTGCTGGCTCAAAATAATATTCATCTGTCAGCAAAGTCAGAGTATAGTTTGTGTTGTTGAGGACATCATCATATATCATCTTGTAATTTTTTTCAAGCAATCCAGACTGGACAACTTTATTGCCAAGCCGAAGCTCATAATCCAAACCATAGATGCGTTCAGTCCCTTCAAAGACTTTTATCTCGAAATGATGCTGTTGTTCTGGAAGCTCTGGCTCTGGCTCTTTTTCCCTTATCTTCTTAGTCACCGTGATTCCAATAATAATTATAAAGATGATTCCGATAATCAACAGTCCGCCGATGATGAGATTAGAAAGGTCTCTCTCTTCCTTCACTTCTTCATACTCTTGCATTAATGATTATTATTTCAGAACTGGTTTATATATTTTATTAAAATAAAAAAAAAGAAAAAATAATATTTTTTCAGCTAAGGACTTAATGTCTGTGCTATCCTATCTGTTGCACTTGCTAGACCGATTAAGTCAATGTCAGCCAAGTCTTCACCTGAACTTCCGCTAGCACCATTAACTTCTTCATCGTTTGCTGTTGCTGAGTCATCGTAATCGACTAATATTTCGTCAAAAAAGATGTGCCATTCAACAACTGCATTTTTACCTTTAGCAACTTGTCCTTCAGTACACTCGTATAGTTTCTCATTACCGTCAACAACTGAGTCTTCACCGCTTGAACTAACGATTGTATTGTCACACTCTTCCTGCATCTCTGCTTGGAATAATATCTGTTTGGTGTTCACATTAGCTGTGCTAAATGGAACATCTCCTGTTATTCCTGAAGTGCCGTATTCTAACCACACACCATCTGCTGTACCGTTTTCACCGTAAGGTGTCACAGTAAGATAAGCCCTTTCAGTATTACCTGAAGCAAGTGGGTTATCAAGAACAATGGCGTATCCATCTTCAGAGACTTTCAATTCTATTACTGCTGTCAAGTCTATGCTTGTTGATGTGGTCAAGTCTGAGTGCATCCAACCATTCAAAGAAGCATCTAAGTCTTTTTCATGGTCTTCATCATCCATTGCGACACCACCTAACTGATATTCACCAGATTCAAGTGCGTCTGATAGATAATTGTATTCAAGCCTGACGTTGGTTGTTCCGATGTTGAAATCATCAAAAGCGGATTGACCTATCAAGTCTTTGTCTACTTTTTCTGCCAGTTGGACAACAAATGCAAATGGGATTACGTCTCCAACTTCAGTACCTATGACTGCTCTAACCATGACTAGGTATTTACCGCCTGCTTTTGACATTGTTGCTTCTTCAGTTGCACCTGCATCTGAGTCAACATCTCCTAAGTCTTTAGCAATCAATTCAATACCGTCTCCTTCTAAGTCATCTTGCCAGTCTGCTGTTTGGTATCCTCTGTAAAGATTCACTCTACAAAATGGATTATCGCCTGTCGGCATACCTTCAATCCATTGCATACCTTCTTCCGCAACTGTTACTGTTGGCTTTGAAAAGTCAATAACCACTGGGTTAGCGAATGCGTTGTCACAATCAAGATGATTCTCATCCTTCAAAATATCCAAATCATCTGATGTTATCTCAAAAATGTGCCACTCTACGTCATCAGGGTCGTCTTGCTCTGCACTGTCACTTGAGTCAAATTCAAGCTCAATGTCTCCACGTGCTATCCTGTGGAAATCTGCACCAGAAGGGGCTACTGTTTCTTTAGTGAAAAAAAACACTAAACCAACAAGAGCAAGTAAGAAGCAACCGCCAATGATTAAGTTTCTTGTACTATGGTCGTCTTTTTTTTGTACTATTTTAATCACCGTTTTTGGTTTTTTAAGTCTCACTGCCATACAACGGCACATGAAACTGCGTTGTAATAGATTTACAATTTGCTTTCTAGTTTATATATGTTGGTTTTTAAGAAAAAAATCAATATGTTATACTGTAACCACAAGTGTCTTCCAAGAATATGATGAACGGGTGCGGATGTATTATATTTTCCCTTACTTTATCAGCCCAGTCTTTAGATAATTTGTATGTAGTGCAATCGATACCGCCTTTCATGACCCTGTTGTTCTCAACCAAGACTTTAATCTCTATGAGCATGTCAATAAAGTTAGTTGGGAATGAAGATTTATAATCGTTGTAAAGATACAGCTTCCAGTCTTTTTTTGTACCCCATTTATGCTCTGCCTTGAACTTATAATGTTGTTTGTTTTGATTAAACTTGAACAGTTTGGCTAGGACAATGCACTCTGGGGGCATCTGGTTCAGGAAACTAATGCTTCTCTTTTGGTTGTTCATCTTCAAGCTCTTCTGGTGTCTTGTATTCAACATCTATTATATTTATCAACAACATCCTTTTCGGCATGTCTAGATAATACTTCATCTTCTTTTTGTTAGTGACCCAGAACTTCTGCGTACCTCTGGCAACCTTGATTCTCTTGATTTCTTTTCTTCTTTTATGAATATTTTTGAGCCTTTTGGCTTTCTCTTTCTGCACAGTTTTCATGTGCTTCTTCTGTTGCTCTGGTGTCACTTTTTCGGCACTAAGACTTCTAATGATTTTATGTCTATAAAAGACATTTTTTGTGTTTTAAAAACAGCTACCTTTACATCACTTGTATTGTTTTTATAATGACAAATTTCAAGTTTTCTTCTTTTATCTAACTGTGTTTTAGTAAAAAGCCATGTCAACATTGGATAATGAAAACTCAAAAATCTTCCAATATATATTTCCTTATGTCTTGTTTCTATTTTTAATATGTCTCCTTCCTCAAAAGTTGTGTTGCCATATCTTCCCATCTGTATTAATTTTTCCATTGTTTAATCACCTAATTTTACATTTACAATCTTTTTCATTCCAACTTGTATGATTGCCCCAAGTTATTAACCACCAAAATATTTCTGATAATTTCATTTATATCACCCTGTTGTATTTGTTAGATTCTGTGTTATGTTCCACGCAAAATCAAAATTAATCTTTGTTCCTAAAAACAAGCCGATTGTCTTGAACAATGCACCAGTAAGAAGATAATGCCCGATGCCTTTGAACGCAATAATCCAGTGCCACCATTGGTTAATCAGCAACCTGTCTATAAAGTGGAAAAGGTTTGTTGCTATGGCTTTGACAAGTCCAAAACCTACCAGATTTGTTATAGGAACAAAGTTGAACGTGATGACCTTTGAAATGAAAATCATGTTTCCGATATTTGAAAATATCAGGAATATGTATAGCATCAGGAAAGCGTACCAGCTTATCTCAGATTTTGGTGTGGACTCATTGATTGGTAATTTGTCAATGTCCCTGCCTAATTTTTTTACGATGAGATTCATTGGAAACGTCCATGAATACTGCCTTACTAGATAACAGAATGCCCTGTGCCACCAGATGTAAAAGAAACTTTCCTTGATGACCAATGCTAGAGTTATTATTGCCTGCCATAATGTCGGGCTTGCTATCCTGCTGAAATCAACTGACATATCATAAATCTTCTGGTCAACTGTGATGACTGTCTTGACCATCTGCATGACACCAGCCAATACACTGTGCTGTTGGATTCCGACAGAAATTGCTATGCCGATTGTTGTGATGAAGGCAATCAGACCGTACCATCTCAACAGTTTAGCACCAATGGTGAGACCTGCACCGAGCAGAAAATCTTTTGAAAAGATGAAACTCAGTATCTTGACAAATTTTCCACCTAGAGAAGCAATTATGTTTTTAATAGCCATTAAATAAAATAATTATTAAAGGGATTTATATATTTTCTTTATTTTTGCCAGTGTGCGTCATATCATGTCATAACTGCGTCATAACTTTCAAGAATTGACAATATTTCCTACTTGTTATATATATTTCCAAATTTTTGGAAACATTTCAAATTAGCTTACTTTTAGCTTATCTTTGGCTTACAGAATTAGTGTTTTAAAAAGTGGCAATTATTAAATAACTACTTATATAAGTAAGAAAACGTTAATATAACTGTGAAGTTATTAATAATTATTAATGATTGTTAACCAGAACTAGATTAAAAGAAAATATATAAACAAGCTTTCTAATTAAAAAGTGTATGGGTATTGAACAAACAATAAATGACTTCTTTATGTGTGCTGATAAAGTAATCGAAAAACAGGATTCTGACCTGATAAATAGCCTGCTTGACATAGTCGGGTACATGGACAATTACAATGATAATTTAAGGGTCTTATACCAGTTCTTCAAGAAAGACGGCTCTGTGAAGTACCCTGCACGATGCCAGTTGGAAGCGTTCATCGATGCTAGGATAATGGATGTCAATTCTTTTGTCAGCAAAGTCAAAGAAAAATATAAGCTTGGAATTGCGGTCAAGACTGAATCTGGTGAAAAAATAGATTTCTGGGTGAAGAGAGTCGAAAAGCGTGAAAAAGAGCTTAATCTGAAATAAAATGCAACTTATCAAACAGATTGTCATGAAAGACTATCAGAAATATATAGAGAATAATCTCAACAACAGGTTCTTCCCTTTTGAGATTGGACAGGCTATCAGCCTTGCTATGGTCGTGCTTGAAGAAGATAAAGGTGCTGAGTTCGATGATACTTTGATTAAAGATGTAAATAAATTATATAAGCAGTACCACACACTGCCTTTTGAGAAGACACGGCACATAATGGATGAGGAACTGCGTGAGAAAGAATATCACAGGCTGAAGAGCAATATCGCATTCTCCTTGAAGGAAAAGATTGACCAGTTGATGAGAGTCATATATGAATTCTTTAAAAAATATAAAGAAGTTGAAGTTGTTGAAAAAGATGAACGGAAATTTGAAGGGAAAGGCGTTGTAGCTGTGATATATCCGCATCATACTTATGAAGTACATTGAAAATGAATTTAATAAAGATTGTGGCTCAACAAAGAATGGGAATGACAGTTCGAGCTAAATCAGTTTATTTTTATCACTTAAAAAATAATTATTAAAATGTGTAACAAAAGAAATTCAACAGAGATTCCGTATGGAAATCAAGCTAATCAATTTGCCAAAGTTGATGACTGTGTTGCAAAAGAAACAATAAAACTTAATAAGAAAGGAATCCCCACGTTATCTTCTTGTTGTGGACATGGCATCTATAAAAAAACTATTGTTGTTCTGCATAAAGATAAAAAGACAAGAGTTGAATATTTCAGCAAAAAAGTTATCCCAAGAATAAGAAGATTCTATAAAAAAGATGATGAGGGTTATTATTACATCCCAGAGGTTGAAGATGGTAAAAATTGAAGTTGGATTGAACTTTACTGCTGATGAAAGAAGAGAAGTAGTTTTCAATAAAAAAGATTACCCGACCCTGTTTGATATTAACGAGAAGCAGAAATCATATAAAAAAGAGCAGAGAAAACTTGAAAAAGAAAGAGAGTTAAGAAAGCTTGAAAATGGTGAAAATGGTAAAGATTTACACTAATTGGGATGGTGCAAAAGACGAGCACATTATAGATATGGAAAATTATTTATTTTATTTAATCTCAAAAGAAAATGGCAAAGAAAAAATTAATAAAAAAACAGGTAAAGAAACAAAAAGTGTATGAACCTCTGCCGATGACAACGCAGTTGGTCTTCAATGATTTGGCACTGTCACGTGTCGGTTACTATTGTGATAAGATTTATTACATGATTGAAGGCATGAATTTCCTGATGGCTGACCTGCCAGAGCTAGAGAAAGAACTGAAGAAGAAGTTCCCCAAACATTACCATTTATTGAAGATTAGCCAAATCATTGCAACTGAGATAAAAGTTTATTATGACGGTCTTGACGGGCATCAGATAGCAAAAGATGACCTTACTTCTGAACGGTTCATTTCTTTTAAAAAAGCCTTACCAGATTTGCCATTCATCAACAAGCCTTTATACAAGATGTTCTATTTCCTTATCAAAAGAACCAAGCTGAAGAACTATTCAATACCTTCTATTTATTTCAGGATGGCGGAACGGAAGTATAAATCATTCGAGCCTAAAGATGAGCAGGCTCACCGTGACACGCATGATGAGGATGAGGATGAGGTTTGAAGAGAAAAAGCGTGTTGAATATCTGACTATCTTTGACCCGAATAAGAAATATACTCAGGCAGTCAACAACGTGCAGGCATTGTTCTACGCACTTTCTGGTCAGGGTAAGACATTGGCTGTCGAGAAGTTTGTCGAGAAATTCAAGAAAGACGGCAGTTACATCCCGATAGTGATTACTGAAAAATTTATACACAGGCTTGAATTTGGTTTTGCTGGATTCAAGCCGAGACATAAGTATCACCTTGATTATCTGAAAGAGCAGGGCATAACGCCAGATAGGAAAGAGATTAAGATTCATGCACCATTCTCCTTCAATGACAATAGATACTGGCAGAAGAAGTTGTTCCCTGTCAATCTTATAACGTTTCCTGTCAAAGAAATACCGCCTGAGATATGGGCAATCATCTTTGAAACATCAACAAAAGCACAATCCATTAATGCAGTTGTATCCGCACAGAAAGATTTGCTTCCGCATGAAGGAGTTACTGATTTGATAAGGATTGCCAGCGAAAAGATTAGGAAGAATCAAGTCTCTGGCTCTGAAAAGACAATAAGTGACATCAAGACTTTCCTTGAACCGTTCCAGACAACTTATTTTTTAACTTCAGAGAATTGTGAATATAATTTCAATCCTGATGACATACTTTTGAACCCGATACCTTATCATATCTTTCATTACGGCTTCTTTCCAAGAGGTTATATCAAGCAGGAATACGTTGCGGTGAATCTTGTGCTTTATAATCTGATAAAAAGGTATGAAGAGCTTAGAAAAGACAGAAGGATGACGAGAAAACTGAATCCTTTGCTGTTGGTTATCCAAGAAGTGTTGGCATTCCTTCCGCAGAACTTTGATGAGATATATATTGAGAAATCCGCACAGATATTTGAGAAGAATCTTCTTCAAATAAGGGGTTTGGGCATCTCAACTGTTGGGGACAGCCAAAAAGTGTTCCAGACAAATGAAAGGTACAGGGATTCAATGACAGTTGAGTATTATGGTAAGTTACCAACGCCAGATGTTGAAAGGCTTGGTAAAATACGAAGATATAATGTTGACCAGCGTACCAGGTTGGAAAGCATGCCGAAGAACCATTATTTTATGAAAGGAAGCTATAAAGAGTCTGTTTTTCTATTCCCTAGTCATGCACATTGCGAAGAAGGTGAAGATTTCTATGTCAGATATGCCGAAGAGTTCCCTGACAAGTTAAAAGATAATAAAACAGTGCATGATTACATGAAACAGCAGTTTAAGGATGAACGTGACAGGCAGAAGGTGTTTTTAAAAGAAAAATTGAGGAAAAAGCGTGAAAAGAGGGTTGAGAAGGACTTGAAGAAGATTGAGAAGCTAGAAAAAAGTGAAGTTGAAAAAGAAAAAATGAGGTCTGAGATTAAAGTTAAGGATACAGAGCTTCAGAACCAGCTTTACATCAACATGTTCCGTGATTCTAAACTCAACGGGAAGAAGCTGTCATGGGTCAGGCTTGGCAAAAAGTATGATATGAATGATAAGACAGCCAAGAGCCATGCTGAAAAGGGCAAAGAACTCGTTAAGGAAGCCCCTGTATAAGCATCACCTATGCGAAAAATCAGTTCGGATTCTATGAAAATTGATTTTTAAGAAAAAATTGGGATTGCTCTTATTAACACTGGTGAATTCTTTTTTAGAATTTTTTGAAAGTTTTCCGAAACTCGTAATATAATTTTTGGGAAGCTGTGGGAGATTTTCCTTATATATTGTTTTAATAGAATACCCTCTATAAAACTTATTCATTTCCAAGCCCTCAGAGTGCCTTCGGAATTTACGAGCTAAGTACTTTAACACTTGCGAGAAAGGTTTTTGACTGATTGCCGTCATTAACAATTTCACTTCTAAAATAAAAAAAATATATAAACTCGTAGTAACATTACATTTCTCGGATGGTTAAAAGATTCTATTTCCAGATTAAAAGAAACGTGCCAATGAGCAAAGCTGGTATGAAGTTA
>DAOWAN010000014.1 GCA_030634545.1 Candidatus Nanohalarchaeota archaeon
ATCTCTACAATTTGGTTACACAAGAGAGAAAACAGCTAGCGGTAGCTATCTAAAAATGTGAGGAATTTGGAGGAAGTTGAGCAAATATGGACCAGTATATGCCTAATATAAGGAGAAACGGAGCAAAATAGCGAAGAAATAATAGAAAACAGAACAGGTTTGCAAACCAGAAGAGTTATTCAAAGTCCTCAATAGTTACTGTAAGTATTTGTTTTTTCATTGTCTATGTCTTTTTAATTTTTTTTAGTTTTGCTGCAAGCAGGATTATCGTGAGTAATGCCAGCAGGAAGAGTATTGTTTTTGAGTTAGTGTCTGCGGAGGTGCTTGTAACGGCGCCTGTGGGGGTGTTTGGGGTTTGGGTTTTTGTCGGGATTGTGAATGATTGTTTGTAGAGCATGTTTTCTTTGTCGGTTATTGTTAGTGTGTGTGTGCCGGGGGGCAGCATGGATGTGGACATTGTTGTGTGGAAGCAGTTGTCTGTGTCTTTTCTGATGTCTATTTTCGTCTTGTTGTTGATTGTGATCATGGGGGTTTCTATGTTTTTTTGCAGGCATCCTTTTATTGTGAGTGTGCCTGCTTTTTCATCGTAGACTACTGATGGCTCACCAGTGGTGGGTGGGGTGTCATTGGATTCGTTGCTGTGTGTGTCTTCTACTGTGAATGGGATGTGGCGTTCGATGTGTTTTGCACCGGAGGTGATGGCTATTTTTGCGATGTGGTCTCCAAGGTCGCTGACCTGGGGGGTTGTTGTGTATATGTATGTTGATTCTTCGCCTGGGGCTATGCCTTGTGCGCTGGTCTGAGGCTGGTCCAGAATGTCCAGGTTTGCGTGTACTTCGCAGGCTTCAGTGCCTGTATTTTTTATTGTGATTGTGATCATGTGCTGTATTCCCGGGTGCATTATGTCTGGCAGGATTATTGATCTTATCTCGAGTTTTGGGGTTTCTTTTATCTGGATGGTTGTTGTATCTGTCTTTATGTTTGATATTGAGGTGCTTCCTGAGTAACCGGAGGATGTAGTTTGTCCGTCACTGTTGAGTCTTATGGTTTTTTGTTCGCTTTTGTATATGTGGGTCTCATCTGTGCTGTTTGCGATTGCATATGCCTGTATGATATGGGTGCCTACAGAGTAGTCTGTTGTGTTCCATGTTATGTTGTAGGTTATGCTGGCCGGTGTGATTCCATAGCCATAACCGTAACCATAGCCGTAGTCTTGTGTGGTATTGTTGTCGTAGCCGTGTCTTTGACCTTCTGTGTATGGGGCGTTTTGTGTTCTGGTTAGTGTGAATGCAGAGCAGGATTGTGGTGATGATGTGTTGAGTGTGCCTGCGAGATTGTATCTGCATTCTGTTGAGTTTATGCTGAGCATGATGTCTTTTATGGGGATGCGCTCGCCTGATGCAATGTCTATGTCCAGCATGAAGTTGATTTCGCTGCCTTGCGCCGCTGTCTCTGGCAGGCTTGTTATGATGAGTGTTAGTGCCTGCGCTGGTCCTGATATTACCAGTATTGCCATTATGAAGAATGTGAGTATGGGAGTTATGTATGGTTTTGTTGTATTTTGCATTGTTACACCCGCACGGTTGTTAATTTGATATTACTACTTATATTGGATGAAAGCATTATAAAGGTTTGGGATTTGGGATCAAATTTTGGTGTATTATGAAGAATTTGATAGTACTGATGTCTTCTATTGTTGTTGTCTGACCTGGATTGATGATGTGAATGGGATGTTTTCAAAGAATGAGGGGTCTTGGACGGAGGTTTGCGGATATGGGTTCTGTGGCAGAAGTAACATCCTCTTACCAGATTATATTTTTACATATCCGGACAGGATTCTTACCCCTACTTTTTGTAAAAAATAGAAAATCACATGAATATTTAGAGGCAATGTATGAAATATGGTGCAGCTAAGAAAAAAACAAATTGGCAATCAGCAATATTATTATCTTGAGCATACAATCAAAGAGAATACTAAAGTGAAAAAAAAGAAAATATATTGTAAAAATATTGACGCATTAAAAATTTAACTTCCCATAAGTCCGATTACAGCCAAGATATTGTTTGAAAGATGGCATGAAAGGCATCCGCGAAAGCCGTACTTGAGATACATCATTCCAAAGATAATACCTGGAACTATCATGATTACTGCCTTTAATATCCCCCAGCCGAATAGCAGATGATAGAGCGCAAAAACAAGTGAAGAGATTATAAGACCTGTACGCGCATCACCTTTTTTCACAAAATATCCCAACAGAAGTCTGCGGAAGACAAATTCCTCAATCAGCGGACCTATTAGTCCCACGTAAACTGCTTTAATATGAAGAGGCGCGTCCAGCCACCATGAACCTTTGCCAAATACTAGTGCAATTGTGTCTGGAAATGCTTCAAACATCCATGTGATGAAGCCAACATTGATATAATAAAGAGCAATGCCTATCAGTGCAGGGATAATAATGCTTTCCAGTGATTTAGGGTTAAAGCGCATAACTGTATTTACATCATTTACCTTTTTGTTTTTATGTATCCTACTTTGGAATCGTGGGATGTGCCGGGTTATGTTCGCTCAGTTATTTCATGTCTGGACTATAGTAACATAAGACATATATATTACTCGCACATATAGAAATACCTGTATGAGCGACAATTCTATTAAAAAAGAATTATCCGGGATAAAGCGCAGTCTGGATAATATCAATGATTACTTAACTGGCATCAATGAACGTCTGGTTGTTCTTGAAGAAAAATCAGGAATTGAAAAGTCGGAGTTATTGCCTGAAAAAGATATTGAAGATGAAAAAATAGATATCAGAGAGGAAAATCAGCCTGAAAATGGGTCTGAAGAATCCAGGGGTTTGGAGGCAAATATCGGATTAAAATGGTTTGGGAGAATCGGAATCTTATCTTTGGTTTTAGGTGTCGTGTTTCTCATAAAATATGCATTTGACCAGAATATGATAGGTCATCTTGGAAGAATTATCCTGGGCATTATCTTTGGATTGGGTCTGGTTGTGGGTGGAGAGGTTTTTGATACAAGAGAGAAATACAAGCGTTATGCACGAACACTAACCGGCGGCGGTTTTGCAATACTTTATTTTGCAATTTATGCAGCATATCATTTTGAAACATATAGAGAAGCAATCGGTATGTCCCAGACATTGGATCTGATCCTGCTGAATGCTGTTGTAGTGCTTTCAATCATCTTTTCCCTAAGATATAATTCCAAAATTATTCTTACAGAGTCATTTTTCATGGGATATTTAACATTACTTCTAAACCCTGTCAGCTTGTTTACACTATATTACGCACTTGTTTTGACATCGGGTTTGATCATAATAACATCTGTAAAGAAGTGGGTGGATATAAGCATAGGAGGGCTATTTGGGACATATTTTGTATTTATACTCTGGTATACCTACAACCTGCATGAAGGGTCATTATCTCTTATGTTTCTTTTTGCTTATTTTGCAATTTTTACAGTGAATTCATTTTTCATGCGCGATAAAGATGCAAAAACCAGTGCGTTTAATCAGAATAAGAGTTTAGTTGTGTCAAACTCTTTATTATTCTACTTTTTATCTTATAGAGTCATGACCCATAATTATGAGTCATATATTGGAATATTCACCCTTGCTGTAGCGGGTATGTATCTTGGTCTTTCTTACCTGGCTTCAGAAAAAAATAAAGATTTAATCCACACATTTTTGGGATTATGTGTACTTTACCTGACAATCACAATACCTATTCAGTTTGATGGCATATATGTCACAATTCTTTGGGCAGTTGAGGGGCTGATTCTTTTGTATGTCGGGTTGAATATTAATGAAAAAACATTAAGAAATTATTCATACAGTGTCGGAATCATAACTCTAGGCAAGACATTATTTGTTGATTCAGCCCTGCAGGCTTTCAGTTATTCAGATATCATGGGCAGTACAAGATTATTTACATATCTTGTCTCAATTATCGTATTCTATGCTATATCTTTCTTATTAGAGAAAAACAGAACATCATTATCAAAAGGTGAGTTGTCTTTATCATCAATTTATTTTGTATGTGCATCATTGCTTACTACAGTTATAATTGCTTTAGAGATGGAACATTATTGGATATCTATTGGATGGGCTATACAGGCGATGATTTTATCTTTTATCGGGATTAAGTATGTGAATAGCTATATCCGCAAAACAGGTATGGCGATATTTTGTCTTGTTATAGTTAAAGTGTTCTTGTTTGATGTTAGTACTCTTAGTACGGGATATCGAACAATATCATTCATTGCCCTTGGCATAATATTACTTGCAGCATCGTTTATCTATACTAAATATAAAGATCGCCTGGAGGGGATTGTATGATGTCTAAAAACCACATGATGGTTCCTTTTGGGCTGTTATTTTTGTTGATGTTTTCAGGGTGTCTGGTTCTTGCTTATGAAACGGAATTATATCCATATTATAAAGATGTCATTTTAGAGGGCGCATCTGATGAGCCAGTATTGCTTCAACTGGATAATGATGTCTTAAATTCAATGAACCGCGATGGTAGTGATTTGCGCATTACAGAAGATGGAGATGAAGTGCCTTATAAGTTGATACAGACAGAAGTTGAGGAGCTGGCACATGATGCTCTGATTACCAGTGTTTCTTCTACAAGACTTCCTTTTAGAGGCATTGATTTTAATGTTGATAGTATCATTGATGGTGATTATTCTACAAGTGAAGATTCTTCGTTTCAGATAGACCATACAATTGATGCTGAATCAGCATGGCTTATTGTTGATTTTGATGAGCCGAAGCTGACAGATAATATTAAAATATGGTCTTCAGATATTGAATTTACATGGACGCATATCCTGATTGAAGGCAGTAATGACCTGAATGAATGGATTACAATAAAAAAGAAAACAGAATATCCTATTAGTGCTGTTCGAACAGTTTCATATCCGCCTTCAGACTTCAGATATTTAAAAGTTACTTTCTGGCATACCCAAAGCTTAAAGATAGGTGAAATTGAAATATATGGCGCATCTGCAAGCGAGATGATATTCTATGCAAAGCCATCTAAGAAGTATGTCCTGTATTATGGCAATAAATATGCAGATAAGCCAAAGTATGATGTTTCTTCCCTATATACAACAGCTTCAACTCCCGGGGCTACTTTGAGCATCCAGAAAAATAACCCTGCATTCACATCAGATGTAGATTCTGATGGTGTTATTGATGATAATTGCCCTTTTGTCTCAAACCCGGACCAGCCTGATTCTGATAATGACGGTGTCGGGGACTTTTGTGATAATTGTGTACATGCGGCTAATGTGAATCAAAAAGATTCTGATAATGATGGTGTGGGGGATGTGTGTGATAATTGTCTCTATAATTATAATCCGGATCAACTGGATAAGGATATTGATGGCGTGGGTTATGTTTGTGATGATATGGATAATGACGGCATCATAAACAGCAGGGACAATTGTGTTGAGGGGCATAATCCGAATCAGCTGGATGAGGATAATAATGGTATTGGCGATGTGTGCGAGGATTTTGATGGAGATGGCATTATCTCTTATGAGGATAATTGTCTGAATAAGCCCAATCCGGACCAGAAAGATAGTGATGATGATAATATTGGTGATGTGTGCGATAATTGTGTTTTGGGATATAACCCGGAGCAGTCAGATATAGATGAAAATGGTGTCGGGGATATTTGTGAAGATGATGACGGCGACAGTATCGTAAATTACATGGATAATTGTAAAGATATGGCAAACCCGGACCAGAAAGATGCAGATGGTGATACGTTGGGTGATGCTTGCGATAATTGCCCGCATATGAAAAATAAAGATCAGGTTGATAAGAACAGGGATGGAATCGGGGATATTTGCGGTGATGCAGATAATGATGGTATCATTGATTCAAGAGATAATTGTGATCTTTTTTCAAATCCGGACCAGAATGATCAAAACAATAATGGTGTTGGTGATTTATGCGAGGATAATGATAATGACGGGGTTTTGAATGGCGAGGATAATTGTCCTGGAAAACGTAATCCTAAAATACGGTTAAATGGGGATTTTGTTCAGCAGGATTCTGATGGCGACGGTATCGGTGATGCATGCGATGAAAAGGATGACAGGCTGACTGAGAACAAATCACTGGTCTGGGTGGTTATGGTAGTTATGATTGTAATTATGAGTGGTCTTGCTTATCGGCTGTATAAGAAGACGTCAAAATGATGATGATTACAAGTGAAAACCATTTCATGAGTGAAGATTTGCGCTCCTTATAAATTGTCTTTTCTGGCGCGCTATCCGAGACCTTATTGTTAAGGTAATTATGTACTTCAAGCACTTTGGATGATATTATCCTGCCGACATAATCTCCATCTCCTTTGAAAAAATGATTGTCTTCCACATCTTCTGCTTTAACTTCAACAATCGCATAGCCATTATGTATGTACCTGAATCTGTCAGGGACATAATCCTCTGGCTCGTTTGGTAGTGTTTTAGCCCACCATTGTGATCGTTCAAGTGAGTCGCTAAAATGATGTATTTCTGCTACCTCATCAGGAATGCTGCCATCGAAGTTTAATGACACTACTCTATAACCCTCTCTATCATTCATAGATTACTTATTCGTAATAACACTTATTTAAATCTTTCGATGCATCTCAACAGGCAGATATTGACATAATAGGAAGACGGAACTCGCCGTCGTTGTGGGAACTCAAATTTTATTGAACTTAACGTTCGGGATTTTGTCGAGTCGCTGAAAGCGATTCGGACGGAGCCGCAGGCGTAGTGTCAAAATCATTTGTTAAGTCCCCTTCACCAACTGAACCGAAAGGTCGTAGCCTCGAAGAGGCGGAGAAGTCGTTGACGTAGGGCGCCGTAAGAAATAAGAGGCATATTTAAGATAGATTTCTGATATCTTCGGCATACTTAGAACTTAGTTCAAATATTTCTTCTTTCATTTCTGGATGTATTGTAATGTATTTTTCAAGAGTATGCCATACATTTAAAGTATTTGTACCCTTAGGACCAGCAAATTCATTATATGTTGTTTTTCCTTCCATTACACTTGTTGATATATGGTGTGTAGGAGTCCTTTCACTAAGATTACTCCACGTTCCAGAAATATCATATATATTTCCGGTAATTGGTATGATGTCATATTCTTGTTCTGGATTGTTGTGTTCTATAGTACAATCTCCCTTTATTGCAAGCAAAACCAAAGGAGATTCATAAGATCGTAGTATTTTAACTTCTTCAAGCAAATATGAAACTATTTCGGATATTTCTTGATCTGGAACATAAATCCTGGTAAGGGCTTCTTCAACTACTATTCCATTATCTATCAATTTCATATTTGTAACTCATCATAAAACTTTATAAATGTTTGTATGTTTACTACTACAACGTCATTCTCTTATGGTGTCAGACATTCTCTGGTTTTTCTAATTTATCTTTATTATTGCATTATGAATGCGCCCGTAGTTCGCGATTGGACATAACTACAAGTTATGCCCTATCTTTTTCAAAGCAGTCATCACTTCTTACAAGGATTCAAATTCTGAAAAGAAAAAAAGGGGTGGCAGCTCACCACCACTTCTTAAGTCCTAATGCATCATCAGTCTTTCTTACTGACTCTTTGGCATCTGTGACTGTGTTCATCATTGCTCTTATGCAGTCTATGTTTTCAGGGACAACGTCTGATTCCTGGTGAACTGCCTGTATGTAGAATAGCTCACCGTCAACTACGTTGATGCTCTCGTCCCATACTGCTATCTCGTTTAGGTCGCTGCGCGTCCTTCCCATGTCGCGCGCAAGTTCCATGACTTCTGCTGTTGATGTGAGTCCTTCGCTTGCTTTTACAAGTATTACGCGCGGCGTGTTTGAAAAAATCTCTTTCACATCATCTACACTTGCGTTCTTATTTAGTTCTACGCATACTGTGTGAAGATGCATCAGTGTTGTCGGTACAATTACTGCGCTGGTCATTATCTTCATGTCAGGAAAAATCGTGTTTACATCAGGTCCGTGATGGCTGGGAACTGTTGGCGGGTTTGGGACTATCGCGTTGACTGGTCCTTTCTTTGAATTTCCCGGGTCCGGTCCGCGCCTGATTAGTGTGACGCGCGCTTTCTTTACGCCCAGCTTCTTATCAATAGCACTTAGTGTCCTGCACAGGCCTGTGGTGTTGCATGACACCACGCGTACAAAGTCTTTGCCGATGCTGTCTGCATAGTTGCCCATGGCATTGAATGATACATCACCGGTTCCTGATTTCTCACCACCCTGGAAAATCGCCTTGACGCCGGCAGATTTGTAGATTGGCTTGTTTTGGATACCTACCTTACCTGGTGTACAGTCGATGACAATGTCTGCAAGTTTCAACAGATCATCAAGTGTGCCTTCAACTTTTAGGCCTGCGTCTGTAAAGGCAGGCATATTTTCAGCGCAATTTACAAAAAGAGGATAACCCTGCTCAATAGCACGTCTTGCCTCAAATGTAGGTCTTGTCTTTACTACACCTACAATCTTCATATCATCCTGAAGCGACACAGCGTCTGCCACGCGCTTACCGATTGTCCCGTATCCATTTACAGCTACAGCTATCATATACATCACATCCTTACATTAGTTTAATTTCAGAATTAACTGGTTACTATTCTGACTTATTAACATGATTATTATATTTTGACCTCACTATCAAAGGTGCTCTCTTCTGCGCTGAGTTCACAAGCGCATCAACTGCCGGCAGGCGTTCACCTGCCATAAATAATATATATGCTCCGCCGCCTGTAGAGACGTGAGCTACTTTATCCAATAGATTCATCTGCTCTGCTGCAAGTGCAAGATGTCCTCCTCCAAGGACTGTGAAGGCTCTGCATTCATGCATTGCTTTTAGAAGTTCATGTGTGCCTTTTTCGAATCCTTTCTTCTCAAACATGCCCGCTGGACCGTTGCAGACTACAGTTGCTGCCTCTTCAAGAATCCGCGTATATCTCCTGATGGTCCGATCTCCAATGTCAAGAATCGGGAAATCTGTAGGCAGAGTAGATACAGGCATCTCAATTCTTTTGCCATTCACACAGATCGCAATATCTATTGGCATCTCAATCCTTGACCCGTACCTTGCAAGCAGTCTTTTAGCCCGCGGAATCTCAAGGTCTGCCTTTTTTTTGACAAGAGTATTATATGTAGTATCACCGACATCTTCACCGCGCGCAACAAGGAACACAAGCCCAACAAGACCTGATGTGATAATCTTGTCGCATGCATCTGCATCCAGCATCTGCTCAACAACTTTCATTGTGTCATCAATCTTGCTTCCGCCAGCTGCAAATACAGATGGTCGCTCCGGCGCTTTTGAGACTTTTGATAAAATCTCAAGTTCTTTCTGCAAGACCCTGCCTGCAAAACTTGGGACTACTTCTGGAAATCCCACCAGAGATACATGGCTCCTGTGTGCTGCAGCAAAAGCATCATTGACATAGTAATCTATCAGAGGTGCAAGTTCGCGCACCATGTGCGCTTCGTGCTGGTTCTCTTTTCGCGCAGTTTCCTCTGCATTAAAACGCACATTTTCTAGAAGTATGATGTCCCCGTCACAAAGCTTTTTTATGCTGTTCTTTGCATGGGTCCCGAAAAGGTCATCTACATATACAACATTTTTTTGGACATGCTTAGATAGTGCCTCTGCATGCTTATCAAGTCGTATAAGATCTGAATCTCCGGCTCTTCCCTGGTGCGCCATAACAACAACTTTTGCACCGCGCTCTGCAAGCTCCCTGATTGTTTCAGAATGGCGCCGTATCCGGATATTATCAATAATCTCATTATTTTCATCCATCGGCGAATTAAGATCTGTCCTTACAAGAACGGTCTTTCCGCGAACATCAAAATCATCCATTTTCAGGAATTGCATTAACATCCCACTCCTTAATTGCTTTTTCATATATTTCGGGGGTATCCAGATGGAACCATTTACCGTCATATACGTAACCTGCAAGTTTACCTGCTTTTGCAAGCTCCTCAAAGACGCTCTCAATCATAATCTTATTGTCAACAACTGTCGGGACATTGTCCAGAAGTTCCGGCTCAAGCATAAAGACCCCTGCATTTATCAGGTTGCTTGGCGCTTCACCGGGCTGTGGCTTTTCAATGAATCCTGTAATCTTTTCACCTTTAAGCTTAGCTACACCATAAGAGGTTGTGTCTGATGTGGTTGTAAGAGCCATTGTAGCCAGGACCCTGTTGCTCCTGTGTGTCGCAAGCATATCATGAATATCCACTCTTGAGAGCACGTCCCCGTATAAAAGAAGAAATGTGTCATTTACCATGCCTTTTGCAGATTTCAGGAAACCTGCGGTGCCGTGGGGCTTATCTTCGATGATATATCGTATGTTTACGCCGATTGCCCGTCCTTTCCCGAAATAGGATATGATTTTCTCATGCTTATAATCAACAACAAGAATTATGTCTGTAATACCCTCGGCTTTCAGGTGCCTGACGATATATTCAAGAACCGGCTTGTCAGAAACAGTCATCAATGGCTTTGGAACTTCGTAAGTGATGGGCTTCATCTTCTGCCCTTCGCCCCCGCAAAGAATTACAGCCTGCGTTATCGCCTGCTCATTGAGGGTTTTCATAAGGATTTTCTCAATTGCATGCGAACGGTTTTTGACATTGTAGCCATCCACCATGCGGTCTATCCTTATGACCAGTTCTTCGTCCAGAGTTATTGAAATACGATGTTTGCCTGCCATGGAAACACAGATACCTTTTAGTATATTATTGTTTTTCTCTCATGTTCGCGGGTAATACTTTGTATTACCTATTATACTGCGGATATGTTTATATACTTATGGTTGATGTTGGTGCTGTTTGCTCATTTATAATCACAATTTGTATTCAGTATAATGATTTTCCAACAATCAGATGATATGAAATTCGACTTACTTTTTGTACATACAGTATCTTTAGTGTTTGAAAAATTAATAGTGTAATGACTCAAACAAGTCATGAAACAACACAATGTTTGAACACGACCAAGCTATCTGCTTTTAAAACACAAACCGAAAGAGATATAAAGTATAACTTCTACTAAGTAGCAATATACAGCCCAATAATACTTGTGTTTAGAGGAGATATTTATGTTAGTCAAAACCATGACCAGAATTAAGAAACCCTATGAAACAGAAATAGAGAATATACTCGCCAGAGGACTCAGAAAACTCCCCGAGCAAAAAACAGGAAAGGTGCTATACATAATTCATCCGGAAAGCAATACTTATGACGGAGATCCTTCAGAGGCTGCAAAAGAGGGTGTAAATAAATATGTCAACCAAGCAGCAGATCAAAACGATATAGCAAGGCTTGTTTATCCGTTATCTGTCGGCGTGTATATCGATCCTCAAATAGTTACCGATATCCGCGGTGGAGATAATGAGTCTACATGGGTAGATTTTGGTGATTTGGAAGGCGTTGATGAAGTAACACTTGTCGGAGGGAATTTAAGAAAATGCTTAGGTATAACTTATAATAACATTGTATCTGAGCTCATGCATTATTCTGAACTTACAGAGGTAGAAAATCCAGAACTAAATGTTGTACTTCCTCTTGAAAGCATATACACAGAATATGGATGTACTGCAGAAAAAGAATTTTTAGCAGGAATTTCTTCTTTGGGCAACGAAAAAGACTCTATTATCACTTTGTTGAGCGGGATAAATCCCGAAAGGAATCATCACGATAAAACTCTTTTAGAGTATGGTTTTATTAATCCCCATACAAACCAGACGATAAATTTGTATGAAAATGGTAAACTGAGTCACACTTTTTGCGGGGATGAAATAGATTCTTTGACAATTGATGATGAACCGGAACTCACAGAACCCGGCACGATTAGAATAGAGTGCTGTCTACCCCCTCTCGGTCTTCCGAAAACCATGATCAATTTAAATGTTTTGTACGATGAATCCAAGAAATACAGTGAACCTGTTGACACTAAATTGGCAGAGATAGTAATGGATAGATGGAAACGGATAAACGAACCCGTACAACAAAAAGAGCATCACGTTGTTTACATATAAAGAACTAACCCCCAGTGGTTATGTTTCAAATAAAAAAACGTGGAACTGATGTGTGATTGCCAAGGCATCCATTTATCATCACAATTTGTATTCAGCATAACGATTTCCCAACAATCAGAGGATATGAAATTCGACTTACTTTTTGTACAGACCGTATCTTTAGTGTTTGAAAAATTAATGGTGTAACGACTCAAACAAGTCATGAAACAACACATCAGGCATTACGCTTTTGACGGCTATTGTAACAATATATAGCGAAGGCACTAATAAATTGAGTGAAGTGCCTCCCCATATCCTTAAAATTGCCATGCAATTTTAGGATTGCGGAATTGCGACCCAATTCCTAATTTCGCAATATAGGAAATCGGAACGATTTGCGAAATCCAGAAAATCGAAGATTTACCCGGATAGATCAAGGCAACTTGGTTTTAGGTGATGTTTGCTCATTTATTTCATGCCTTGACTATAGATGTATTTCTTATTTTACTGAGTTACTTCTATTTCAACTGGTTGTACTTCATCTCTCAAATCAGGGTTGTAATAATCATATACTGTAGATTTTGTAGTTTTAGCCTTTATCGGATACTTTGCCTTCAAGCCATATTCAAGATTAATTCCCTCGTGGTCAAGGTACCGGATGTAAATTATGATCTGTCTTCCTGTTACATCATATTTCTCTATGGTTCCTTTTTCCACTTCTTTTTGCAATTCGCCTGAAATTACAGAGAAACCTGGAGGGATCCCTACATCTATTATGGCATTGTTAACAAATCCTTCTCCATGATAGACTGCATTGACTTTCGCTGTCACTATATCATTAACTCTCAATTCTGTCTTGTCATAGTCAAGATCAATGGTAATCAAATCCTTTGATGGTAACGTGATGCCATCCCAGTCAATATAGTATACGCCCACCATCTGATAAAATAAGTTACCTTCGCCCTGCATTGTAATTTTTATTGGTGTATCTCCTTTTTTAGCATATTGTTTGAGTTCAACCAGCTGCAGGACATCACTATTATCTTCATTGATTATTATTGTTTCAACCAATTCATCATCTACAAATATCTGTATGCTGGCATCTGCTACTTCACTATTTCCTGTTAAAGCATTAATCATGGATTTTAAAGACAATATTGTGGCAAAGGTTGACCCCCATGAACCATGACTATCCTTTTGGTTAACAATATATGTCAATATCTTATTTACATCGGCACCACCATATCCTGCTTCTATATAAGCAAGGGCAGCCAATGAGGTTGTTTCCACATCCTTCATAGTTCCCTGTCCACCCATGACTGTTTTAGGATTGGTGTCTGTCCTGCCAGAAGATTCCCAATACATTGTTTTTGCATCCCTGACAGCCCGGGCATCCAATTCCTGTAGTACAGGCAAGCTCTTCTTGTTGTTGTAATTTGCAAGTGCATTCCCGCATAGGGCAAGAGTATAGCTATCCTCGTTCTCCAGGTCAATATTTTCTTCAATGTATTCAGCTGTTTTCTGTAGATCATCATAACCTGTGTATGCAAGGCTCCATGCAACAAAGCAAGTTGATGTCATCTTATTTGATTGGACCTGTAAACCGGAAGTATGAAGTCTGCCTTCAGGTTCAAAACTTCCGTCTCCGTTCATCTGGGAAACAATATATTCCTGTGTTCTATCAACGATGTTATCATCAATCTCATACACATTTGCCATGTCATTGAATTCCATCAATCCATAAGCAGAGAGCATCAGATTGGCTTCTTCCGGTGGTCCAAACCAAGTCCATCCTCCTTTTGTGTCTGATTCAAAGCTCATAAGCCTCTGATAGCCTGTGCTGATATATTGTTCTGATCTAAACTGAATTTCAGGGTTAATCTGGTTGGTTCTCTTCATATAATCAAGGATAAGAAGGTTAGGATAGGTTATTGAGGATGTCTGTTCAAAGCATCCGTGAGGCATCCTAAGCATTGAATCTAATCCCTCGACAAGCTGGCTAAAGATGCCGGGGTAGATTTTAACAAATAATCTTTCACTGTCATCAATTGCTTCAAGCGGTACATTAATTGTTTTTTCAACACTGCCTTCTAATCTATCGCTGTGCGAAACCCTGAACTCTTTTCCATCCGGAACTATCTCAATAATTCTTGATATTGCATCACTCTTTTTGCTTCCATGGGCATAGACTGTCAATTTATGATTGCCTAATTTTTTTGCCTTTATCCTAAAATACACAACATCAATATCATTTGCACCTATGTCGTGTGTCTTTGTAGATTCATCAAGCAATTCAAACCAGGGTTCTTCCTGTAGCTGTAATCTTACTGATTGTTGCGTCTCTAAATAATTAAATACAGAGATAGGAATACTTACTTCGTCTTCCTGAGTCAAGCTTATCGGCAGGTCGATGTCAACAAAGAAATCCTGAAAAACAATCATCTGGGCATTATCTGAACCAAGGTCTCCATCAAGTGAATTTGCCAGGGCAGTTATTCTCCAGGAGGTAATTGAATCTGCCATCTTAAGATTTAGTGTAGCTTTGCCACTATCATCAGTGATAATCTGCGGGTTTGAATACAATGTTTCAGGGAAGAATTGTCTTACTCTTAGAGTTTTATCATCCCGGGATTCATCTGCTGCGAATTCTATTTCTCCTTTCATTGCTTTATCAGTCATAGCCATCCGGTCTAAGTCTCTAGCATCCCATGCCATGCCTCCCTCCAGAACATCACCTGCACCAAATGTCGCAAGATTACCTGCAAATAAGAACGCGCTTCCAAACAACGGCAGTAAAAGTAACAGAAGAGCAATCAACAATGATGGAACCGCAAGCTTGTTCTTCAATCTTAAAAAATCTACGGCGTATATTCCATAAATTATCGGAATAACCAGTGCAGCTATACTTACCCAAAGCATATTCTTCATGTTTTCACTATATTCTCCCAGAAATGTAAACGCAGGAAATACGATAATATAGAGCAATAATAGCAGAGTAATCCAAAGTAGATTCGTGTCATTATTTTTTGCGTATCTTATCAACACAACTAATGAATATATTATTGCCATTAAAATTAAAATTGGGACTGCCAGCATAATCAGGTCATCATACAGGTAGAAAACTTCCATCAAGGGCGTTAACATCAATGCCAACAGTATTGGGATAAGCATGGTTGAGATAAAGAATGTTTTGAAATCATCTTTTTTTCCTGATCGTACGGACAACTTAATAGCTGATATTAAAGCAATAATCAATATCACCAATTCAATGCCGTATATTGCGTCCATTAATCCATATCCTACGCTGTGTACAACCACGTCAAATATCCAAAATAGAATACCTATCAATATGACTGTTCCAAGTAATAACAGAATAGATAATCCTAAATCCTTTAACAGTTTCTTCTTTTGATTCCTGCGCCCATAAACTGCCAATGCCAGAATTGAAATAGGTATTAAGATTAGAAGCAGTTGTGTGAATTTGAAGAGAGAGCTAAAGTAGTCCTCTTTTTTTCTTTCAATCTCCTGTTCTTTCTCAACTCTTGATGATGCTTTTAATGAAAACCTGTCTTCTCCAACTGCAGCTGCCATAAGAATATTTCCTGCCTGTGCCCGGACATGCTCATCTACCATAGGGTTTGGTTTGTAAATCAATTCCGGCAATGTTATCCCATATATCATGTATCGTGGTTTCATTAATTCCTGTTCAAGTTCAAAGTATAATCTTTCAAAGCCGGACTCTTTTTCTTGTAGCGCAAATACTGATTCATCTACAATGTTCACTCCAATTGCAGCCGGGATAGCAACATTGTTTTTTGTGGTGTGAAATGTTATCTGTGCTTCTTCTCCAGGCAAGTATGTGTCTTTTCCTGTTTTTATATCCAATTCAATGTCCTTTCTCTGATTTACAAAAATTGATCTGGTATCTCTAACAATATCTGAATTTCTTAATATCCTGTATGTATGCAACTCAAGGGTTCCTGCCATAGATTCATCTAAATCAAGTTCCAGTGCTGCTCTTCCATCTGTGACATCCAATGCTTTTGTGAGAATTGTCTGTTTATTCTTTATTACGTCAAGATATATTGTTCCCATGCTGCCTGTATAAAATGCATCAAGATAGACTGTATCACCAACATCAAAAATGGATTTGTCAACCCGTAATAACACGCTTTCTGTGCGATACCTGTCTTCTGAGTATCTTTGATTTCTCCTGTATTCTTCCTCTGTCCGGGGGTTCTTAACATAGTCCCTTGGAAACTGAATGCTTGCACTTCCCGTATTACCTTTATTGTCTTGTGCATCTGCCTGCATCTCTACGAAAAAATCATCCGGAGTTATCTTAAATTCCCCGAGACCATAGCTGTTTGTCTGGATCTGTTCTCCTTTTATTGTTACTGTAGATGGTGCTGGTTTTCCATCTGGATATGTTGTTATTACATAAACAATATTTTCAAGACCTTTTTCAAGCTCTCCGCTTTCCGGAATCAACTCGATCTCAATCGGCTCTTTGGCTATCGGAACAGAAGACGTTATCTGTTCTTCGTGCCCGGTCTGGTCTGTGACTGAAATATTAAAGAATATCAGTCCTGAGCCTTTTTCAAGCGGCAATCCAATGAAATGAGATGGCAGATCAAATTCAAATCGATATATGCCGCTTGAGTCAGTTGTGCCATACAGGTTTCCAATCTCTTCCATGTTTACTTCATAAGTATAAATTTTTACATCTACATCTGCGTCATTTGTTGGTTTACCAAAGAAATAATCAGCATCAACTGTTCCTATGAGCTTTTGGTCAGGAAGATAATATGATTTGTCTGTATCAAAACCCACTTTGAATTTGGGCAAGACATATTTTTTCACTTCAACTTTCTTCTCTGCAGAATAATCCCCTATTGATGCCCTGATAGTATACCGACCGTAGTTAATTTCATTAGCCAGAGTAAAATCTGTTCCTACAATACCATATTCTGAGCTTGATATCTTCTTTTTGAATACCTTGTTACCTTTGGAGTCTTCAACTTCTACTGTCACTTCTTTATCTTGCGCGGGTGTAGAATCAGAACATTGGATAGAAAGTGAGCGAATGTGAATGGTCTGCCCCGGTTGATACAGGGGCTTGTCTGTGGTCAGTAATATCTTATAGGTTCTTTCTATCTTAATTGGTTTTATTATTTCATCCCTGCCATATTTTGAGTCAGTGGTTATGATGAGTTCGTATTCACCTTCCAGATCTTCCGGGATCTTAAATTTAATGTCGGGAGAGCCTTGCTCATCTGTCTTCCCCTCAAAAAGAAGAACCTCCTGCATTGTGTCTTTGTCTCTGGCAATTATAGTAACTGCCGCTCCGGTGATTGGTTCAGAGTTCTTATGATTAAGTGTTACAATCCTTAATCCTGCTTCTGAACCTGGCGTAAAATCATTTTGACCAAACACAAGCGTGTTCTGGTTATCCATATAATTCTCAAGATTCAGCATGTAGAATGAATAACCAACTAAAATCAGTATCATGATAGGGAGGGCAATAAATATCGCTTTTTTGCTGATGAAGGGTATGCCTGGTTTTCCTCCTGAATGGTTCAGTGCCTCTTCAATATCCTTTTTTTCATAATCTTTTCTGCTAAGATATAGCCTTAATTGCTGTTCAGAATAGCCCTGGGCTCTTTTACTTTTGATCCAATCGAGTAATTCTTTGTTGATCATCGATAAATAAATTGATTGCTCTGTATATAAATATGCTGGGTCGTATTGGATTCTCTCTTTTGCATTTTGTTTCTAAATATGGATCTTATCTTTCTTCTTAGAATGGAATAAAATTGCAATCAGCAGGATACTTCCAAGAAGCGCAGCTGCAAGGCGTGAGGTCATGTGGAAGCCTGAAACGTTTCCTGTGGGTGTCTTTTCTGTACTGTCAGGGGTTTTTGCATCCTGCACGTCATCCTCTGAGGGCGCATCATCATCTACAAATGCATAGCGCTCATCAACGTGTGTGGTCTCTGTGTCTTCTGAAATATCATCTTCACGGGCATCATTATCAGGTTCATCTTCGGTATCATCTAGCGCGCCATTACCGGAAGTGCTGTACGAGGTGGTCGTGGAGCCGCCTGTCTCTTCAGGAATACTATCTTCATCATCTTCCACGCCCCTGAAATTCAGTGTCTTCTGCAATACATAGGAATTATCATCCTGGTCTCTTATCTCAAGGATGATTTCATGGTCTCCTGCATACCTGGGGGTAATCTCAAATGAGTACATCTCAAAAGATGAAGATTCAAGTTCGTCAAATACAATAACGTCACTGGAGACAATATCTATGCCGGGACTATCTATGGTAATTATCAGACCGCGCGAAGATTCTGTTCCGCTGTTAAATGCTGCGCCAATCAATTCATAAGTTTCCCCAACATCCATGTTTTTTGGAATATTCAGGTCAAGGGAAAGAACCGGTGAAGAATGATTTATGATTTCTGTTGTGCTGAAAGATGTATCCCAGGTCATTTCACTGCCTGCTGAGCCTTCTGAATAAACTGAAAATGTCCTTGTGCCAAGCAGTTCATCCGGTGTGTCTGCCAGTGCCTGTACAGAATACACTATGCTTGCATCAAATGAATTGCCTTCAAGTGTATCAAGCATCTTTAAGGGCGCATCTGTTGTCACAAACCCGCCAGCTTGCGGCAGCGCAAGACCGACTGTGATACCTGTGACATCATCATCATAGCTGTTTATCAAAAGCGCAATTACATGGAATGTATTATTTCGCGGTACTATTGCCGGCAAAAGCAGCTGGCAATCGTATGAATCATTGTCCGGTGAAGGTACAACTGTGATCATCCCGTTTTTTACATCTCCATCATGGATTGAATCTATGGAAGAGAGCGTACTGACATTAAGTTCATAATCTCCTGGGGCACTCATGAATTGATAAGTATTATCTTTATGGGTTGCCGGGTCAACCAGGATTGCGTCTGTGCCAATGAAAAGTCCGTTCATAGTATACACTCCAGTCACAATATCATACATAGGTCCATTGTTCATAACTCTTGTATTTACATCAATGTTTCTGCCTTCCATAGCATATCGCGGCATATCTGCAAACAAAAGAGAAATATCTGCATCTGTGTGTCCGCGATACACTGTATTATGAAAGCCTGGTGTTGTATGGCTGATACTTGTATCCCAGTTAGCATAATAATTAGTCAGGACATAGGGGTCAATCCTTTCAAGGGATGATCCCTCACCAAGAGAATCAATTACTGATGAGGTGTCCCGGTCACTCCCGTAAGTGCTCTTGTAAGTAAAAGAATCAATCATATTGTCATCGGCATCAAAAAGCGTGATGGTTCCGCCGGTGTTTGAAAGTCCGCCAAGAATTGATTCTCCTGCATTAAAATACGTGGCATTTTCGGGGATGCCAATAGAACTATCATCACTCATGACAACTGCAAAAAAACCAGGTGCAAGCAGGGTATATTCTCCAGCAATAACATATACAGCACCCCAGCTGCTTTTTATGTACCACCCATCCATATCAATCTCTTCATCATAAGGATTATAGAATTCTATGAATTCTAAATTAACATCATCACCTGGCGGGTAAAACATGACCTCATTAATGATGAGATTTGGGTATACCTGAAATACACTTGTCTCAATGAGATGATTATAGGCAGCATAAGCCATGTATTCGCCGGTCTGCATAGAATGCGCTATCCTGAAACCATCAGCGAATTCACCTTGTGAATCTGTGAGCGCTTCTGAGACATAGACTATGTTTCCGTCTTTGTCTTTTACTGTTATTGCGACGCGCCCATCCTCATAAACTGCGCCGTTGATTACAAGCGTACCTTCAATCTCTACTTTTTCGCCTTTGATATATTTCTCTTTGCCGGTATCAATTGTAAGTGTGTCAAAAACACTTTCAATCTCAAAGGTGTCTGTATTAGATGCTTCCTTACAGCTTACAGATATTGTATAGGTGCCGGATTCTATTGAAAGCGGCGCTACAAAAGAAGTGCTGTATAGACCGGACTGGCTTGTCCTTACCTGATCTGCAATTATTTTGTTTGAGCTTCCAGGCCCGGTAACTTCTATGCCAATATCTGTATTTGCCGCATTTTCACACAAGCTTTCGATGGAACCGTAGATGTATATCCTGTCTGTTGGAATGTATGCGGGCTTATCTGTATATACAGATATTGAACAGCCAGTGCCTTCTGTAAAAGACAAGGCTGAAAGTAAGCAGATGCAAAACATAGCTGCAATTAGCAATATTCTATTTTTCATCTAAACACCACATGCAAATCTATTGTACATTGAAGGTTGTTGTATAGGTATCTGAATAAGATTCCCAGTCAACGCCCTGTGAAGGCCAGTGGTTCCAGCTGAATACTTTTACGGTGTATGTACCAGGTGAGGATGTGTCCGGCAGTGTGAACATTGCACTGAAATCTGATGAGTCACCAGCATATATTGTGCCTGTGATTGACATCATCTGGATTGGGACATCATTATGCATTACCATGATTACCTGCATGGGAGCTAATGATGCGCTTCCTACATTCTGGTTAGTTGCATTCACATGATACTGCGCCCCGGGTGCTACACTGGATAGAGGGGTACCGTCGCCGTCAAGTATTTCTACGTTCTGTACTATTATCGGATAATCAACAGGGCATGCAAGGTCTGCGCCATTACAGTCCTGGTCTATCCCGTCGCCGCATGTTTCAGGAGCGCCGGGGTATATTGATGCATCATCGTCATTGCAGTCAAATTCAGGGTATGTGCAGATTCCGCTTGCAGGATCACCGTAGCCGTCGCCGTCTGTGTCAATGCATACGTCACAGTTTTCATCAACCTGCCCGTTGCAGTTGTCATCTATCTGGTTGTCGCATAGTTCCGGTGCACTGTGATGGATTGACGGGTTATATGGTGCGCAATCTGTTGTGTCCGGGTCACCGTCATTGTCGTTGTCCGGATCACATACATCACCTATGCTGTCATCGTCCATGTCTTCCTGGTTTGCGTTTGGGGTATTTGGACAGTTGTCTAAACTATCAATTATACCGTCGGCGTCTGTATCAACTGGACCGTCTCCGGTTATGAGGATGCTCTGGTCTACCTGTGTTCCGTAATATTCATTATTTGCCTGTACGGTTCCTGTAAATGTGTGTGCGCCGGAGATGATTGACATTGCCGTGTATGTGAATGTCCTGTCTTCGACAACTGTGCCGTAATGTGGGCTTTCATATACCATCCATTTGAGTACTCTTGTATATGAATCGTATTGTCCGCCGCCCTGGTCTGTAAGTGTTACACCTGCAGGGATTGTATCTCTTAATATGTAGGATGAGGGCTTGTCACCTTCATCTACATTTACGAATATTTCTGCTGTGAATACCTGGCTTGGGTTTGCAGTTGAAGGAAGTGTTCTTGTTGCACTGATAGGTCCTACGCATTCAAGGTCTGCTCCGCTGCAGTCTTCATCTATGCCATTGCCGCATATCTCATTTGCATTATGGTTGATTGCAGGGTTGAAAGGTTCGCAGTCAGCCGTATCCGGGTCATTGTCATTGTCGTCGTCAGCGTCGCATGCATCGCCCTGGATGTCGCCGTCAAAATTTTCCTGACCGGGATTATATATTGACGGGCAGTTGTCGTATTCATCTTCAATTCCGTCGAGGTCTGAATCTGCTCCGCATTCCAGATCCTGTCCGTCGCAGTTTTCATCAATGCCATTGCCGCATATTTCAAGTGCGCCGTGATGGATGGATGAATTGAGTGGCTCGCAGTCAGATGTGTCTGCATCACCGTCATTGTCATCGTCTGTGTCGCATACATCGCCTGCGCCGTCTTCATCGAAGTCTTCCTGCTCGGGATTTGCCACATACGGGCAGTTATCTACCACATCATATATCCCGTCAAGGTCATAGTCTGAAGGAGTCTGCGGGTCTTCGAATGTTATTGAGCTTGAGCCTGTTGTATCATAGTCATACTGACCACCTGTCGGTCCTACAACGGTCATGTTGCCGAACAGGTCATATGCGCCTTCTTCATAATTCTGTATTGTATATGTATAGTTTATGTCATTCACTCCGCCAAAAATGCCGAGTTTAACCCATTTCAATGCGCGTTTGCCGTTTACCATATCTAGGCTTCCGCCCCCGTAATTATCCGGTGTGATTACAAATTCAGGTGGAAGGTATTCGTATAGTATGTATATTACCGGAAGATTAGACTCATCCACGTCCACTTCAAGCGTAATGTCAACATCTTCTCCTGTCTGCGCAGTTTGGGGTGCATGGCGCGCTACACTCATGAGTGCGCTTTGCGCTGTTGCAATCGCAAAGCAAGAGGTTATCAATAGTAGAGATACAGCCACTGCTGCAAAAATGTTCATGTAATTCATACTTGATTTTTTCATAGTCATCATTCCTCCGGGTTAAATATGTCCTGTATTTATTTTCATATATTTAAATTATTACTGTTTTATACTAACACAGATTTACTGCGCATCTAGGGTAAACATGAATTGTCTGAAAAATATATACTCTTTTTGTTGATTACAAAGTTCGCAAAAATAAAAAAAAAGGTTTGAAGCGCCGAAGCGCTCCAAAGTCCTATGCGTAATTAATTTATTTTATTTACAGCTGCGTTAGCCAAGCCACGATAACCTGTATTAGAGCAGTGTCATCCTGTCCGTATGGATTGTCTACCGGGTGGTATGAATTCATCCAAACATTCATGATGTACTCTATTAGTTCGTTATCGGTTATGTACTGGTCGTGGTCCTGATCTGCTGTTGCTTCAGGGGATCCTGCAGCGAACCATAGACTGTACTCAGGGCACCATGGCCATGTCTTCTCTTCGAGTAAGATGTTTAGTTCATTTAGTTGTACTACATCCTCGCCTGAGCCGACTGTCCATACTTCAATTGGTGCTATACCCATGTGCTGCTTGTCAAATCCTTTTGACTGGAATGTTGCGTGCGCCTGACCGAATTCGTCAGTTAGGTCGTATATTTTGTATCCGCCCATTCCGTCGTCAAGTGCGTCTGTGTTCATTGTCTCGAATTTGACAGTAACGCCTGGCATGTGTACTGGCTTACAGTTCTCTAGGTAATACCTTCCATAACAGTTAGGGTATGGATCACAAGGCTGCTGAGTAAGTTGACCCTTTTCCGGAAGATAATTTGGCCATTCCTCAAAGTTCTGGTAGCAGTCATACAATGCAGCTCTTACTACTGTGTGCGAAGTTCCGTCTGCTGTAAGGTATGCAGTGTCAGCCCACACCCAAATTGCGTTAGGGTATGTTCCTTCCTGACCACTTGTACAGACTTCAGCGTATGCGTATCCAAGGTCTTCTGAGTTGATTGCGTGCGCCTCGATTATGGTACACTTCTCTTTGTTGTCCGGAGAGTTTCCGGTTGACCTGAAGATTGCTGTTGCTTTACCTTCACAATCTGTCTCAAGAACAACGTGGTCTACATCCTCTACTAGTGCATGTGGATTGTCTCCTTTGTATTGGACAACCATATTGTCTCTTACCCAGAATTCAACCTCAACACCGCATCTCTTTACAGGGTTGCAGTAAGGTTCTCTTTCCTGTGGATATTCCATCTCACATAGCTGTATTGTAACGTATGTCTTCTCTTCACCGTCTGCTGAGATCAAATAAGGTTTTGCGTGTGCAGGTAAGTCCTCATCACGACCGGATACTGTGTGGTCTGAGTAGATGCTGATAGCACTTGGAACAAATCCTTTTGGCTTTACGATTAAAACTTCCGGATGTGCCTCTGCATGAGGTGACTGTGTGTTTACCTCTACAGATGTCTCTATGTCTTCACCGCCGAACTTGCAGTCTGTTGTGATGAATGTAGCGTGTGCAACACCGTATGCGTTTGTGTATGCCTGTATAACAGAATCTCCGTCAGAAGGGTCTTTTAGTCCGCTGATATCTTCTGCCTGGAATGTTACGCGTCTACCTTCATATTTTGTTGCAAGACCGCACCTGTCAAGAAGCTGTGCTGTCAGGGTGACGGTTGATACACCATCGCAGTCAACAAGTGGCATTGTTGCGATTACTTCAACAGCTACAGGCCAGATCTGCTCTGTTCTTAGAGCTACAGCCGTAGTTGCAGTTTCAACAATTGTTGGTGCACTTCCGATTACGTTTGCAACGCCAAGATTCTCTGCACAACAGCTTGTGAATGGGTCGTAGTCGCTTGCAGAGCAGTATTTGTATAGTGCAATTCCTTCAGCGTTGGTTGATGCATAAGCAAGTCCGACATCGTTTGGGTCAGGGTATGTTAGTGACGGGTCTGCTATAAGCAAAGTTGTCTCATCAGATTCGAAAAGAACCTGCCATCCGGATTTCTTTATTATCCTGTAGTCCTGGTCTCTTGTCTGTGCACAGATATGTACGCATGAAACCTCGTCTGCCATTATCTGGTCAGCCATGGAACTCATTGCAAGGAATCCTTCTTTGTATGTTGTACCGAACTGGTTGGTTGTCTTTACGAATGTTTCATTCATTTCCACATTTGGGTATGTTACGCTTTCGATGTGGATGTTAGCTGTTCCAACGTTTTCAGAGCCAGTGCCTGCTGAGCAGAATTCTGCTGTTGCAACACCGAACTCATCTGCTTCAACTAATACAACGCCGGTGTCTATGATTTCATAGTTGTATCCGAATGCGTTTGTTCCAGTCTGTCCTGCTGTACCGCATGTCTTTACGATAACAGTGTTCATTGACTTGAACCTTACAGTCCCGTTTTTGTGTACAGGGTTGATATATTTGTTCTTTAGCTGTGCGGTTATGTATACATGTGAACTTCCGTCAGCAATGATGTCTGCCTGTGCAACCTCTACCTGGTGCGGATCCAAATCAAGTGCTTGTTTTGTAGCTGGGGATAGTTCATCGTATCCTGATTTTGGGCACATTGTTACATGGAATCTGTCTGCCACGCCTGTCTCTACATGTACGGATACACTTATTTCCTCAAGCTGGATTGACCTGCAGATTACTTCTACATCTCCTTCGTTGTAACCTTCACTGCCAGTTGACTGGTATGTGAATGTCACCTTTCCGAATTCGTCGGTCCATCCTGTTAGGAGTGCTCCGCCGTCTCCGTTATGTAGTACATCCGGATCCTGTGATTCACAGGTCACTTCAATACCACACATTTTTACGACGTCCTGAAAGCCATCAAGTTCAGCCATTAGCTGTACTGTGATGTCTGTTGTGGATTCGCCGTCAGCGTCTAATGTTGCCGGTTGTGCTGATGATGCTAAATAGTCCGGAACATACGCCATTGTTTGTGCTGTTAGTCCTATCATTAGAAATAGTGCTGCGAACAGGACTAAAGCGCTTTTTATTTGCTTACCCATATATTTCACCTCTTTTTTATTTACTTGTTCTTATTTTTTTATTTACTGGTTCGCGGGTGAAATCTCTCATCTGATTGGGCTTTTGATTATGATGTATGTGTGTGTTATGCGCATTTGGATGTATGTGCTGCTTGTGCGCATGCGGGGATTTGTTGCGTTGTGTCTGCCTTTGTGTCCCTGCTTATCTCCCTACCGGGGAAAAGCATATTATAGCCCGTTTGCCTGCCATAGGTCATTTTTGCATAATATGGACCAAAAGACAATGGTGAGAGATTTCACCTTTGTACCCGCTTGAATGCTTCGATGCTGTTTGGTTCCTATGATTGTGCCAACTGCTACATTCAAACAGATAAACACTACTTCTCAGAAAACCTATATAAATGCCATCTGTTCCATACAGCGGGTTTAAATAGTCTTCTTGTTCCCACATATTCGTCACGGCACAGTGGTTTAAGTCCGCCGTACTTGTTTCAGTAATAAATAGCGTGAAACTATTTATTAGGTACAAACAGATGATACTACGCAGAATTAGTGATTCTAAAACATTTCTGAAAAATCATGAAAATATTGGTTACATGGAGGTATTTTCAAGCTTTTTAATTGTCGGTTAACACATCAGATACAATGAAAAATCATGAAAATATTGGTTACATGGAGGTATTTTCAAGCTTTTTAATTGTCGGTTAACACATCAGATACAATGAAAAATCATGAAAATATTGGTTACATTGAGGGATTTACTGAAGTGCGAAAACGCACTATTTACGAATCGTTGAAGGGATATTATGCCCTGTTTTTCAAGTCTTTTTATTATCGTATATGTATTCTTGTAGTCCATTTCGAGCTCTTTTGAGATCATGCGTATGTTCAGATTTCATGTGTGTTTTTTATCATTATCTTCAATATGCCTATTTCACGCACCAGGGTATTTTTACCATGACATTATGGTACATAAATAACGGTTTTTACATCAGCTACTCAACAACGACCCAGATATCACCCATAATGTCATGATTCTCAAAATCATACCTCAAATAGCCATCAAACACTTCCAATGGATACGCGTCTGCCCTAAGACGATATGTCACAATCCTGTCCTCAACAACAGTTCCGAAATAAGCAGATTCATAGACCATGAGTTTAAGGGTGCGCGTGGCTGTTGTATATTGCATGCCGCCAGTATCAATCACACTGAACCCGGCAGGGATTGTCTCGTAAATAATATAGACATTTGGCTTTATTGATTCATTCACATCTATATTTAACACAACGTCAAACTCATCGCCGATGCCTGCGCTCGGGGGCAGTACTCTAAACGTCCCTATTGGCGGCGGCGGAAGCCCGCATGTCCGAACCACATCCGGCGGTCTTTCCTCTGGCTTGCCGCAATTTGCGACATCATAATAGTTCCTGTATTGGAAACCATCAACACACTCGCTCCATGTATCATTCAAAACCCAAATCGGTTCACAATAATCTATTGTAAAGTGTACTGTTGCATTCCCTGTATTGCCTGCATAATCTGTTGCATAGACTGTAATATTGTGGTCCCCATTCTCAAACGTGATATTATGCGCAATATAGCTGCAATCAGCGCACACAAAAGCAGGAGATGCGCCATCAATTGACTCATTCATCTCTCTGGCAACCTCACCAGAGTTAGCCATCAGAAACACTGTTTTCATGTCATAAGTTGTATTGACTGGTGAGAATATGGTCACATCAGGAGGAGTTACATCTGCTACACCAGATATGCTATCATCCCCAAGCACCTCATGATCAACAGAATCATATACTATGATGCCTTCAAATACGCTTTCATTTACCGTCACATATCTAAGAGTATACGTCACGATCCTGTCCTCGACGAGAGTCCCATAATAAGCAGACTCAAACACCATCAATTTAAGAGTATTTCCGGATGGCGACATGCCACCTGTATCGATAATCTCAAAACCTTCGGGGATATGCTCATAAAGGATATATACTCCGGGCTTATTGGACTCATTCACATCAATAGTCAATGTGACATTAAAGACTTCACCTATTGTCGCAATATCCGGCAAATCACGGTAGATGCCAACACCCAGTTCGCAGTATCTTTTTACATCCGATGGTTTCGATTGCGTATCATCACAATCATTCAAATCATAATACTCGTTATACTGGATAGTGTTTATGCAGGCGCTCCAGGTATGATTCAGAACCCAGTTTGGGGCACATCCGCTGGTTGTCGTCCTGTCTGTTGAATACCCATACTGGTCGTAAAGCTTGCAGTGAATCGTATAGACAGAGTTATTCGACCAGGAATTTATAAAATTGCATTCTCTTTCTCCAGTACCGTAAGTGCCATTACAGTAATCATAAGTGTCTTCTGCAGAGCCACACATCAACCTGTATGTGTCCTCTGCATCATTATCTGAAGCTCCTGTTGTGCTGATTTTGATATGGTCTCCATTCTTGGCATAAGAGTCATTGGCATTTACTGAAGTCAAAGTTGGAACCTGGTTGGCTACTGTGAATGACTGTTCTGTTCCAACTCCGGAATTGCTTAATATGTCATCTGCATAATATCTCCAATAAACTAAATCATGTGCAGTATAGTTTCCATGAGATACGGTGAAATAATAAGTATTGCCGTTGTAGGTAGTAACTGTATAATTTGTTGTTCTGTTCCATTCCAATAAGACAGTGCCTAGTCCGCTTCCTGCATCAATTATTGTTGCATTCAACACTACATTCTCATCTTCATCCGGTGTTTTGTCTTTTACCTGTCCGGATATCGTTGGGGGTGTCTTGTCCACTGCCAGCTGCCCCGGGGAATAACCGGCAGAGGAATCATAGCCATCTGTTGCATTGCACCAGATGTAATAAAAGCTGTCATTCCATAAAGAAATATCACAGGTTTTAGAGCCGTTATTTGCTGTCCCTGTAAAACAGGTATAGGTTTTGTCATAACCTAAATTGTCTGCATCCCCGTAACAGTCTATTGCCAGGGGATCTGTATCTGCATCTGTTGCAGTCCATGTTACTGTAAATGTAGCTTTTATGCTGTCGTTCGTGCCATCGGGCTCAGTAATTGTTATTGTTGGCACTTTATTTGACACTGTTATGTTCTTCTCTTTCTCGCCGGAATAGTCTGTGCCGTCATATGCTTTTGCTCTGACCATGATCTGGTCATGGGCATCTGACGTCAGAATCACATAAGTATTATCTGTTGAATATGCCTGGAGTTGTGCTGTGTCATTGTAGAAACTGTAATGATATGTTATAGGGTCGCCGTCAGCATCCGCAGAGCCGGAGGCGGATGCAGTCAATGTTTCACCAACATGGATGGGGTCTGTCAGCGCCAGCGCTGCCGGCGTGGCTGGTGCAGTGTTTTGAATTGCTGCTGTGTCTGAGTTGACCCAGCCTGACCAGTCATAGCCATCATAGGCCCGTATAGAGCATTTTATCATGTCATTTTTGTCCAGCCCCCCTAAACTTAAATCGAGTGTGTGTGAAGTCTGCCCGGGGATTTCTGTATCGTTATTGTGCCATCTGTATTCTCTGCCTGTTTCTGAATCTTCTGTGTCATCGTCACTGAATGTTCCGTTTTCGCAGCTTAAAGCATCATCTGTTTTCGGAGTTGTATTGTTGAGTGCAGGAGCTGTAACTGAGGGGACCTGATTTTTAACTGTGAATGTCCTGAGGGGTCCGCTGCCGAGATTGCCTGGCGAATCATTGGCATGATACTGCCAGGTGACTATGTCGTGGGCTGTGTAATTACTGCTTTCCAGGGTTATGTGGTATTCAGAGTCTATGCAGGTTGAAACTGTGTAATTTGTTGAATTACTGTTAACAGTCACTTCAACCCAGACAGTGTCAAGATTGTCGTCAATTACTGTCGCATTAAGCTGTATTGTCTGGTCCTCATTTGGGATGGATGTATTAGTCACTGTTATGGTGGGGGCTGTCTTGTCCAACCGGAGAGTGTTTGCTGCTGTGTTTACAGATTCAAGATTTCCTGCATTGTCTTCTCCCATGTATTTGATAGTGTACTCACCGTCAGTTGAAACTGTGAACTGCCAGATTCCTGATGCGTCAACATAACCTGATGCTGTTGTTGGGTCTGTTCCGCCAGTTGTGTAATAAACCTTTGAGCATCCTGAATCTGTGTCATTGCAGGCCAAGGTGACTGTTATGTCTGATGTATGCCATCCGGAAGGGACATTGTCTGAAGTTGACGGGCTTGTGGTGTCGAGTTTTGTTATCTGTGATGAGACTGCATAGTTCTTGTTTCCTGCAGTGTCTTTTGTCCTGAAGCAGATGTACTTGTTTTGGTAGGCTGAAACATTTGCTGTGACTGAAGTTGTGGATGTTCCTGCATCCAGCAAAGCATCCTTTGCGGGACCGCAGGTGTTGTCATCACTGACAATGTATTTTGTTTCTGATATGCCTGAAGTTGCATCGCCAACAGTAACAGATATTGTGTCGCTGTTTGTCCAGGTTGCTGAAGCGTCATCTGAAATTGAGATTGTCGGGGGTGTCTTGTCCAACCGGAGAATGTTTGCTGCTGTGTTTACAGATTCAAGATTTCCGGCATTGTCTTCTCCCCGGTATTTGATGGTGTACTCACCGTCAGTTGAAATTGTGAACTGCCAGATTCCTGATGCGTCAACATAGCCGGATGATGTTGTTGGATCTGTTCCGCCAGTTGTGTAATAAACCTTTGAGCATCCGGAAGCTGTGTCGTTGCAGGCCAAGGTGACTGTTATGTCTGAGGTATGCCATCCGGAAGGGACATTGTCTGAAGTTGACGGGCTTGTGGTGTCGAGCTTTGTTATCTGTGATGAGACTGCATAGTTCTTGTTTCCTGCATTGTCCTTTGTCCTGAAGCAGATGTACTTGTTCTGGTAGGTTGAAACATTGTTTGCTGTAACTGAAGTTCCCGGGGTTCCTGCATCCAGCAAAGCATCCTTTGCGGGACCGCAGGTGTTGTCATCACTGACAATGTATTTTGTTTCTGATATGCCTGAAGTTGCATCGTAAACAGTAACAGATATTGTGTCGCTGTTTGTCCAGGTTGCTGAAGCGTCATCTGAAATTGAGATTGATGGAGGTGTCTTGTCCACTGCCAGTTGCCCGGGGGAATAACCGGCAGAGGAATCATAGCCGTCTGTTGCATTGCACCAGATGTAATAAAAGCTGTCATTCCATAAAGAAATATTACAGGTTCTAGAGCCGTTATTTGCTGTCCCTGTAAAACAGGTATAGGTTTTGTCATAACCGGAATTGTCTGCATCCCCGTAACAGCCTATTGCCAGAGGATCTGTTTCTGCATCTGTTGCAGTCCATGTAACTGTAAATGTCGTTTTTGTGCTGTCGTTCGTGCCATCGGGCTCTGTAATTGTTATCGTTGGGGCTGTATTTGACACTGTTATGTTATTTTCTTTTTCACCAGAATAGGATGTGCCGTCATATGCTTTTGCCCTGATCCGGATTAAGTCATGGGCATCGGATGCCTGGATCAGATATGTATTGTCTGTGGAATATGCCTGAAGTTGTGCTGTGTCATTGTAGAAACTGTAATGATAAGTTATAGGGTCGCCGTCAGCATCCGCAGAGCCGGAGCAGGATGCCGCCAATGTTTCACCAACATGAACAGGGTCTGTCAGCGCCAGTGATGTTGGCGTGGTTGGTGCAGTGTTTTGAATTGTTGCTGTGTCTGAATAGACCCAGCCTGACCAGCCATAGCCATCATAGACCCGTATAGAGCATTTAATCATGTCATTTTTGTCCAGCCCCCCTAAACTTAAGTCCAGTGTCTGTGAAGTCTGTCCTGATATTATTGTGTTGTTGTCGTACCATCTGTATTCTCTGCCTGTTTCTGAATCTTCTGCGTCATCGTCACTGAATGTTCCGTTTTCGCAGCTTAAAGCATCATCTGTTTTTGGAGTTGTATTGTTGAGTGCTGGTGCTGTAACTGAGGGGGGGCGATTTTTAACTGTGAATGCCCGGAGGGGTCCGCTGCCTTGATTGCCGGGGGAATCATTGGCATGATACTGCCAGGTGACTGTGTCGTGGGCTGTGTAATTACTGCTTTCCAGGGTTATGTGGTATTCAGAGCCCATACAGGTTGAAATTGTGTAATTTGTTGAATTACCGTTAACAGTCACTTCAACCCAGACAGTGTCAAGATTGTCGTCAATTACTGTGGCATTAAGCTGTATTGTCTGATTCTCGTTTGGGATGGATGTGTTGGTCACTGTTATGGATGGGGGGGTCTTGTCTATCTTTAGTGTTGCTGTGTTTGCAGGTTCCAGATTTCCTGCATTGTCTTCTCCTCTGTATTTGATGGTGTGATTGCCGTCTGTTGATACTGTGAACTGCCAGCTGTCTGATGCGTCAACATAGTCTGATGATGTTGTCGGATCTGTTCCGTTAGTTGTGTAATAAACCTTTGAGCATCCGGAAGCTGTGTCGATGCAAGTCAAGGTGACTGTTATGTCTGAGGTATGCCATCCGGGGGGGATGTTGTCTGAGGTTGTTGGTGGGGTGATATCGTAAAGGATGTTATTTGAACTATAAAATGAGCCTGTATTGTTGAGAGCATCCATGCAGTCCAGCCTGATGCAATAATAATGTCCATCCGTGGCATTAAAACCTGCATCGTGAGAAGTTCCCCAGTTACGGTTAACTATATATATTGCGCTGGCATTGCAGGGCGCTTGCGGTGTTGTCCCGACATCAGCATAGGATACCTGATAAGGCTGGGTTTTATGCATTCCATACCCGGAATCTGAACATGTTCCAACATCTGCAATGTCAACAGTTGCTGCGGTGTTGTCATAAGTTAATGAAGCGGGGTTCACGCCTGTTGATATGGTTGGCGGCGTCGTGTCAATCGGCGTTGTAATGTCAACCTGCTTTACAGATGAATCATATATTGTTGTCTGGTCTGCCTGAATGTAATCCTGCATGTATGGTGACTTTACCCAGAGGGTGATTGTGCTGCCGTAGTCATAAGGCTCGCCAAGGACTAACAATTGCGGGTCGCCGCCCATGCCGTAAGAGCCCTCTGTGACCACTGCGACGCTTCCTTTCTGAGTGCTGCCTATTTTTGCAATGATGCCTGTGCCTGCCGGGGCGTGCAAGCTGCTGACATTCACAGTGCCGTGCAGTGATGTGGGCATAGTGGGTGCGAATACAGCAGCAGGCATCAATAAGAATAGTAAAGAGAACAGGACAAATACTATTTTGAAGAAGCTTCTATTCATCAATATCACCTATTATTTAACTTTCCTCAATCTGCCAAACCCATAAATGCCTGCAATCAGCAGTATGAACAATGATGTTAAGACTGTCCCGGGCATTGCGCCAACAAGCAAGCCAGTTGGTGCTGCGGCGCTGACACTTTCGGTGCTAATTTCTTCTGTTATTATTTCTGTCCTGACAGGGCATTTCTCTCTATCACTGAGTACGAGCCAGCCTGAGGGAACATCACAATCAGAAGGATA
>DAOWAN010000091.1 GCA_030634545.1 Candidatus Nanohalarchaeota archaeon
AAGGCTGCTGTTAAGTCGCTTGAGATGCAAATTGTGGGGCATGTTGCGATGATGGTGTTTCAGGTCGGGTTGTTTGGGCGGGTTTTCTGGTGGAAGCTTGGATGGTTTTCGGGGGTGCCTTATTTTTCTGCGATGATGGGAGGGGTTTTGGTTTTTGCGCTTGTTATGCTTGCGAAGAGTAATGGTGTGCAGACGCTTTTTGGGTTTTTTGATGTTACGGGATATGTGGGTGATGATCTTTCTTTTATTCGGCTGCTTGCGCTTTGTCTTGCTACTGAGGGGATTGCGAATATTGTCAATATGTTTGCGGGGTTTTCTTTGGGGATCCCGTATATCGGGATTTTTGTTGGGGGGTTTATTTTTGTTTTCGGGCATGTGTTTAATCTGATGGTTGGGGCGCTTGGCGCGGGGATCCATTCGCTTAGGCTTCAGTATGTTGAGTTTTTTTCGAAGTTTTACGAGGGGGGAGGAGTGGAGTTTGAGAGGTATTCTGTTAAGAGGAAGGTTAGTGTTGTTGAGGAGTAGATTAGGCAGTACGATTATAAATTAATCTGGCAATTATGGTTATCATGGAACTAACGGTTATTCTTGAGGCGCAGAAAGAGGGGGGTTTTACAGCGTATGTGCCTTCTTTGAAAGGATGTATTTCTGAGGGTGAGACTAAGGAGGAAGCTTTGAGGAATATTAAGGAAGCTGTTGAATTGTATCTGGAAGCTGATACGAATGAGTTAGTAGAGTTCTCCGGTGAAAGATTGGTTGTTTCTGTATGAGTGCGAATTTGCCTGTGATTTGTGATATCGAAGTTATTAAATGGTTAAAGAGAGTAGGGTTTGTGGCTACTAGACAGAAGGGCTCACATGTCCGGTTGGAAAAATCAGGTATGGAAGAAACGATTAAGATTACATTTCCGCTGCATAGAGAAATTAAGAAAGGGACATTGAAGCGTATAATTAAAGATGCGCGTTTAACTGTTGATGAATTTCTTAGTCTGATGTGACTTGTTTGTGTGGTGTGGCAGTTAAGGAGTGAATTGATTGAGCGCCAAGTGATGAAAATTGTTAACATGCTCTAAAGGTCGTTTTTGTTGTTTCACGAGATGTTTAAAAACGCTTACTAGAATATAGCATATAGCGAGATTTAATGCATTAGTTGGATGTTATTTCATTCATGATCTTAACCATTGTTAATTTTTAGATTTTGTATTTTTTTCAACTTGTTTTTGTATATATTTAATTGAATCTAAATATGCATTTTCCACTGGTGAAAATGTTTTAGCTTGATACTTACGGTATTCTTGCTCAGCTTTTTCTATTGCATTCTCATGGCTTATATTTCCTGCACTTGTGAGAATCTTTTTATCAAAAAGCTCAATTAATTTATCTAGTTGTGTCATCCAATCCGTCATATTCATAAGCTCATGGCTCATTGCTTTGACTTCAGCCATATCAAAATAAGCGGAAACAATATTATTCAATACTTTTAATTCCTTTTCGGATAGGTAATTTTTGGCAATTAAAACATCTTTCTTGCGCACATCGTTCCCAGAGAATGTCAGCAAACCCATAAACGGCTTACCTGCATTGGCTCGTTCAGCTATCACTTCAGAAGCAGTATTTCCATGTGTGGCATAATGAAGTTTATTTTGCACAATTTTGAAAAACTTAATTGATTCATTGCTTTTTGGATTGTAGTCAACACTTGTTGCATAGAGATCAAGCACTTGACGATAAAGTACTTTTTCACTTGAACGAATATCACGAATACGATCAAGTAACTCCTTCCAATAATTACCACCACCAGTGCCTTTAAGTCGTTCATCATCCATCGTAAAACCTTTTACGATATATTCATGCAATCGTGCCGTAGCCCATTGACGAAATCGAGTACCTTGTACGGATTTAACACGATAACCAACCGAAATAATTACATCAAGATCATAATAATTTGTTGGTTTTGCAGAAAAATCGGGATTTCCGATTTTTCTCATAGAACTATTTTCTACTAACTCTTTTTCGTTATAAATATTGAGAATATGCTCATTTATTGTTGAACGTCCTTTATTGAATAATTCTGCCATTTGAACAATAGTGAGCCAAACAGACTCATTTTCTAAGCGCACCTCAATAACCGGCTTACCTTCATCACCTTTATAAATAATTATTTCATTGTTTGGCTTGGTGCTCTTTACAGATTTAGTCATTTTGTCCACTCAAATTATTGGCAATTTGCCAAATAGCTCGATGTAATTCTGCTCGTTCTTGTTCTTTTGTTGTCATAGTAATGGTTAAGATTATTAGTATTATATAGGTTTTGTTCTTCTTTTCAATTTAAAAATAAATCGTTTTCGGAACGAAGTGGAGAAAACACAATATACCCTCTCTTTTGTTTTAGAAAAAATCAAAATTATTTTCCCTTTAGAAAGCCTATTATTTTTTTGTCTATCTGAAAAATATTTTTTGAATTGCGTATAACGACGATTTGTATTATGCGCTATTTTTGGTGATAAAGTGTACTTTTGTCTGCTTAATACTCTCTTGGTGGGTAAAGCGCGCTATTATATAACTGATGACGAGCAGGTACAGTTTATTACGCGATTGAAAATACTTGAAGGTTTTTTGGAGGCACCAGTTAAGGCACCAGTTGAATTGACAGAAACAGAGTCAAAAATAATTAGGTCATTAAGAAATAATGAACTTTCTATTTTAGAAATCTCTGATTATAGTAAAAGTCATAACTATTTGGACTATATGACTTTTCCATATAGTTAAGGTCTATTGGTTTTTTGTTCAGTCTGTCCATTTAGTAACGACCTGAACCATACTTAAAACAAAAACCAAAAACAGGTATCTTAAAAAAATCACTTAAGAGATTATTGGATATGAGTTTAATTATCCTCACAATCTGCTAAAATAAGAACCAAAAAAATCATAGAATATTGGTAAAGTTGATGGATTCTAAGCTTTTTATCGTAGGCGAGACTTTAGATAGGATAAAAATAGAAAGAAAAAGGTCCGATGGACCTCTTGTTTTTTAAAAAATAATAAAAAATCAAAGAATCTTAAAGCTAGTCTGGAGTTTATCTGATTTACTCTGCTTTTTCATCTTCTGAAGCTTCTGCTACGGGAGCTGTTTCGCCAGCCTCTGCTACTGGTTCAGCTTCTGCTGCTGGAGCTGCTTCTATGCCTTCGCTGACCTTTTTGAGCGCTTCAATAACGGACTCTACAACATTCGCATCAACTGGGAATGCAATAGACTTTCTGAATCTTTTCTCGTCGTTCTCTGGAGTAAAAAATCCTCTGGATATAGAAATGAACTCGTTTTCGGAGTCACTTGTTATTGCTTTTTTTCTTGCTATCTCAAGGAAATTGTTTGTTCCAAATTTTACTTCCTCTGATACTACTGTTTCGAAATCTACTTCTGCCATGTGTTTCACCTATCGTCTTTTTTAGTACAAAAACTTGCGGAACGATAGAGTTCCGTTTTTGTCTTGGTTCGGGACACTTTATTAGCGCCCAGATACTTGATTTTAAAGTAACTATAACTCAATACATTTATAAATCTTCGGTATGTGGATTGCCGATAGATTTATCCTACAAGTACTCTGAGGTTATTTAATGCACTTGCCTGCAGCACTTTGTTGCCTAGTTCACATTTCTTTTTGACTTTTACAGATGATTTCTTGCCAACAGTTGCAGAAAATAAGTATTCTTCGCCTTTGTAGATATCTACGTTGGTGCTGATGTGCTTCTTGTGCACACCAATCAATACATATCCGCCTGTTTCACTTACCTTGTAGTTTATTTCATGCTTTAGTGTGTCTAGAATCGGCTCAACTGAGATGTGCATGCCGATGGTTTTCTCAAATTCGGAAATTGTCTTGCCGCCTTTCCCGATTACGGATGCTATATCATCTTTTGCTACTCTGAGAATTGCCCTGTTGCCTGAAACAATCTCAATTACAGGATTATGGATATACTTGCCTAGAATCTCGCGGACTCTTTCACATGCAAGTTTGTTGACGTTTGACTGTTCCTCTTCTTTTACTGGGATTACAACTGTCTGCTCACCGTAAGTATATATTTCATATACTAGTTTGCCTGTCTCAAAGTCACATACATCTATGACCGGTCGCGCCAGATCTGCTTCGTTCATGCCTGTCGGGACCCGCACACCAAGATTCAAGGTATATACGCAATTTATCTGTCCATCTTTTACAAATATTATGGTATCTATCACTTGCGGTATCAGTCCCAGTTCTATTCTTGTGATAAACCTGTGAACTGCGTCTATTGCTTCTGTCGCATGTACAACACCGACCATACCGACACCGGCAAGGCGCATATCTGCAAATACCTTGAAGTCATTTGTTCTTCTTAATTCATCATAGACTGTAAAGTCCGGTCTTACGAGAAACATGATGTCTGCGGTTTTTGACATGTCGCCTCCAAGAGCGCCATATTGTGTTATGTCCGGTCCTACCTGCAGGTCTCTTGGCTGTTCCATTGTCTTTACGATTTTGCCTTTGTTTTTGTAATATTCGGCAAACGCCTGCGCTAGTGTGCTTTTTCCGCCGCCAGGCATGCCTGCGATAATGACTCCTTCTGCGCGTGTGTCAAGCCGCTCTTTCAGTTTGGCAGACATCTTATAAGATTCTATGTCTACTTTTGCGATTGGTCTTACTACTGTGATTTCCATCCTTTCGGAAAACGGCTGTCTTGTGATTGCAATACGGTACAGACCGTACTGTACGACTGTTGCGCCTCTGAGTCCGATTTCTACCATGGCGTCGTCTGATACGCGTACTATACTCATGACTTCCTTGGAAATGTCTTCCAGCTCATCTTTTGTGATTATATCTTTGCTGGTTTCAATAAGCTTTACCTGCCCAGGCATCCCTATTTTCGCTTTCGGGGTGGTTCCCTCTTTCAGATGGATGGATGTTGTGAGGGGAGTGAACATTTTTTCGATTTTCAGTGTTGTAATGTCTTTTCTTTTGAAATAGACCACATCTACTCCGACAGCTTCTGCGGATTTTGCCTGCACGATGTCGGCAGTGATTAGGGTTGCCTTATTATCGCGGGCTATGTCTTTGATTAGCGCGTCAATCCTGCCGCTTTTCGCAAGCTGGATCTCTTCCATTGTGGGTTTCCTGCCCATCTTGCTGAGTTTTACGTTGTGCTTTTTACAAATAGTTCGGATGTTCTTTAGCTCGTCAAGACCGTCAAATCCTATTTCGCGACCTCTGTTTGCCTGGTTTTCCAGTTCAGCTATCACAAATTCAGGAATTATTAGCTCTCCTGTGAGTTTTTTCTCTGTAATTAGCTTGGAGACTACGCCGTTGATTATTGCGGATGTGTCAGGTACGAATTTTTTGCCTTTTACTGAGATTTTGCTTATGTCATTTATTGGTTTTGTATTTTTTTTGTTAATTTTAATTGAAGTAATATTTATCACCTTGTATTTTTCTGATTTTACCAGATACATTTTGTTTGTATTTCTGGATGCAGCTTTGCGTGTTTGTATATTTTTTATACAATACATGTATAGTTGAAGACATAATTATTTAGACAAATGTCTTCACCATATAGATTAGCGCCTTTTGATTATTTGTAAAATTTGTCTATTTAATAACGGCGCTAACTATAGTGCCTTTGAATCTATAAGAAATCAATGGGATATTTTGAGTATCCCTGGTTTTTTTATTATTGGGTCAGATGGTGTATACAATAAAAAAATCATGGAAATCATCGGTAAATTGAGGCATTTCCAAGCTTTTTTTATTATTGGGTCAGACATTATACAATAAAAAAATTAAATAAATAAGAAATTATTATAAAATTAGATATTTACTCATTTCTTGGTTCAATGGTTATTTTTAGGAGATAATTTTAAATATGTTTGTTTTTTCTTATAGGGTTGGAATCTGTTAAAATTGTATGAGATGTTGCTGTTTTTAGGAGTAGAGGGTCAAATGCTGCTTTATCTGGTCTGCCAAGTGATATCTATTGGATTTGCGCAGTCATGCCATATGATATGGAATCTGTTAAGCGGTCAGTATATAAATTTATTTGGTCATATGTGTTTATTATACCTTGTTTGGATGTGTGATATTGTATGGATAAAATGATTTTTTACAGTACGAATCTTTCTGCGCCAGAGGTTGATTTTAAGGGTGCGTTGCTTGCCGGCATTGCGCCTGATAAGGGGCTTTATATGCCACGAGAGATGCCTCGTTTTGAGGTTGATGAGATTATGGGAATGAAGGGTATGAGTTATGCGCAGGTGGCTTTTGCTGTTTTACGTAAGGTTCTTTGCCCAGGGGTTGATTCACGGGATCTTTTGAGAATCTGTGAGGATGCTTATGATTATGAGGTGCCGGTTGAGAGGGTTTCTTTAGATAATTTTGTTATGAGGCTTGATCGGGGTCCTACTGCTTCGTTTAAGGATTTTGCGGCGCGGCTGATGGCGAGGCTTGTGCAGTATTTTATGAGACAGAAGAATGAGAAGATCACTATTCTTACTGCTACTTCAGGGGATACGGGGAGTGCTGTTGCGCAGGCGTTTTTCGGGCTTGATAATATCAGAGTGGTTGTGCTTTTTCCAAAGGATGAGGTTAGTGAGAGGCAGAGGAGGCAGATGACTACGCTTGGGGGGAATGTTACGTGTGCGGCTGTTTCGGGGAAGTTTGATGACTGCCAGGCTATGGTTAAGGAGGCGTTTGCTGATGAGGGGCTTTCGGGGCTTAATCTCAGTTCTGCGAATTCGATTAATATAGGGAGGCTGATTCCGCAGATGGTGTATTATTTTTATGGTTATTCCAGGGTGGCTTCTGATGGGGAGGAGGTTGTTTTTTCTGTGCCGTCGGGGAATTTCGGGGATATTATGGGGGGGCTTCTTGCGCGTGAGATGGGGCTTCCGGTTGCACGGTTTGTTGCGGCTGTGAATGAGAATGATGAGTTTGTGAGGTTTGTTGAGACTGGGAGTTATTCTAAGATTGTGCCGTCCAGAAATTGCGTGTCTAATGCCATGAATGTGGGGCATCCTAGTAATCTTTCGAGGCTGGTTGCGCTTTACGGCGGGCAGATGGATGAGACTGGCAGGATTCTTAAGGTGCCGCGGATGGATGATATCCGAAAGGATATTTTTTCGGTTTCTGTTTCTGATGATGAGACTCGCGATGTGATTAAGAGGGTCTATGATGAGTTTAAGGTTGTTCTTGAGCCGCATGGGGCAGTTGGATGGAGGGGAGTTGAGATGTTTCGTGAGGGTGCTAACGGTGGGAAGGTGGTCTGTATTGAGACTGCGCATCCTGCTAAGTTTCCGGATGAGATTTTGAGGGCGATTGGGGTGGAGGTCGAGGTGCCTTTGAGTATTTCTAGGGTTGAGGGGAAGGATGAGTATGTTGAGTTTCTTGATGCTGAGTATAGTGAGTTTAGGAGTTTTCTTTTAGGTAAGTTTGTTTGAGTTTTTTTGGTTATGGTTTTGGTTTGTAGTCTGTTTTAATCATGTTGTCTATTCTTTGTCAATAACTGATTGTTGTCACTCGTAGAGAACAATATGCTTATAAAGTTGATTGCGTGGTTATTCTTTAGTGGTGTCTTTGGTGAAGGCACTTTGTCTCGCGTCGACTAAATGGGTCGATAGTGATTGAATTTTATGTTTACAACAAAATACCCCATCTCTTTTGAGATGTATTTTGACGGCAAATTTTGCTGTCCAAGTAAGAGACGGTCTTTTGAAAGTCATGTGCGCCATTAAAAACGGTGTGCTGCGGCTTGAGACTGCGGAGACGTTTTGGTTAGATATTTCTTTTTTTCTGACCTGTCTTTTGCGTGTCTAGGGATTGTCTTTGGTTGATTTTGTTGTGAAAATTATAATAATTCTTTCTGATTTCTGCTTTGCGCAGTGTGTTTCTTGTAGCACTTGCAGGCAGAAATCAGGAAAATAATAAATAGGAGATCAATATGAATGAAAAAATAACTCGCCTCAGAGAATATCTGTGGCGGAAAAAAAGAGAGATAATGATTATACTGATTGTTTTTACGGTAGTTTTTGGGCATATTCCCGAATACTATCTCACATTTGAGGATAAAACGATTACGATAGGCTCAAAAGTTGAGCCAGAGTATAATCTAGATTTCTCCAATAAAGTAATGGATACTGAAGGCAACAGGTATTATGTTGTCGATAAGTCGCTTATCCAGAAAGATACGGCTTACCAGCGGTATCGAAAATT
>DAOWAN010000001.1 GCA_030634545.1 Candidatus Nanohalarchaeota archaeon
CAGGTTAGCAAGCCTCATCCCAAAAGCCTGCGCAATCAGACCAGACCGACCCATACCATACACAAAAACCCTCTTTGCGCATATCAGATCATCCATAAGCGCCTTAACCTTCTTAACATCAACCTCATGCACTACCTTCTTAATATGCTCGATAATCTCAACAGCCGCATTTTTTGCATATTTCATATATTCACCCACAATTTAATCATAACTAATTATTATTCTGGAATAATAAATTTATATAATAACCCGGCTAACATGATCCTTCTTAACAACCCTTATAGTCTTATCCACAAAACTCTCAATCTTCTCCTCATGCGACACAATAATAGTCTGACCCAGCTTAAGCTCCAGAAGAACATCCCTCACCTTATCCAACTGCTCACTCGAAAACCCGTCAGTCGGCTCATCAAGAATCAGAAGACTTTTAGTCTTTATATCCTCACATAGATCATTAATGACCTTATTCAAAGCAAGCCTGTAAGCAAGAGCAATAGACGTCTTCTCACCCCCGGACAAAAAATCATACGATGTTTCATAAGTATTCTGCTCAATCACAGGAGTAAACCCTGCATCAATCCTCGCCTGAAGACTATCATCATCCATCAAAATATTGAACCACTCCCTAAACAGCATATCAAAATCACGCAGCACACTCAACATGACATGCTTCTCCATAGTCTCCATAAGTGCCACAAAATACTCATTCAACCAGTTCGTTATCTCTTTAAGCGACCCGGACTCCTTCTTCGCCTGAATCTTCACTTCAATTTCCTTATCCAGCGCCACAGTCTCATTATCAATTCCAGACAGCTGCTGTTTGACCTTCTCAAACTGCGCAAGCGAAACAGTATGCTCTCCATTAAGTATATCAACTTCCTTCTCAACTTTCACATATAGCTCTTCAGTATCAGCCAAAGGCTCAATCTCCTTATCAAAAAGTTCAATTGACTTTTTAAGCGCATCAACAGACACCCCGCATTGTGAAATCTTCTGCTTTCTCGCAAAGATTGCCTCCTTTGCATCCTTTAAAGAAGCAAGTTCAGCCTTGACCCTTATCAGAACTTTCTCATTCTCAATAATAACATCCTGCTTCTGCTTCACATCCTTAAGCTTCTCTTTTAGCCCTTCAAGTGCATTAGTATGCAGTACAAGTATTTTCCTGAACTTCTCGATTTTCTCCTCCTCTTCCTGCCTGATATCATCCTTATACCCGCTAGACACAATTTGCCTGCATGTCGGGCATTCAGACAATGCCATAATATTTTTCATCATCTCTTCACAGGTCCTTTTTCGCGTATCAGTCTCAGTCAGCTTCGCACGAACATGCTTAATTTCTTCATCCATCTCTATTTCCATTTTCGAAAACACATCCTTTTCAAGAATTACTCTCTCACTTTCTGTGATGTTTTTCTCGCACTCCTCTTGACTCTTCATCTGCTCAAGTTTTTTTTCAGTATCTTTTATCTCTTCACTAATATGCAAAATCATCTTTTCCTCATTTTCAAGCCGTGTTTTCTCCACACTCTTTTCATGGACCAGCACATTCAACTTTTTCAAGACCTCCTGAACCTGCACCTTCTCTTCCTTCTTACTCTCAAGATTCTCCTTTATTTTCACATAAACAGACTCTTTCTTTTTTTCCTCATCGGAAAGCACCTTTCTCTGTGACGTAAGCTCCACTCTCTTTTCCTGCTTCAAACTCAGGTCATAAGCAACACCATCCAGATGACTCGAAGTTTTCTTCAACTCGCGCACAATTGCCTTGGCATTCTCACGGATGCGCTTATACTTATCAATATTAAATATAGCCCTAATCGTATTCAATCTCTCATCCGGCTTTTGCATCATAATCTGCTTCATCTGTTCCTGCGGCGTATAAACAGTATAGCGATATATCATCGACTTTCCTGCCTTTATATCTGCCTTAGGATAACCCAGAAGTTCAAACACCAGAGACTTAAGCCCCATAGACATAAGATCTTTTCGCGTACCATTGACTGCAATATAACCCGCAGTCTGTGTAACAGAAGCCCCCTTCTTCTCAAGAACCCGTTTGATTTCAACATCCTTGCCATCAACAGTAAACTCAAGCACAACTTCCCCCCTGTTAGCGCCCCGCCTCAAAAGCGAAGACGCCGGAAGCTCATTCGCCCGTGCACCGAACAGCGCAAAATCAATCGCAAGAAGAATAGTAGACTTCCCAGATCCGATATCCCCTTCAATCAAAAGAGCGCCAGAAGAAAAAGTGATGCGCTCATCAACATAACTGCGAATATTTTTCAGATGAATCGACTTCAAAAACATAAATTCTTCTTAGCTCCGAAACATTAAGAATCTTAGCAGTCATCATCATCCAGAGCAGACAATCCATACTCTTTCAGTATTGATTTCACATCATCTGAAAGCTCTCCAGAAGAACAATACTTTTTCCCCACAAGATCAACCCCAATGTCCCCGTAATTTTTCGTATATATACACGCAGAAGTAAAAGAAACACAGCACGGCACTTCATCATCATTTTCATCATAAAGTTCTAAACTTATATCTGAACCAAAAACACCATACATTGCCTCTCTTTTACCAGAGGAATATGAAACAGATTTTCTGGGCAGGCAGCGCCGTATTTTACCTATAGTCAAGGCATGAAATAAATGAGCAAACATCACAAAAAACCAATGTGCCTTGATCTATCCGGGAAAATCTTCGATTTTCTGGATCCTAAAATTGCATGGCAATTTTAAGGATATGGGAAGGCACTCCACTCAATTTATTAGTGCCTTCACTATATATCACCCAAAAAATATTCAAGAACACTTGAAGATGCACCCTTAAACCCATACCTTATCCTGACAGACTCACAATATAACTCATTCAGTAACCCCTGAAAAAAAAGCCATTCAGAACACGCATATCAAACACATCCAATAATAATGCTGCCTACGGTACATCATTCAATTCACATAGATTCTTCATACACTTACTATCTTAAACTATCACCCCTTGGATTTTCCTTAAATTCCAGATAATCCACAGGCAATAATCCAAGCTCTAGTTCCAAAACATGCTTTAGACCTTCTCCAATTTCTGTTGTAGATGTGTACTCACTTCCTTCGATCGCAATCTTCGAATCAATAGGATCGGGTACAAGGATTGAAAGGTGTACGGGATAATCATGACACATACTATTATGAACGACATCAGAAGGACCATAAATCATCTGACGACACTCTCCTGCACTATTACAATATATCACAAGAGCAGAAGAGGGCGCATAGCCATTACTGTTTAGCATGCCTATTATACGCGCAATATCCGGTACTATAGGATCAGTACCTATTCTTTTTGTATCATTCATATCTACTACCACCATTGCTACTAAATAATAATCAATACAGAAAATATTCACTAAAACTTATAAATGATTCGATAATATTACTCAAGAACACATTTGCCTATTATCCTAACCCCGAAAAAACCTACAACTTCCCTGACCGGATAATCATAATAGCAAGCCAGAACCCAAGAACTACATCAAACACAGACCTAAGAACCCCGATAAAAGACACAATCACACCACTCCCATGTATCAAAAGCAACGACCCGACAATAATCACCGCAACAATAAAAGAAAACGTTATCTTTTACATAGCCCCATGAATTCTATTGTTTACGATACCAGAAAAATATAAATGTAAACAACAGGATTATTACCAGACCAGAAACGCGAAGACCAGGCGTAGCAGAAAACAGCCCTTCATTAGTGACCACAATTGAAACCATTTTTGAGTCATACCGATTCTCATAGACATTATCCGGACCCACTATAATCTCATAGCGACCAGTCTTGCCGGCAATTACAGTGATAGGTATATTTTGCTCTTCATCCGACATCAATATTACATTGATGTTATGTGAATCAATATTTGTATGCCTGAATCTTATGAGATTTCTGAACGTGTCGTCCTGACTGCCTATATGGAGGTGGACGCTCATAAGACTATCTGTTGGATTTTTTACAGTAATAAAGACATCATTCGTACTTCCAAGAGAAAATACCATATTTTCATTAGCACTAGACAAAAACACGACAGCATCAGATGATGACGACGGTGACGGAATCATTGCAGACATCCAGCTAATACCCCACTTATGCAACAATGGCGTTCTGGAAGCATTCAATGTTGTCAAATCAGCATATAATCTGATAGATTGTGTTGAAGCCGCGCAAAGCGACATGTCATCTCCATCACCAAGACCAGCACACAATATAGCACCATTACTTGAATTCAACACATCATATGTAACTGATGTATCTGTAAGTATCGTGTCATCAGCATAGAATCTATCCCATTTTTGCAGAAAAGGTAATGATATCGATATTGACGTTAATTCTCCGTAATTTATTTTTCGAAAAATAGGACCAATCGTTACTATCGGTTCTGGAGACGCAGATTTACAGTGTTCTATTTCAACACTCACATAATCTGTATAAAGAGAAGATCCACCTGACCCATTCTCATATTTTTGAACCACAACCCTCACATCCCCTGCTCCGTCAATATAGTCACCGACTAATGCGCTACTATTTAATACAACGTCCATTATACAATCAGCCGGACCAGGACAGGAATTATCCAGTTTGCTTCCTTTCATCTCAAATGAAGATGCTGATTTGTTAAACAAATACATTCGCAAATCATTTTCTGATTCAGTCTCCTCTGCTTTGCTTCCATATCCCTCCCATGAAATATTCATAGAATAAATATTGCCTGTGTTCTCATCTATTTTAAATACAAAATCATGAACCACTTGCTGTATCAGACCAGCATCAGCAGAAACGGACACACGACCGTTGTCTGAAGAGGAGACAGTAGCATAATCGGCAGGATCAAACTCGACCCCCGAAACATCCCAAGTAGTCCTGTCAACAGGAACCGGAACAATTCCCGGCGAATTTTTTCCGTGATAAGCCTCATTGTTTGCAGTATCTGTGAAATTGTATATTTTGTAGTCAAGCACATCCTTGCGGCTGCTCTTGCTTGTCGCTAAAGGGTTCCCATAATACATAAAAGTTGTTGTATTTTCATTATTTTTTAAAAACGGGACTTTTACCCATGTGATGTCATCATTTTCATTCCAGTAGTCCATCTCAGTTGTCCCGGATGCATCAATGTACCTATAGTCTTCATCCGCATAAATAGTCAGTAACCCTGCTTCATAGTGCGCATTTATCTCCTCAGCGCTCAATGCCCGATTGTACATGCGAACCTCATCGATAATACCTTCGAAAGCATCTATATACCCATTTATGCTCTTATCATCAGTAACCCATGTATTCACACCGATTCCTATTGGCTCCTCATTTCCTTGCGTTCCGCCAGTAAATGGGTCACTATCTATTTCAATTCCATTAAGATATAATTTCATACCATTGGCACCATAAGTAAAGACCATGTGGTACCATGTATTGACTGTAATCTGTGCTTCTTCTTTGGAATGTACATAATATGATTCTGTTGTGCTTTGGAAACGCGTTTCAACATAAGGATCATCCCCCAGTTCGTCACCTATCAAGAAGAATGTAAGGTGCCCTCCAGTATCAAAATCAGATGAATCTTTTGAGAAAAGCCCGTAATAATTTTTACTGAGATCAAATGTATTGAACCATAATTCCACAGTCCCATCATCAATTATAAAATCAACTGAATGCGGAACTACCACATAATTTTGGTGACCATCAAACTCTATTCCTGAACCTATCTTGCCGGATACCCATGTCGGACAACCTCCATTAGCACATATAGTGAAGTCATCTGTCAGTATTCCATCATTTCTGTGACCAGAACTGTCTTCTGCCATTGTCCCCTCATTTTCAGAAAAGTGCCACGAACCAACCAAGCCTCTTTCTATTTTTACCTGGTAATCTGTTAAATCACCGGCAGTATTTGAGATATTTATAGGTATCACATAATTCCAGTTATCATTCCACCAGTAGGCATCTATCGGTTTTTTAATACTGATATCGCCACTTATTTGCGTTATGTTTTCCTTTAGAAAAATTCCAGATGAGTCTGTGAAGTCATCTTCCCAACTGGTTGTGGTTTCAGTTATAGAATAAGATTGAAGGGGCATCATTATTAAAACGACCAGTAAAGCAAGTCTTGATAGATTGGATAATATTTTTTTCATGAATAACACTCAACATAATATATAAGCAATGGAGCTTATAAAATTTCTTTGAAGATTGAGAGCAGTAAATATACAGACATGTGACGGTTTAAAGGTCAACGACAACACAATCGCAAAAAACAAAATATAATCACAAACAGATAAATTATCAGCGACTTTACTCAAGAACACACGTACCCATTGCCCTGATACCAAAAAAAACCTACAACTTCCCTGACCGGACAATCGTAATAATAAGCCAGAAACCAAGAAGCGCAGCAAACACATACCCCAGAATCCCGATAAAAGACACAACCACACCGCCACCGTGTATCAAAAGCGACGATCCGACAATGATCGCCGCAATAATAACAGAAAACGTAATCTTATTCGACGCATTCTCAAAATGCCTGTTCGTCTGCTCAAGACCTTTATGCTCAAACTCAAGCTTCAGCTTGCCATGCTCAAGTTTATCACAAATATTATTGAATCTCTTTGGCGTCTTCCATATAAAATCATTAAAAGAAATCAACCCCTCATGGATATTTTTCACCAGATACTTTGGATCTGTCTGTTCCTTCAATAATTTTCTAAGAAACGGTCCCATATTCTTCGTAAGATTAAATTCTGGATCCAACTCCTGGCATATACTCTCAATCTCCCCCATGACCTTCAAAAGATACAAAAAATTATGCGGCAGCCTAACCTTATGCGCCCTCACAACCTCAAGGATATCATGAAACATCTCCGATACATGTACCTCCTTCAACTCAGTATTATAATATTCATGAAGAACCTCATGAAAATCACCCCTGAACTCCCGAAGATCAGTATCATCAGACAAAACACCAATATCAATAAAAGACGCAATTGTCTTTTCAGTATCCTCCCTCGCAAGTGCATACAATAGATTCACAATCTGTCCGCGAAGTTCACGATCAATATATCCGACCATCCCGAAATCAACAAGACTAACCACATCATTCTTCTGTATAATAATATTGCCTGGATGCGGATCCGCATGAAAAAAACCATCTTCAAGAATCATTTTCATATAAATAGTATTGATTCTGGCAGCAACAACTTTCTTTGAAGCTACTTTCGGCTTTGACGCAAGAAAATCATTGAATCTTTTACCTTCAATATACTCAAGAACCAGCACCTTCTTTGAATTATAATCCCACTCCACATCAGGCACATGAATAATATCTCTCCCTTTGAAATTCTGCCGGAATCGTGTCGCATTCCGTGCCTCGCGCCGATAATTCTGCTCCCTTCTGATAGTCTTCGCAAACTCAGACACAAGAAGCTTCGGTCCGAACTGCCTCGCCTCAGGCATATAACCCTCGATAAGATTTGCGACATCATATAATATCGAGATATCATCCTCAATAATCTTCTCAATATTCGGTTTCTGCACCTTGACGATGACCTTTTTTCCATTCTTCAACCTCGCAACATGCACCTGCCCTATAGACGCAGATGCAATCGGATCCTCCTCAAAATAAGGAAATATATCATGTATCTTTCTGCCCGTCTCATGCTCAATCACATCCCTGATTGTACTATACGCACGTTTAGGCACACAATCCTGCAATTTTTTCAATTCTTCAGCATACTCAATAGGGATAAGATCAGGTCTCGTACTCAGTATCTGCCCGAATTTAATGAACGTAGGTCCAAGCTCTTCAAGTATCATCCTTGCACGGACTGACGCAGGAAGTTTTGCAAGCCTGATATACTCCGGCTTCTCAAATCGTTTCCTTAAGTAAGATGCCTGCTTGACATTAAGCGACCCGGCAACATCTTCAAAACCATATTTAACAAGAACATCAAATATCTGCCTATATCTTTTATATGGACGTCTAAACAACATAACTGACCTACCTACAAATAATTCTTTGCACCCGCCTACTCACCGGCATCATACGTTGGATAGCACATGAGCGAATAAAAAATAAAAAAGGTCCAAGGACCCAAATACAACTTACTTCTTCTTTTTCACAGTCTTCTTTGCAGCAAGTTTCTTCTCAAGCTGTGCAACCTTCTTTTCAAGACGCTTAAAATCACTGTCCTTTGCAAACTTTGCAGAGTTCATTGCCTTCTTTAGCTCTGTGTCTATTTTCTTTTCCATATCTTTTTTAGTAGCCACAGATTTCTTTATCAGGTCCTGCGTAAGTTTGCGTCCCTCAGCCTGCGTAATATTGCCTTTCTTAACAAGATCTGCTGTTAATTTCTCTGCCTTTTCTCTTGTAAGCGACGCCACGCCAACTCCAAGCAACGCTACTTTCCTCGCAATATCCACAACCGCATTATCCGCTGGCTGCACCTTCTTCTTCTTCACACATTTTGCCATTAAAACCACCTCTCCTCCAATACATCTATTATATACTTCCAATCAAACAATTAAATAAAACATTGGCAGACTCTCCTGATTATACAGAAAATCTGACATGCTCATAATATATTGACTTCTTTTGTTTATATAGATTATTTGACAAAAAATATAATCTTCTCTGACAAGATATACATCTCCATTACCAACATATTCTTCTTATAGTGAAGGCATGAAATAAATGAGCAAACATCATCATACTAAATCGCATCAGGCGATTTATGTATGCGAGAAAAACCACGCGTCGGTGGTTTTTCATAGCAAAAACCAACATGCCTTCATCTATCCGAGAAAATCTTCGATTTTCTGGATTTCGCAAATCGTTCCGATTTCCTATATCGCCAAAAACGCATGCGTTTTTGCGACACTAAAATTCCTGAGGAATTTTAAGAGTTGCGAAATTAGGAATTGGGTCGCAATTCCGCAATCCTAAAATTGCATGGCAATTTTAAGGATTCGGACAAATCCTAAGATTTGCTGAATCATAAAAATCACAACGTGATTTTTAATGATATGGCAAGGCACTGTACTCAATTTATTAATGCCTTGACTATACATCAACAGATAGATATTCCCCCAACATTTCTTCATCAGTACCAAACTATAAAAAAACATATTTTACATAAATGATAATGCAGAAAAACGTAGAGCGCATAAAACTCAAAGACAGACAAATAATCCTGATAGGCACAGCTCATGTATCAAAAGAAAGTGCAAGACTTGTAAACGAAGTGATTGACAAGGAAAAACCCGACACTGTCGGTGTAGAACTATGTAAAAAACGATACGATAGCATCAGAAAAAAAAGCAAATGGGAAGACACAAAAATCACAAAAATCATTAAGGAAGGAAAAACACAGCTATTCCTCGCAAACCTCCTTCTCTCAAGTTTCCAGAAACGCATAGGAGAAGACCTCAAAATCACGCCCGGAGACGAGATGATTCAGGCAATCAATGCAGGCAAAAAATCCTCTGCAAAAATTGTGCTTCTGGACAGGGATATTCAGGTGACTTTAAAACGCGCCTGGAGAGAGATGAGCATCTCTGAAAAGTTCAAACTCACATACAGCCTGATAGCAGGACTCATCCAGCCAGAAGAGATAGAAGAAGAGATGATAGAACAACTCAAAGAAAAAGACATTGTAACACAGATGATGGAAGAGCTTGGACGCGAGATACCCTCTGCAAAAAAAGTCCTCATTGACGAGCGCGACATATACATCGCAAACAAGATACTCGCATCACCCGGCAAAAAAATAGTCGCCGTAGTTGGCGCAGGTCACATAGAAGGCATCAAAAAGCACCTAAAAAAGAAAGAAGATATTGAGCCCCTCGAAAAAATACCGCAAGGCTCGCGCTGGGTGAAAAACATCACCTATGCCGTACCTCTTGTGTTCCTGGGCATAATAGCATTGGGATTCATAAATCACAAATCCATTGAACTGACAATTACCATGCTCACATACTGGTTCCTGATAAACGGCATACTATCCGCCCTTGGCGCCATACTTGCACTAGGTCACCCGCTAACCATACTCTCAGCATTCATCGCCGCACCCTTCACATCCCTCAACCCGACAATAGGCGCAGGCATTGTAGCAGGACTCGTCGAGGCAAAAGTAAGAGAACCAAGAGTAAAAGATTTCCAGAGTCTGGGCGAAGTAACAACATTCACCGGCTTCTACAAAAACAGAGTCTCAAGAATCCTTCTTGTAGCAGCACTTGCAAATCTCGGAAGCTCTGTAGGAACATTTGTGGCACTGCCTTATCTGATGAGTTTATTATAACTCAATTACACCATTCAACTCCAAAAATCCACTATCAACAAAAAAAATATATCAGGAACACAACAACTATTTATAACATCCCTAAAATAATAAACAACATGAACACAAGACTTCTCGAGGATGCAGGCTTAACAGAAAACGAATCCAAAGTATATCTCGCACTTCTTCGCATAGGCTCAGCCACTGCCGGCGAAATCACAGAGCAGAGCGGCGTCCACAGGCGCAATGTCTACGACGCAATCGAGCGCCTGAAAGAAAAACAACTTGTAAGCGAACTTTGCCAGAACAACAAAAAATACTTCCAGCCAAGCAACCCTGAAGAACTTGTAAACATCCTAAAAAAAAGGCAGCAAAACATAGAGACAATAATACCAGACCTCAAAAGACTCTATGAAAGCCCGGAAACAAAAGAGATCGTACAGCTATTCCACGGCGATGCAGGATTGAAAGCAATCATGGAAATGCAGGCAGAAGACAACTGCGATATCTTTGTCCTCGCAAGCAGAGATTCAATCGCAGAGATGCTCAGATTCACCTACCCGGAATATGTAAAAAAAAGAGTAGAAAAAAATATCTGGATACACTTCATATTCAACTCATTCGAAGGCGGCAAGACAGTATCCTCCGCCCCCCTCTCAAAAGTAAGATATTTCCCGAAAGAACACTCAGTACCATCAACCTTCATGATATGGGGCAACAAATCCGTAATAATGTTATTCACAGAAAAAAAACCAATAATAATGCTCTTCAACAACGAAAAGATCGCAAAAGATATCATGGACTACTTCAACCTGATATGGGAAATAGCCATTCGTTAGGAAAACAAAAATCAACCTTCCAGAAAGTTGAATTATATAAATATACAAGTCAATATAAACCAGGAGGCAAATTACATGAAAAACAGATCAATCATTTTATTCATCATCTGCACACTACTCCTTGTAAACAGTGCATCAGCAGAAACCACACAAGATTCAAAGTACGATATAACCTGCCTTGAAAATGCAGGTATAACAATAAGATCACAGGACTACATAGACGACAACAGCGCTCACCAAAAGACCACAGTAAGCGCAAAAAGACTCAGTGACAACATCACATTCGACGTACCTGGCGTATGGAACGATAGATCTTTCACATCAGAAGAACTACTATTCAACGAAAGTGGAGCATACAACATAACAATAAACATGCATTCAGAATACGAAACAGAACAATCAGTCAACTGCCCGGGACTCATATTCAGCTGCAAACTATTTTCTTTAAGCATCTCAAGCTGCTACAGACACGAAGACACACTACACATCTCATTTGAAACAGTAAACGCATTTGAAAATATTGACCTGAAAAACAATCTGACATATAGTGTAACCAACGACAGGGCATACACAATAGAGATCAGTCAAAAGAAAAACAACCAATACATGGACAAGATGGAGATATTCAACCTTGGAGAAGAAAAATATAAACTAATATGGCCCATCAGCAAAAATATTGAAACACTTTATATAAGAGCACCTGTCTGCAGAGCCTATGCATCCGCAACATGCACCGAACTACCGGGATGCAAAAACAATGATGAATGTCAGGATTCAGAATACTGCGATACATACTGCAAAGAACTGAACTGTAAAAACAATGAACAAGCACACAACCACAGATGCGTATCATGCATCTTAGATCAGGACTGTGATGACAGATTAGTCTGCACACAAGACACATGCACAAACAACAGATGCACCTATAATCCAATAGTATGCGAAGCCACAGACGAATGCACTAAAGCACAATGCAAAGAACCACAAGGCTGCGTATATACGGTTGACGAAACTTGCAAAAAAAGCAAAGAAACTATAACAAAGCCAGAACCGGAAACCCGGAAAAACTCAAACATGATCTATATCGGCGCAGCACTGGCACTATTAATACTCATACTAATTCTGAAACCCAAAAACAAACCAGAACCAAAGCTGGAAAAGAAAACAGCAGCCAAAGCAAAGAAAAAGAAAAAAGCCAAAACACCACCAAAAAAAAGAAAACAGAAAAAGAAATAGACTGCTGACACAAATATTTTATATATTTAAAAACCCAATAACACATCTATGAAAGTTCTCAAAAATGCAGCAGTATTCATAGACAACACCCTGAAAAAAATAGACATTGGCATAGAAGGAGAAAAAATATCAAAGATAGGAAAAAACCTGCACGGCGACGAAATCGACTGTACAGGTCTCATAATTCTGCCAGGCGCAATCGACATCCACGTTCACTTCCGTGACTTCAAAGAAAGCCACAAAGAAGACTGGTTCACAGGCTCAAGAGCCGCAGCAAAAGGCGGCACAACAACCGTATTAGACATGGTAAACAACAACCCTCCAATCACAACCTACGAGCGGTTAATGAAAAAAAAGAAACTCGCAAAAAAAAGCATAGTAAATTACGGTCTCTACTTCGGTCTCGGTCCAAAAAATCTGGACAACCTGGAAAAAATAGCTCCCCACGTCTGCGGATTCAAACTCCACATGTGCAGAACCACAGGCGACCTGCTCCTGACAGACCCACGGCTCCAGAAGAAATCATTTGAAGCAGTAAAAAAAACAGGAAAGCCAATAGTGATACACGCAGAAGACCAAAAGACACTCGACACAGCAGAAAACATCCACAAAGAAATATGCGACTACCTCGCACACGCAGACTCAAGACCTCGCCTTGCAGAATCCCGCGCAGTAACCTATGCGATAGCATGCGCAAAAGAAACAGGTGCAAAAACACATCTCACCCACATCTCAACAACACTCGCCCTCACACAGATAAGAAAAGCAAAAAATGCAGGCATATATCTCACATGCGACACAACCCCCACATACATGTACTTCACCCGCGACAACCTGGAAAAAATGGGCGCTTTCTGCAAGATGAACCCGCCTGTAAGAACAAAAGAAGATCTTGATTCAATCTGGGAATCAATAAAATACAACATCATCGACATAATCTCAACAGACCACGCCCCGCACACAATAAAAGAAAAAGAAACCAACAACTTCAAAACCGCCCCGGCAGGCATCCCCGGAGTCGAGATGAGACTTCCGCTCCTTCTTGATGCAGTAAACAAAAACCTCCTCACACTTGAGACACTAGTAAACACCTGCTGCACAAACCCCGCCAAACGCTTCAATCTGAAAGGGCGAGGCGAAATAAAAGAAGGCAACTACGCAGATTTGGTAGCAATCAACATGAACCAGAAAAAAGAAGTAAGAAGAGAAGATCAGATCACAAAATGCGGATGGTCACCCTATGAAGGGATGATACTGAAAGGCTGGCCAGTAATGACTTTTGTCAACGGAAACCTTGTATACAACTTAGGCAGACTATACTACAACCAGGGACAAGACCTCTTTGAATAAAATAATATAATTTACATAAAGTACTCTATCTCAAGTACACAAAAAGTGAGACACTGTCTCACCAATTGACATAGAGTCACAACACCCCTGCCAAAACCGCAAAAAAACATCCAATAAACACAGATACCAGAAAATATGCGCATATAACAAAAACAGTGAAAAAAATGAACATAACAGACGCAATAATACTAGGCATAATACAAGGCATATTTGAATGGCTGCCAGTAAGCAGTGAAGGCATGACCACACTTTACCTGATAGCAAGAAACTACACACTACAGGAAGCAATCCCAATATCAATCTGGCTCCATACAGGAACCCTCCTCGCAGCAGCCATCTACTTCAGAAAAGACCTGAAAACCATACTAAAAAACATCCCAGACTACCTTAAAAAAAAGCCCACACAAACAACAAGAATCACAACATTCCTGATTATCTCAACAGCATGCACAGGCATTGTCGGTCTTCCAATACTTCTATACAGTCTGGACAAACTAAACTTCAGCGGAGCTCATGCAACAGCATTCATAGGCATACTCCTCATATTCACAGGCATCATCCAGAAAAACACAAAAAACAACCCGAAAGAAAAAAAAAATAACCATCACAGACAGCATAATAACCGGAATCCTACAGGGTTTTTCAGCCATGCCCGGCATCTCAAGATCAGGCATCACAACAGCCGGACTCATGCTGCGAAAACACAGCGCAAAAGAATCACTAAAACTAAGTTTCCTCATGAGCATCCCCGCAGTCTTCGCAGCAGAAATAGGACTCAGCCTGATGAACAAAATCACAATAGACATAAACTCCCTGATTGCAATTACAATATCCTTCATAACAGGATACGCAACAATAGGCGCATTAATCCAATTTGCACAAAAAGTGCGCTTCTGGAAATTCTGCATATTCCTTGGGATACTAAATATCATACCATATCTTCTGACACTATAGTTAGCGCCGTTATTAAATAGACAGAGTTTACAAATAATCAAAAGGCGCTAATCTATCCGGGTGAATCTTCGATTCACTGGATGATAAAAATCTCTGATTTTTAATCATATAGTGAAGACATTTGTCCATTTTGAACGCAAGTTCAAAAGCTTGGCACGGTAGTGCCATTGATTTTGAAGACGATAGTCTTCGAAAGCATGGCATGTAATGCCATGAAATAATTATGTCTTCAACTATATGAATCAAACCATAGAATCTCTATGACATTAAGCGACTTCCAGCATTTGATTCTTTAATCAACTGTACTCCAATCAAAAAAACATAAATAACTCCCTTTCCAATAAACACAATATGATAGACGTACACTGCCACCTTGAACAAAAAGATTACAACCCCGACAGAGACAAAGTCATCAAAAGATGCCAAAAGAAAATGGACGCAGTAGTCACATCATGCGCCCACCCAGACGACTTCGACCTGACCCTCAACCTAAAAAAACAATATCCCAACTTCATCTACATCTGCATAGGACTCCATCCGGAATACATAAAAGAACTAAAACCAAAACAAAAAACCACACTAATAGAAAAAATAAAAACCAACAAAGACTCAATATCCGCAATCGGCGAAATCGGTCTAGACTACTATTGGACAAAAGAAGAAGATTACAGAGAAAAACAAAGACAGATGTTTGAACAATTCATATCTCTTGCAAAAGAACTGAACAAACCAATAGTGATCCACTCCCGCGACGCGCACGAAGACACACTGGACATCCTTGAAAAAACAGAAGCAAGACAAGTACTACTCCACCTGTGGGGCGCAAACCAACTGGTCCCAAGAATAATCAAAAACAACTGGAACATATCATTTGGTCCCATCCTTCTTCGCTCAAAAAAGCACAAAAAAATATGTCGTGACATGCCTCTTGAAAAAATCATGCTAGAGACAGACTCCCCATGGTTCGGCGAAAACAGACAGAGAAACGAACCGACAAGCGTCGAAAAAGTGATACTAAGAATTGCAGAAATAAAAAAACTAGACCCAAAAGAAATAGACAAAGCCACAACACAAAACGCAAAAAGCTTTTTCACCATAAAATAAGCAGCCTACTTTCTAAAAACCACAGGATAAGCATACTTCACAATATGCCCTCCCTTCCACAAATCAAAAAACAACCAGTCATAAATACACGCCTCATGCTGCATCACAGACACACCGATTTTATAACACAAAACTTATTCTTTTTCCTTTCTCTCTATCTTTAATATAACTCCGTCAATCTTCCTGATCTTCACCTCAATCTCTTCTTCACCACACATTATTTCTACTTCCCATTTACCTTTCTGTTTTTCATATTCAATCTCTTTAACATCTTTTTCACTCACAGAGATTTCCAGTGCCCGACATGCTTTCAACGCAATCTCTTCAGCCTGCTCTATTGTCTTAACTTCTTCACCCATTTAAATCGCCTCCTTTATTAAAAATCAAATAATTCTCCAAGGAAAGACTCCTTCTTTTTCTTCTTGTAATATTTGCCATCTCCCCATGTTTCTTGTAATGTTTACTGCACTCTTCTGCTCTGTCTGAAGAACCAATGGATAATTCAATTATAGTTCACGCCGTTACTAAATATACGAATATAACCCAAAACAAATAGGCGTTAACTATCCGGGCAAACGAAGTTTGCTGGATCCCAAAAATCACAAAGTGATTTTTAATGATCCTAACAAATCACATTGATTTGTTGGATGCTAAAATTGCATCGCAATTTTAAGCATATGGAAAAGTCATATCATCAAAATAGTTATGACTTTTACTATATTTTGTCGAGTTCTCCTTTGTCAAGCCATATCCCTCTGCATTTCGGGCAGAAATCAATTTCCACATTTTTCCTTTCACTTATTGACATATCTACTATCTCACAATTGGGACATTTCGTATTCCTTCACCTCTTTATTCAAATTCTATTATTATATATGTAAACCCTCGCAATACACACATACAATCAACTTGACAATACCCGATGCATCTAGTGATGCGCATATCTTGGATGTTCATGCCCTGCTTCTTTTCGCAATTTCAAATGCTCGATATGTGCGACCTTTTCCTTCAGGAATCCACTAAAACTTAATTCATTATCTTCAATCATTGTTGATGCATGACATCCACCCAAAAAATGAGGCATTATTACATAAGTTGCTCCCTCGTCATAGAGTTTCAAAGCTCCATCAATCTGGTGAGAAACAACAGCAATAATAGCTTCCTTATTAGCTTCTTTTATCTTATTGATTAACAACAGGTTCGTATCTAGTGCAGGTATAGTCGAAATGATCATCTTTACTTTCGAAAAATTCAAGTCATCAAGAAGTTCCGTATCATTTACATCCCCATATTTACAATCATATCCCTGCTTAGATAGTTTTATGATGACCTTTGGATCATAGTCTATTATGAGAAATTTCTTTTTTATCTTTTTTAGTGACGTCGTAATGTCAAAACCAATCTCATCGTGCCCGAAAAGAATGATATCATAATTCTCATCTTTATGGTACTTATGTTCATCGATTTTTTCCATTTTTCTCTCAAATAAAGTGAGATATTTCGATAGATAACCATATAGCTTATTTGAATAAAGTATCATGTATGTAGAGCCTGCAATGGTAATTAAAGCTATAAGGGTTATCAAAGAGATGATTTCATTACCCAGATGACCTACTTTAACTCCTAATGCAATCAGTATTAAAGAAAATTCACTGATCTGTGCAACAGTAAGACCTGCTAAAAAGCTGTTTCTCTTGGTGTAACCCCCTAATCCCATCAATGTCATCACAATCAGAGGATTCCCTATAAGGATGAGCAATGAAAATACAATGCTAGGGACGATATATTGAGAAATATTAGTAAAAGTCATCTGGGAACCCAACAAGATAAAAAATAATATAAGGAAAAAATCACGTAAAGGTCTCATCTTAGAACTGATTTCATAATGATATGGAGTCAATGATAAACTAATTCCTGCAAGTAACGCTCCTGCCTCTATTGAAAAATTCAGGTAGTGAAAAAGAGATGCCATTGCAAAACACCAGCTAATAGAAAAAAGCAACAAAAATTCCTGTGATTTAGCAACCAGTTTGGTTAAAGGAGGAAAAATGTATAAACTGATGATCGCTAATATTATTAGCAAACCCATAGCAGTCAATATGGACTCAACAGCCAGCCCGGCTATGTTATTCCCATTATTGATGGAGGATATTAGTGTCAGGACAAATATCGCGATAAAATCCTGTACTATGAGAAAGCCTATAGAAATTCTCCCGTAAAGTGTTTCAAGATCCCTCTTATCTGACAGGAGTTTCATAATTATGATTGTACTGCTAAAAGAAACAGCAATAGCAAGATAAATCGAAATGATATTCGAGAAACCTAACAGTCTTCCAATAAAAAATCCAACCAGGGATGTAAAGAAAACCTGACCAATACCGGTAACTAAGGATGTTTTGCCGAGATCCCCGATTATCCGGGGATTAAGATTCAATCCAACCATGAACAAAAGAAATGCTATTCCAATTTGAGCAAAAGTTGTAAACGTATCAGCAGATTGAACAACATTAAGAACAACAGGACCTGCAATTATCCCTGCCAGAATATAACCTATTATTAGAGGTTGTTTTAAAAAACGCATTACCCCTGAAACTATAACAGTCAGAATTAAAATCGCGCTTAGCTCAATGAATACTTCCATTAGATATCACTTACATCTGATTAAATATTACTGGGTCTAATAATTACGTAATAAATTAAGTATACTACTTGGCGTTACAACACCCACAACTTTCTTGTTTTTATCTAAAACCGGGACATACTGAAAACCTTCCTCATATACCTGCTCTATTGTCTGATTAATAGGAGTATCAAGGTTTACTGCAGACTTATGTTTATTTACCAGATCTTTCGCTTTTTTATACAAAAATTCTCTTCTATAGCCAATATTCAAAATCTTTGTAAGTGGTTCATATCTTACTTGATGCAAAAACAATTTTATCATGTCATCATTACTGATTTCTCCTACAAATCGCTTCTCTTTTGTAACCACAATACAAACGTTTATATGCTCTCTCTTTAGTTTTTTTATTATCTTACCTGCACCATCATCCTGGTAAACAAACACTGCCTTAATCATAGCATCTTTTGCAGTCAGCTTTCTGATATTTTCAGTTTCAGAAATAGTTCTAACTTCCTCTTCTCTCAGTTTTTTAATTGAATCTGTCAGCTCCATCTGATTTATCCCCACAGCCAGCAATCTATTTTTTCATAAATATCTCTATAAATACTAAAATTTTATAGAGAAGAGCATATTTAAATTAGGAATATAAAATCAGAAAAGATAAGGTAAAAAGAAGGTAAACTATTTGATGATGGAATTACCCAACTCTGTAAGTATAAGATATTTATGATTTCCCCTTACTTCAAAACTAATGTAATGCAAATCAATTAGATTACCTAATCTTTTCTTCAGGGTTGGTTTTGTAATCTTCAATCTGGACCTTAAATCTGTTTGATTAATCAAAACACCTTTACATTCAGACTCTTTAACAATTTTTAATATTTTCATTAATTCTTCAGGTATTAATCTGTTTATTTTTTGTTCATAAAAAATAGAGAACAGTCTAGATACAACAATGAATAACATTATAAAAAGCGATAATTGTAATACCGAATGAATAATAGACGGACCTCTTAACGTATAATCCAGAAATTCATCAAAAATCTCAGTGATAATAAAAATAACAAAAATCAGGTACAATAAATTGCGCTCATAACCTTCTTTGAATATAATTTATATCTCCTCTTCATATTATCATTTAGAAATTGTTAACCCATTCTTTACACTGTAAACCCCACAATCATATATATCTATCTAACCTAAGCAACCAAAACATCTTGATTTTTGACAATACAAAGAAATAGCCAATCAATACAATAATTTAAATTCACAATTATCCGGCAAATTCAAGACTCAGTGTCTCATTATCTAGGTTTTTTTCATACAGGTTCAGGTTTTGCGGAGTCTGGATTATTTTAAAATAGAGTTTATCTTCAGTATATGCGCGAACTTCACAGGAATTATCAAATTTAAGGATATCTATATTATCCATACAATCTATACCTGGCAAAAGTATGTTTATTTTCAGTTTTCCCGGCAACTTTGTGATATCTGCTTTAGGCTCAATAGTCTCTTTGGGTATTGGTCTTTTATTAGCAGCCGTCATATCTGGTGCCTGTCTTGTTGACTGCGCCACAGGTCTCTTGCCGGATGTCATTCTCACTGTGATTCCCTGACGATTTGCGCCCCCGTTTTGTTTGATACTTCCCGCAAGGACCTTAAACAATTTTCTCATCAGTTGTCTCTCAATACCAGACACTATTTTATCAACAACATCCTTCATTCCATATGAATACATGCTTTTTTTAACCGTCACTTCACCGCAGAACGGGCAGTACTTCCATTCCTTATTTCCAATATCCTTTTCGCAGGATTTACATTTCATCTGTACATTACCTTCAGTATCATTTGAGATTGAGCTTCTTCAGAATTTCAACAGGTTCATTAGGTTCTATTTTAAATCCCTTTGATGTGAGTGACAATATCATCCAAAACACATCAGAGATACATTTTAGTGACGCTACAGCATTTACTTTTTTCCCCTGGAATATCAGGGTATCTCCATCATAATCCATTATTATCTGATGGAATTCCTTAGGATTCAACTTAAGTTGCTGGGATTCTGTCCCTGTGATAGTAAGACTCATCTCTTCAGGGGGCTTAACTTTTATTGTATATTCCGGCATTCTAACACCTCGACTGCTTTTTGTATGATTTTTGGCAATATCTGTACTTTACACCTATGATAGAGATTATATCATTTGTTATTTATATGGGTTATGGTTATAAAAATTTAAGTGTTCAGAAATATATCTTTTTTGTGAGCATATGCGCGAAATTAAAATTCTTGGAGATTCACCGACAATCAAAGACAATCTTGATTTTGATAATTATGCCGATATTTTAATGAGTGCAATAGATAATTTTGATTCTGAAAGTTCTTTGACCATAGGCATCCATGGCGGGTGGGGATTCGGAAAAACAAGTCTGATGAGAATGCTTGAAAAGAGACTAGAAGATAATGGAACTGCTACAACTATCTGGTTCAATGCGTGGACATACGGTAAAGAAGAACCAGTTGGACTAGCATTGTTACGGTGCATATTGACAAGGTTCCAAGATGATAGGGGACTAAAGGAAAAAAGCAAGAATCTATTTGAAAATATTGGCAAATTTGGTATTGAGGCATTCTTAAGAAAAACCACAACGATTAGTTATGATAAAGCAAAAGAACTTCTCGAGGGCAGCATTGACATGAAGAAGTCGCTGCGGGAAGATTTTGAGAGCCTTATAGGTAAATGTTTCTCAGATAGACGTTTGGTTATTTTTGTTGATGATCTAGACAGATGTCTGCCAGAAAATGTAATAGCGATTCTTGAGGTAATAAAACTATATTTAGATGTGCCTAGATGTATATTTGTTCTCGGTGTGGATCAGGATGTGGTTGAGCAGGCGATTGAAACAAGATACAAACCAGATGAGAAATATGATAAGAAGGCATTAATCTGCGGAAAAGATTATGTCAATAAGATAATCCAGATTCCATTCGTTCTTCCACCAATCAGAGTGGATGACATGGCAACATTTATTGAAAATCTGAATATTGATGAAAATGAAAAGAAATACACAAAAACAGTTGCAAAAGGCACAGGATGTAATCCGAGAAAGGTAAAAATGTTTTTGAATATACTCCGATTAAGGACTGCAATTGTAGAAAAAATGGGCGGGAAAATCAGACCGGAATTATCTGCAAAACTTCTGGTTATTGAACACGCGTTTCCGGAGTTCTATGAAGATATCAAGAAATATCTGAAGCAGGATCTCATTTTTAAACTGGAAAAACATATTAGAAGGAAACCAAAGGCAACTGATGAAGAATTGAAAGAACTACTCAAGTCAGAAACATTCAAGAAGCATTATAATGACGAAGATTTGGAGAATTTACTTAATGATAAACCATTTTTCGAAAAGACAAATCTTGAGCCTTATATTCATCTTTGTGGCAGTAAAATACCTGAAAAAACAGATATCTCAGACTATGTATCAGACAAATCCTTATTTGATGATTTATATAGCAGTAACGAATTGAAGAGGTTGAAAGCGGCAGAAGTAATTAAAAATGGTTCTGATTCAGATAAAAATAGGTATTTAAACATTTTTTTATCGAAATTAAAAGATGATGATACAAATGTGCGAGAAACTGCGGCATTCGTTCTCGGAGAGATTGGTGATATCAGAGCAATTGATTTATTGATTGTGACATTAAATGATAACGTTTCAAGTGTACGTGAGCATTCTGCAATTGCTCTTGGAAAACTACGTGATAGTAGAGCAGTTAATCCACTAATATTAAAATTAAAAGATCACGTACCTATTGTACGAGCTGCTGCTGCACGTGCCTTAGGTACACTGTGTGATTACAAGGCACCTGAGTCGTTGATTGAAGCACTAAATGATGAGGATTTCGAAGTACGTGAAGATACTATATCTTCTCTTGGAGAAATAGGTGATCCTAGAACTGTTGAACCATTGATTGCAAAACTAAAAATACCTCATGCTGATATTTCTTCTCTTGCTTTAGCGCTAGGTCAGATTCGTGATCCAAGAGCAGTAAAGCCATTGATAGCGGCGTTAGATGATGCTGATGAAGCACAGCGTTATTTTATTGTGATGGCTCTTGGTTCAATCGGTGATTCTAGAGCCGTCGACCCTTTGATAAAGGCATTGAAGGATAATGATGCTGATGTGCGCCAGAATGCTATATTTGCTCTTGGGTCTATAGGGAATTCAAAAGCACTTGGACCATTAAATGAATCATTAAATGATGAAAATGTCATTACGCGCACAACCACTGAAGAGGCAATCAGAAAAATAAAAGCGAAACAAAAACAAAGATAAACCACGCCATTTTCTGACTTTCACAGTTGACTTTTCAGAAATACTCTTTCATCTTATCAAAAAAACCCTTACCGACAGTAGCACTTTGCCTTGACTCCACTGCATATTCTTCCATAAGCTGCCTCTGCTTTTTATTCAGTGTCTTAGGTATTTCAACAACAACTTTCACAAGCTGGTCGCCTTTGCCCCTGCCATGAACATCAGGCATGCCCTGACCACTCAGCTTAAACACAGTATGACTCTGCGTACCAGAAGGAATCTTCAGCTTCGCCTTACCTCTAATCGTCGGAATCTCTATCTCATCGCCAAGTACTGCCTGTCCAATCCCTATTGTTGTCTTACAATAGAGATCATTTTCATAGCGCTCTAATATATCATGAGGCTTGACATGAATAACAATATAGAGGTCTCCACTCGGAGCACCGTTCATACCTGCTTCACCTTCACCTGCCATTCTCAGGTGGGAATCATTATCAACTCCGGCAGGTATCTCAACATCAATTGTCCTTGTCTTTTTGATTCTTCCATTCCCACTGCATTCAGAACATGGAGTTTTTATTATTGTACCTTTACCCTTACACTTGCCGCACATACCAACTGTGACAATCTGACCGAGAAAAGAGCGCCTGACTTGCCTGACCTGTCCGCTCCCATTGCACTTGTCACATGTTTCTTTAGCTGTACCATCTTTTGCACCAGTACCCTTGCATACGCCGCATTTTTCAAACCGGGGAACCTGTATCTTCTTGGCAACACCACTATGAGCTTCTTCAAGTGTGATTGTGATATCATACCTCAAATCCGCACCAGGTGCAGAGCTCCTTCTCGTCTCTTCGCCTCTCATACCAGAAAATGCACTGAATATATCATCAAAACCACTGCCGCTGAATATATCTTCAAAAGACGAGAATCCACCGCCACCGCCACCGCCAAAACCGCGAAAACCCTGGAAACCACCACCCCCCTGACCCTGCTGAAATGCAGCATGACCAAACTGATCGTACTGGGCTTTTTTTTGCTGATTGCCAAGCACTTCAAATGCTTCATTGAGCTCCTTGAACTTCGCCTCTGCGCCCTTATCATCCGGATTGACATCAGGATGATACTTCCTCGCAAGCTTCCTGTAAGCGCGCTTTATTTCATCAGCAGATGCACTCTTGTCCACACCGACGATATTGTAGTAGTCTTTTTTCGTCATTTATTTCACAGAATAAAATTGTATATTTTAGTTAATAAATAAGTTTATGATAATAATAAAATAAAAAATCATGAAAATTACGGTTCAATGTGAGTATTCTCAAGCTTTTCGATTGTCGAAGCATACTTTATAACAATAAAAAAGAGAAAGGCATTTGTTTATTCTTCGATTAAGCCCAACACTCCTTAATTAAACTCCTCTTTATTTTTTACTGCCTTTATCCTTATCTTCATTTTCCACCTTATAATCTGCATCAACCACTTCTTCATCGCCTTTTTTCTTCTCAGTCTCACCAGGTTTTGCCTGCTCTTTTTGTGCCTGCTCTTTTTGCGCTTCCTCATACATTTTCGTGGTCAATTCATATATTGTGGCATTCAGTTCCTCTATTTTCTTCTTGATTGTCTCAGTATCTGCCTTTTCGTCTTTCAGTGTCTCTTTCAGGGCATCTATACCTGTTTTAATTTTTTCCTGCGTACCCTTATCAACTTTGTCACCGTGATCTTTGAGGGTCTTCTCTGCTGTGTAGACTATACTCTCTGCCTGATTCCTTACCTCAATTGATTCTTTTTTCTTCTTATCTTCTTCACCGTGCTTTTTTGATTCCTCTTCCATTATTTTAATCTCTTCTTCTGAGAGACCGGATGCAGGCTTGATTGAGATTGTCTGCTCTTTGCCAGTTCCATGATCTTTTGCAGACACATGGATTATCCCATTTGCATCTATATCAAAAGTCACTTCAATCTGTGGAATGCCTCTTGGAGCAGGCGGGATTCCTATAAGATCAAACCTGCCAAGTGGATGGTTATCCGCAGCCATTGCACGCTCTCCCTGGAGTACATTTATTGTTACAGCAGCCTGGTTATCAGCCGCAGTTGAGAACACCTGCGATTTCTTGGTTGGAATTGTCGTATTCTTCTCAATCAGTTTTGTAAAGACACTACCAAGAGTCTCTATACCAAGAGATAATGGAGTCACATCAAGTAAGAGTACATCTTTTACATCACCAGAAAGAACTCCGGACTGGATAGCAGCACCGATAGCTACTACTTCATCAGGATTTACGCTCTTGTTCGGCTCTTTACCAAACAACAACTGTACTGCTTTTTGGACAGCAGGCATCCTGGTTTGTCCACCGACAAGTATTACCTCATGTATATCTGATATCTTCAGGTCTGCGTCTTTGAGAGCTTGTTTGCATGGTGCGATTGTCTTATCTACAAGATCTTCTGTAAGCTGCTCAAGTTTTGCTCTTGTAAGTGTATAGTTGAAATGTTTCGGACCGGAATCAGTAGATGTTATGAACGGAAGATTTACCTCTGTTTCCTGCGCACTTGAAAGCTCAATCTTTGCTTTTTCTGCTGCTTCCTTGAGACGCTGGAGTACCATAGTCTCTTTTGATAAATCTACACCTTCCTGTTTTTTGAATTCTTCAACAAGGAAATGGATAATTTTCTGATCGAAGTCATCGCCGCCAAGGTGCGTATCACCATTTGTAGACTTTACTTCAAATACGCCGTCACCAAGTTCAAGTATGGATATATCAAATGTCCCGCCGCCAAGATCAAATACAGCTATTTTTTCATCCTTCTTTTTATCAAGACCATACGACAATGCCGCAGCAGTAGGTTCATTGATTATCCTCAAAACTTCAAGACCAGCGATTTTTCCTGCATCTTTTGTTGCCTGTCTTTGGGAGTCATTAAAGTATGCCGGAACTGTGATTACTGCCTTCTCTACCTTTTCCCCAAGATATGCTTCAGCATCATTCTTCAGTTTCTGAAGTGTCATTGCAGATACTTCCGGAGCAGAGTATCCTTTGCCATTTGCCTCTACCCAAGCATCTTTGTTTTTTGCTTCAACTATCTTGAAAGGCATAATCCTGATATCTTTCTGAACTTCCTTATCTGTAAATTTGCGACCAATCAGCCTTTTGATTGAGAATAGTGTATTCTCCGGGTTTGTCACTGCCTGCCTCTTAGCTGTAAGACCTACAAGACGCTCTCCTTTCTTTGTGAATGCGATAATCGAAGGGGTTGTCCTGTTACCCTCTGCATTAGGGATAACCGTAGGCTTCCCGCCCTCCATCACTGCCATACATGAGTTAGTTGTTCCTAAATCAATTCCTATTGTCTTAGTCATAATATACACCTCTGTTATTATTCATTTTTCACTACCTTAACTTTTGATGCTCGTATCAGTTTGTTTTTAAAAGTATATCCTTTCTCAAGTTCCTCACACACCACATTATCTTCATGATCTTTTGATTCTATTATCATCATTGCCTCATGCAGATTCGGATCAAATTCAGCACCATCACAATCTATTTTTTCTAAACCCTCTTTTTCGAGGATACTGCACAAGCTTTTTTGTGTCATTTCTATACCACAGATCAATGCTTCAATATCATGATTCTTTTTTGATGCAGCAAGTGCGCGCTCAAGATTGTCAAGTATTGGCAGGAGATTCAACACCAGCTTCTCAAGTTCCCTTTGTGATGCACATTCTCTATCCTTTTCTACCCTTTTTTTATAGTTTTCAAAATCCGCTTGTGAGCGCTTGATATGATTTACATAATCATTAATTATCTTCCGCATTTTTTCAACATCTTTTTTAAGAGCTTTAATCTCTACCTCTTCCTTTTTCACCTTGTGTTTTGCTTCAGTCATCATATCACCTTTAACGGAACCATTTTATCGTTTAGTTTTATAACTTTTTGTGTGATGACCGGGAAAAGACATGTGACATCCACATCTCTTTGCATTCTTCCAATATCACCAAACAATTCATACAGCACCATCAAATTATACACACCATCCGGATTTTGTTGATAACTTATAAACAAAACTTAAATGTTACAGAATCTTTTTAAATGTTTGCATCCATAAATGTACGCATGAGGCGCTTCATACTAGCAGAGATTAAGAAGCCAAGAGAAAAGGGACTTGACACTGATGTCGAATGGATGTGCGAATGTCTGGGAATAGTCACCCCAAGAGACAGGGACAGGACATCCACAAAAATCCTTATGGTCATGCTAAGAGCCGCAAAAAAAGACGAAGGTTTGTCAAGTGACGATATTGCAGACAAAGTAGGCGTCACAAGAGGCACGGTAGTACATCACATCAAAAGGTATATGAGTTCCGGTGTTGTTGTCAAGCACCACACAACCTACGAACTGCGCACAAACTCCCTACGCGACACTCTAAATGAGATCGAACTTGACATGGAGAGAACAATAAGGCGCATGAAACAGATAGCGCAGGAGATTGATGATGAGATGGGCTTAAGAGAGAGATAGTTATTCAATCCCGTCTTCTTTTACCATAGTCATTTATTGGACAAATAAAGACAACGCAAATCCATAAACATACAACAAGCCACAACATTAGAAATTCCACTCATCTACTCAATCACATACAGACCTATCATATAGGCTTTGAAAAGTTTTCCGAAGGAAATTTTGGATGAGCGATAGCGAATCTTAAAGCCCGTGTTAGTTGTCCCTAACCAATTACATAGAATTGTTCGAGCGAAGCGAGAAAGTTGTCGAGTGGGCGTATGATTATCACATAAGCATTTATTATTTATAAGTAATACTAAGAGTTATATAGTTTTCTGTCTATAATTTATTATAATGTGATATTGATGAATGATACGATGATTGATGATTTATTTGTAAAAAGCATTGAAAAAGACTCAATAAAGTACACTGATTTTTCAGTTGAATATAAAAGTAAAGAGGTTCTTGCAAAAAATCATGCTGATTTTTTCCTGAAATATTTAAATGGTTTAGGTAAAGGAGAATATTCTGAAAGTCAAAATCTTCGGAGTGGTTTTGAAAAAATTAATCCGAATTGTGAATGTTATGATATCAAAAAAGATGGATATGTCTCTCTCAAATCTTTTTTTGTCTTATTTGAACCAGAATCCGTACCTTCATTTGGTAAGCCTGTTAAAGTATCTATACAAACTATGGGGGGAGAAACAGAAATTTTAGAACAGTATGCTGCCTATTTAACAGATTTAAGTACTGGATTTGAACAGGAATAGTGTATTTTTTCGTAGCCCACCCGTTAATTGCAACTATCAACGTTTCTGTATACGCGATTTTTGGAATTTCAACGCATCTTTTACAGTACGGATATCTCGTTTTTTCATATGCCGATATAACTTGCTAAATACCTCCTTTGTTGCAAGTACATCACCCATGGCCCTGTGAGCCTGTTGATTATTTATCTTAAGATTACTGCAGACACTTTCCAGGCAGTATGACGTTAAATTAGGTATCAATCTTCTAGACAGTTTGCATGTACATAGAGCATAGTTTTCTAACTCATCGATATCAGTCTCTTTAAAGTAATGATTCAAAAAGTTGTAGTCAAATGTCGTATTGTGGGCAATGATTACATCATCACTTATGAATTCTCTTATGTCTGCACCAACATCTGTAAAAGTAGGAGCATCTCTCACCAGATTATTTGTTATACCTGTCAGGGATGTTATAAATGAAGGAATCCTTACTTGAGGATTTATCAATGTTGAGTATTCATCAATTATATTGAATGTACTAGTATTATTCTCGATATTCACCTTTACAGCAGAGAATTCTGTGATTTTATTCACATATCTTGAGAGCCCGGTTGTCTCAATATCAAGCACCACAAATATTGCGTTTTCCATATTATCGCCATCAGCATTCTTTTCTATAATATCTATTCATTGATATAGCACGATACTTATTTTAATATCATATTTATATGGATATACTTCTCCCCTCTCTCATCATTATCTTTCTTGCAAATCACAGACCAAGCATATCACCAAAGACTGCAAACAGAAGCGCTTTTGCTGTAAAGAATATTACCAGTGCAAGACTTACAAAGACAGGACTGTATTTAACTGCGCCTTTAATATTACCGGACTGTATTTGTGATATCAGGATACCTGAAAAGAGAGTCGTTATTATTAGCGCTGCAATTGAAAAGTAATGGAAGACTTCAAGATCAATATCTGGTTTTGAAATTTTCATCATGCCCTGATCTGCAAATTCTGAATCTATCTCACCCATATCATCCCACATACTTGTTGTTGATGTAACCAGAAATGCAGATATTGCAAAAAGGAATGGCGCGCCCAGTACAGCAGCCATAAAGATAAACATGACATACATCATTACACTGGACTGAATTTCTTTTTGAAGCATCTCAGTATTCCTGATATCTGCAGCAGTTTCCTCAAGCAGTTTTGCTACTGCACCGCCGGACCTCAACCCTTCTACCAATAAACCAACAGTTCTTGCAAGTATAGTGGATTTTATTTTTGTTGTAAGACTCTGGAATGAATCTTCTATTGACTGACCGCCGTATATCTGGAATGCCACTCTTTTGAATTCCTGCCCAAGTTCCCCGAATTCCGGTCTTGCTGAGAAAAGAAGCGCACGGTCAATAGTCAATCCTGACTTGATATTGGATGCAGTCAAAAGCAGCAAATCAGGCAGGAGCTGTTCCATTGCTTTCCTTCTCGACTCTGCTACAAGTGAATAGATGACATAAGGTGAGATTAGCCCCACTAATATGATTATAGCCGGAGGTATGATACTGAGCCACAGTGGAGCATTGACAAGACCAATCAGGATGAAGAAATCCACAAATGCCATGATATAAAACGCGATGAATAACCTGAATATAAAACTTTCCTTGAAGCTTTCCTGACCAGCAAAACGTGCTTCGCTTTCAATGAGTTCCCGGTACCTCTTCGGAAGCATGTTGTAGATTAATATCTCGTAATTCATAATACATTACACCCTGACCGTAGGTCTCTTTGTCTTTATAAGATTTATAAATACCAGCTGAAATAATATCAGACCAACAAGAATACTCACAAGGATAACTGGCGGCAAGCCAGTTCCAGTAAAACTTGAAAGTATTATCATAAAAGTTATACCTAAAGAAGGCATAATTACACCAACCATCATATACATCAAGGTATACGGATTCAATTGTTGACCGTATTTTTTTATTGAAATCAACTGATCTTTGACAATATCATCAACGATATTACCCAAAGGGGACCCGATATCAGTTCCAGTCTTCATTGCATTCAGCAGCTGCCAGAAGGACCTCCTGTAAGAAAGTGACGGATTTATAAGTATACTATCTTCAATTGCTTCGGTCTCTGATTTACCTCCATTGATGTCCTTGACAATTTTCTTAAATTCTTCAGAGACAGCACCATACCCTTCTGTAACTGCGACAAGTGACTGATACAGTGGAATCCCGGATCTTACCTCAATTAGAAGGTGGCGCAATGCATTCGGCAGTTCCTGCTCTATCGCTCTAGCCCTTTTTTTTGCCTGGACCTTAGGTTTAAACATTGACGTGTAAAACATCATAACCGAAACAAGCGGTCCGAAAATGACAAGTATTTTCAATATGAGCAAAATTTTCAGATTTAATATAAGACCAATTATAATTATACCCGCAAGAAGCATCACAGTCTGATTGACAGTCATATAAATACTGATTGCGATATGCTGTCTTAATGTAAGATTTGTCTGTGACTGCATGAGATCCATAGTTACAGATGAGAATGTCGGCTCCAGTTTCCCTGCAGTTCGCAGGTATTTTCTGGACTTGCTGAGAAAATATTTTTTCCTTAATGTCTTCATTTAATCGCATCCGAAAACTATTCATGTGTCTTTTGATTGTCAGAGTCTTCTGATTGAGTAGAGGATTTTTGTTCAGGGGCGATCTCAGAATACAGTTCCGGACCCAGCAATTCTTCTGGTGATGTAGATGACTTTGCAAGTTTTACAACTGAATTTTCATCGCGATAGTATTCTGCAAAGACTTTTCCTACAGTATTTATTGTTTTTATCTGATATTTTATCATCCATTCAAGTATTTTTGCCTTATTTACCAGATCAATCTCGATTTCTTCAGTGCTCATTCCAGTATATAATTGAATCTCTTTGTATATCCTGTAAGATTTATTTACTTTTTCAATTGTGTCTGTCCTTGGATTCCATTGGTATATGACATTCAGAGCATCTTCACCTTCTCCTTTAATTATCTCTGCTACTTCAAGTGTCCTCCTTACTCCCTTTCTACGATGCCGATATTGGACGACAATAAGATGCAGAGCGCTCAGTGAACTTTTAGGAAGATTTATCGGGGGATTAGTTAACCTTTTTCGGACCTCTTCAGCTTTATCACCATGAAATGTTGCATATGCTGAGTGCCCTGTTCTGATAGCCTCAAACATGACTTCTGCTTCTTTGGCTCTTCTGATTTCACCGATGATTATTCGATCCGGTCTCATCCTCAACGAATTAGCAAGTAGGTCAAGCATAGTGACCTGACCCTTACCTTCTGGATTTGCTCCCCGTGATGAAAACGGTACCCAATGCAGGAACTTTGGAAGGTTTATCTCACGCGTGTCTTCTATGGAGATGATTCTCTGGTTTGGCGGCATGAAAGGCATCAATATGTTCAGCATTGACGTTTTCCCGGAAGCAGTACCGCCAGCAACCAAGATATTCAGTTCATATTGTATAGCAAGCCAAAAAAGAGCAGCAACTTCTTTGCTTAGTGTCTTGACTTCAAGGAAGTGGATTATGGTCCATGGAGATCTTGAGAACTTTCTTATAGTTATTGTATTTCCATTAGTGGATATTGGAAAGAGTGTAGCATTTACCCTATCCCCAGTACTTAGATGCGCATCCATTAGCGGATTGAGGTTTGTTATTTCACGACCTACCCGTCGACCTATTGACGATGAGAAATTGTATATTTTATCTTCACTCTTGGTGAATACATTTGTTTTGAGCCAGCCATAGTGCTTATGATATACCCAGACAGGATCCTTGTGGTTGTTGATTACTATTTCTTCAAGATATGGATCACTTAAAAGCAATTCTATATCTCCAAGCCCAAGCATTTCGTGTATCAGATTGCCCGATAGTGTCTTTTTCTCTTTATCAGATACATTGGGAAGATAGCGATCAAGCAGATCGTAGGCTTTCTTCATGAATTTTTCTTTGACAACACTAAGAGCAGAAGGATCTACAAACTCTTTTGTGGTTATCTGGACGAGCATGATAAGCTGCTCTCTTATGGCATTTAGTATCGCAAGTGTACCGATAGTAACCATAGGTCGTTTTAAATAGTATATTGGAACATATTGAGTAGGCACATTGTATACTGTGACTGTTGCATAGACATCATCTGCATTGAGGTTATATTTTTCAATTTCAGTGCCAGTACTAACATCTATGTCTCTCTGATCATTTACTTTTTTCAGTATTGAACTTACTGCAATTCTTTTGTTATTATCCTTTTCTGTAGTTTCGTTTCCGGTTTTGTTATTGCTTTGTATAATTTCTTTGGTTTCTTTTGTCTTTTGATTATCACTTGCAGCTTTTGTCACATCTTTTTTCAGGACCATCGTTTTATTTTTTTGCAGTTTTGTAGAGACTCCATCAGTATTATCCGATTTATGCACCTTTAGAGTTTGTGTGAGACGCGGAATCATCTCTTTTTGTGTTGTCGCAGAGGATTTAGTTTTTTGCTGTTCGCTCTTGATTTTCTCCTGCATCTTCTTCCTGATTTCATCTTTAGCCTTCTTCTGGCTTTGCCCCGTAGACCCTGATTTGCCTTTACTTGAATCATTCACTTTCTGCATTTTCTTCCTGATTTCATCTTTAGCCTTCTTCAGGCTTTGCCCCGTAGACCCTGATTTGCCTTTACTCGAATCATTCACTTTCTGCATCTTCTTCCTGATTTCATCTTTAGCCTTCTTCTGGCTTTGCCCCGTAGACCCTGATTTGCCTTTACTTGAATCATTCACTTTCTGCATCTTCTTCCTGATTTCATCTTTAGCCTTCTTCAGGCTTTGCCCCGTAGACCCTGATTTGCCTTTGCTCGAATCATTCACTTTCTGCATCTTCTTCCTGATTTCATCTTTAGCCTTCTTCAGGCTTTGCCCGGCAGACTCTACTTTGTCTTTGCGCGAAACATTTTTCTCCTGCATTTTCTCTCGAATCTCTTCCTTCGCTTTTTTCAGGCTTTGTCCAGTGTCTGTTTTGTTGTTCAGAACATGAGACTTTATATCGCTATGAGAAGTAGCACTCTGATCTTTCGACTCAGTATCTTCTGTTTTTTTTTTCATAAAATCAAGAATTCCCATAATTACACACATCAAAATATATTAATATAGAAATATACCTACGGTTGTTAATATAGTTTATCAGGCAGTGGATATAAGTTCTGAATAGACATAGATTTATGAAGTAGACTATTGAACAAATCCAGTACCAATTGAGCCCATCCTACATCAATTACCAGATTAATCAATAGTTTGTCAACAACCGCCGGTCAATAGACCTGCGGCATGCCTTGCATGCCCACAAGTATCACCAAAGTTGTTGACATGCGAAGATTCCGCATGCCGCCACTCAATAGAGTAGCGGAATGTTCAGCATTTCAATATACTTTCAGTCTTTCCAGCACAGATGAAAATAACAGCACCACTATAACTAGAATCGTAAAACAATCTAAAAATCAAAGATAAATATTACATAAAAGAGACAAAACTACAACCATAACAGCCGAGCTCACTTTTTCTTCCTGTGCCTCATTTTTTTACTCTTTTTCTTTAGCTTGTGTTGTCTCATTTTCGAGGATTTTCTCTTTTTACCGCAAGGCACATTGTCCACCTGTCTTATATTTTAGATATTATCTTCCTGATGACACTGTATTTCTTATCGAGAGCTCTGCTTTGCTTCCTGATATCAAGGATATCTTTTTCAATCTCTTCAATTTTACCTGCCATATCTGAAGGATGCTCCTTACTAATTGCTTTTGATAATCTTTTAATGATTTCGATATCTTTAAATAATCTGTCTTTTTGTGCTTCAAATATCTTCAGATTCTTTTCTGTTTTTTTAATCTGATCTATCTTGGTTTTGATTATCTGATTGATCGTGAGATTATCTTTTTTTATTTTAGACTCTTCTTCTTCAATCAACTTGAGGAGTTTTTGCAGATTGTCTTCACGCGCACTGATTTCTTTTAGCTTATTTTCCAGTTTTAATGACTCACCATATTCTCTCTTAATGACATCCTCAAACCTCTCGATAGACTTATGTTCTTCACGCATCATTTTTGCTTCTTCTTTTACATTCTGCTCTATACCTGATACTTCACTATCGATTTCATCCCTCAGTCCCTCAACTTTATTTTTTTTCTCTTTTACATTGCTTACCTTATTAGTCAGTATAAGTTTACCGGAGCGATCGTATTCTACAGAGAGTATGTTTTCTTTGCTCAATATTTCTGCCCATGTTTCAATAGTCTCAACAGGCAGAGATAACTCTTTAGAGATATCATTAGCACTTATTGACTTTCTTTCTGATACAATTTCCAGCAATTGATCAATGCCTGTTTCCAGCATTGCTTCTTTCCATTGAGCCAAAGCTCTCACCTCTCGGATAAAACAATAAGTTTGTTGTTATATGCACATATTTATTCTAGGAAACATAAATATAATAGTATCCTTTATATTTTATATGGTTGCCTTTATAGTTTTCAGAGATATGTAAAAATGCGAGTTCCATTTTGGACACACATATAATTACTAAAACCAGTATTTATACACAACTATAACTATAACAATATAAACTAGTTCTATATATAGAATATATATTTATGCAAAATTTTAAAAGGTTGGGACAAGCTGCGACAGAATATCTTATTGTAATTGCGATTTCACTTTTGCTCTTGACTCCAGTCATATTGATAGGTAACAATGCAGTAATTGATCTGAAGCGCACTACAGATAATGTTATTGCGAGAGATGCTGTAGATAAGATTACAGATATGTCACGGATTGTCTATGCTCAGGGACAGCCTGCAAAGATCACAAGTAGTGTGAAGTTTCCTGGAAATATAATTTCAACTACAATCGCCAACCAGATGATAATTATGACCATATCTGCCGGCACTGCTTCAAATGATATCTTCAATATTATGGATTTTAATGTAACCGGTAGTCTACCCACAACATCCGGAGTTCATAGTATTTGTGTTGAAGCCATAGATTATGGTGTGAATATCACTATGGCACCTTAAGAAGCATCATCATACAAATCACAACCATAAGACCCATAGATTCTGTTTTGCAACTTTTAACCCAGGCACTAAAAACAGCAACAATACACACAATTCTCAAATATCATGCAACAACAACAGCTTGAACTCGTCAGAAATAATTATTTAATGGTTCTGATTAAAAAATACATGGACTCTTGTCTGATGATGACAAGGAGGTGAGATGATCCTATATATACATATATACGGAAATGATTTCACCTACTTATCTGAAAACAAATATCGCTTCTGAGAAGTAAAAATTATTTCGGATGAATTTCGAAACAGTAGATTGATAGAGCCATTGCTATCTGTAACAATTAAAAAAATCATTTTCCTGTCTGCGACAACAGGTAGACACCACAGAGTAACACTTTAAATAGTTGATTATTTATTAAATCCATATGCCTAACAAAGCGGAATACATAATCGGACGTCTTGACATAATAGAACATTATTATTTCAAAGGTTTGGGCTCAAAATTAAATGGATTGAAAGGCGATTTAGAATATTTCCGGGAATTTAGTCGTGAAGATGATTTTGATCCAATAGCGCATGCAAATGAAATGTATTTATGGGTTGCTAAAAAATATGACAATATTAACAAGGCAAACTTAGCCAAAAATGCTGAAACTAGCTGTTTACAAGATGTACCAGAACTTATTGAGAGACTTGGGAAAAATATAGAGTATTTAATTCAAGGAAAGGATTCTAATAAAAATATTACCTCAGCATATCAGATATCTTCAGATATAATTGAAAAAGGGCAAGAATTTAGGAAATTCATTAATGATTATATCAAAGAACTTGAAGAATTAGGTTATGATAAATTAGCTTTAGAATATAAACACAAAACAACGCATAATTTTGGTCAATAACACTGCCGCTTTTGCATTACATCTATCAATACACCAACAACAAGAACCATACCTAGAACAAAATGTTTACTTACTAAACCCAAGAACCACATTCTCTTTTTCCAGACTGAATCTGCACTTCCTTTTCTTGGTCTTTTTGCCCTTGTACATGATTTGATTTATCCATTCAGGCATAGTCAATTCACATATGAAATTCTTTGGCTTCTGCCTGAAATCTATCCTGATTTCAATACCATCAGTACTTCTTTCGACTTTTAAATCAAAGATATTATCACCAATAACTTTCCCATGCCTATACATATGTCCCCAAGCATCAGGTAGTTTCGGCTCAATCGCAAGCATCTTTTTCCCTACATCCGGTCTGATGCCAAAAAGAAAATCATCAACAGCATAAATAAAAAGCGAAGACGACCATGCCTGATCCGTTGCACCGAGCAGTTTTCCGGATTTTGCATCAACTATCTCAGATAGTCCCCCCGGCTGAAATTTTTCACAGTCATACGAACAATCATCAAGACAATTTATTCCCTCAGAAATCATACCGTATCTCAAAAAAGCCACGGCACCCCATCCAGTAGTCAGCCCCCAACAGGACCCCGTATGATACCCTGACGAATTGTAATTCCTGCTCATCTTGGATCTGGTTCTGATGCCATAGACACTCTTTAACTCTGTTTTTGTCCTCTCCAATACATGCTGCGCTTTTGCTTGCGGAGTCAAGCCAAAAAAGAGAGGCACCAATTCATTAGCAGTTATTTCCGGATTAGGTAGTTTCGAGTACGTATCATAATATGTTTTTTTGTTATCATTCCAGAAATTCTGGTTTAGTTTATTGTTCATTTTCATTGAGAGCTTAGGCTCTATTGTTTTTAGCGCCTCAACCCACATAGCCTGCACCTCAATTGCACTGCCCGAACGCTCAATTGAATCCATCCATGTTTCATTTGATTCGTGGGCAACAATATAGTCCATAAGTACCAGATTCTTCAGTGAAACAGCGATATTTTTTTTTAGTTCCTTTCTGAGTGTCAAATCACCGCTCTTTTTCTCATAGTCCAGTAACGTTATCAGAAATAAAGGATCAATATCCACACCGTGATATTCTTTCTTCCCATCCAGGTGAACGATACAGGGCATTCTTTTGTCCTGAAATTTAGCTATAGTCTGAAATATCTCTCTTGCTACTTTGAATCTACCCATATCTATAAGACCAAGAAGACTCCAGAAGATATCCCTTCCCCAGTATTCAAGGAACCAGGGATAACCTGCAAAGATTCCAGTACCGGCATCAGACTTACTTATGAGACCCTGCAAACTATACTGAGCCCAAAGATACGTCTTATCCAGACGATCATGAGGAGTATTGATATCATGATCATGATATATTTCTATTGATTTCTTTAATTTAGAGACCATGCCTTTGTCCCAATTTTGAACGCATTTATCGTATATATCTATCAGCACACCCCTGCTTTTGGTTGTCGCGCAGTATACTATAGGTATCTTTACTTCCTCATTGATACCCAAATCAAATGTAATCTCATATTTTCCCGGAATAAAACAGCACTGCGACGAACCAGGACTGTGGTTCTTGTACTCATTAGATATAACATTACAGATTTCAATATCTTTTTCTGTTCTCCCTACCCCATACATACACTCTCCAGCACTTGATTTAACAATAACAGATTTTCTTAGTTCATTGAACTCTGTTTCGTATTTCCTATCATGAACATTTTCCTGTTTTGTTCTCATATTGACTGCTGCCTCAATATTAATCTTTACTTTTCTTTCTTTCGCAATCATGTTCTTTATGGAAATTACCGAAATCACAGACGGATAATCATCTGGCGCGAAAACAATTTCAGTAATATTTAAGTCATCCACTAAAAAATGATGTTTAGTACCCCATGGCTTTATACTGCATCTTGTACAGTTCTGTTCTGAGAGCCATGTTTCATTAATACGATATGCAAAATATTCAAATGCCTTGATTGGAGGCATCCATATACCGCACCATTTTGTTTTAAAGCCAGTATCTGTATAACGATTAATAAATGAATACATACCGCCAGAGCTATATTGTTTTAAGTTGATTTCCTTTTTTTCAATATTCCAGCTTAACATTCTATCACTTCAGAGCAATCAATATTTGTTTAGCATAATCCGTCAATTCCATTGAAAATATTTAAACAAAGAGATATATATATCTTACAGTGACAAGTAGTAATATAGGATTACCATAGAAAATATTCAGATAAGTCTGATTTGAAACACCAGCGACCATAGGATGATGGGATTCTATTTCGAAGAGAGACAGGGTGAAAGTTATGGATGATGTACTAGCAGAAGCAGATTATTTTTTTGAAGTGTCGTATGAAGTTGCGAATAAGGTTGGAGGCATCTATACTGTAATCCGCACAAAATCTGAGCAGATGCTTGGATATTATGGTAAGAATTATTATACTATCGGATTTTATGATCCTAAGCAGGCAAAGGTCGAATTTGAGGAAAAAGATTCGAAAGCATTTGCTGGCGTCTTTCAGAAGCTTGAGAAGATGGGCATCAAGTGCCACTATGGGACATGGGTCTCTGCAAGAGGCAGACCGAATTGTATTCTTTTGGATATTAATGGCTATCGCGGACATTTGAATGATATCAAGACAGAGTTATGGATGAAATATAAGATTGATTCATTGCGATCCGATTCGTGGTTCGGGGACCCTGTGGTATGGGCATATGCATGCGGGATACTTATCGAGAGACTAAAGGAAGATCTTCACATGAAGAAAGTTGTTGCGCAATTCCATGAGTGGATGTCCGGTGCCGGACTTCTTTATCTGAAATCAAGGAAAGTAGAGGTTGCAACTGTATTTACCACACATGCCACAATGCTTGGCAGGAGTATGGCAAATTGCAGTGATAGCCTTGTCAGGGAGATTGAAGATGGATTAAAAAATGGCAGATCTGTAGATCCAAGAAAGTCTTATGAGTATAATGTTGAGGCAAAGCATCTTACAGAATGCGCATGCGCTGATAAGTGTGATGCCTTCACAACTGTTTCTGAAACAACAGCACGGGAAGCAGAATACATCCTCTCAAAAAAGCCGGATGTTGTACTCCCAAACGGGCTTGAGCTTGGAAAATATCCATCCATGGAAGAATGCATTTACCTGCATCGCAAGTGCAAGGAGAAGATTGTGGATTTCCTCGCAGGATACTTTAAGCCATATTATGAGATTAACCTGCATGACCCCAGAATCATGTTTATCTCCGGCAGATATGAAGTGCGCAACAAAGGAGTAGATGTATTTGTCCAGAGTCTTGCAAAGCTCAACAATGAACTCAAAGAGCGCAAAGACAAGACAGACGTATTTGCCTTTATAATGATACCTACAGCCACCAAGAGCGAGAATCATGAGGCACTTGAAAATCTGTCCCTGTTTTCCGACATCAAGGAATATGTAGATGACTTATCAGTAGACATTAGCACAAATATTATCTCTTCACTTACTTCCGGGAAAACAGACATGAGAATATCTGACTCTCTCACAGACTATCAGAAGATAGATATCAAAAAGTTTGCCTCTGCATTCAAATCAAGGAGTGGCGGTACAGCCCCATTATGCGCATTTGAACTGCAAAATGCAGGGAACGATGTAATATTAAGGATGCTTAGGGAGAACGGACTTTTGAATAGAGAAGAAGATAGAGTAAAAGTAGTTTATTATCCTGCATATCTCTCAAATTCAGACCGGATGCTTTCTCTGAGCTATAATTCATTCCTGCTTGGTTGCAGCCTTGGAGTGTTCCCGTCTTTTTATGAACCATGGGGATATACTCCTCTTGAGACGATTGCTAATGGTGCTTTGACTATAACCACGGACCTTGCAGGCTACGGAAAATTTATGGAAAAGCAGATGAAAGGCATGAAAGACACAGGCATTTATATTCTCAAAAGGAATAGCAAGAAAGACGAGGATATTATCGATGATTTAAAATCAATTTTTTCTGCTGTCGTGAAGATGGACAAGAGCGAGATTCTTTCGAGGAAATATCATGCAAAGAGATTATCTCTGCTTGCAGACTGGAAAAATCTTGCATCTAATTATGTGATTGCGCATAACAAAGCACTTGGAAAGATCAAGTGATGTTTTTGGACATACACGAAGCGAATAATCATTATACCAGACGAGATAAAATATTTATGAGTAAATTGTTGCTGTTTTTCGAGCAACAGAAATAAATCGTTAAAGGGTAAATGATAAGAGAATGATTTATTCTGTGTGCGAATAGATATGCATTTTATGATTTTTGCGCATTGTGTTTCAGGATAGTTTTTTACAATACCGAAATAGCAGTTTCTCTCGTGTATCTGCAAGCATATAAAGTGTTAAGTATTATAGTAAAACAGCAGAATCCAATAATACCAAGAAGATATAAATATGTCATATTGTATATATTACATGTGTATATCATGTATGTTGGGATATTGGGACACAATATGTGGATTATACGTATTCAGCTATGCGAATTAATGCATAGATGTTCTTGTTGGTGATGATGTGAGTGGGTTGAATCAGGCGAATCAGAAAATCATTGAAAAGATTTTAAAGCAGCTTCGTATAAGTCCTTCTGATGTCGCCTATGAAAAGAAGCCAAAAAACGTTGTTCTGATTACAGCAGAATACCTACCAAGAGACCTAACCCCGATTTCACTACAATGCAAGAATCTTGCAGAAGGTCTTGCCCATAGAGGCATCAATACACATGTAGTCTCTTTTGATCCATGGAAAGAGGGTCAGACAGCAAACATTGGTGGAGCAGAAGTACATTATGTCGGTAATTCTGTTAAATCTTATTCACCCCTTACATGGGCAATTACTTTGAATATGGAAATTGGACGCGTTGTAGCAGACATATACCACAGCGAAGGCAATATTGATCTGATTCATACACATGAATGGCAGATGTTTCCTGCAGGCATAACACTCCAGAGCGCGCTCAAAAAGCCGCTGATTTCAAGTTATTACACGCTGCAGGAACAGCGCACACCCGGCATAAACAACGGGTTTACTGAATCTGTGAAACAGATCGAATGGCGGGCATCTCAGACATCAAATAGCATCCATGTGAATGAAGACTGGATGAAAAGCGCTCTTTTGCAATTTTACTCACCCGCAGAATCTAAAGTAAATGTTCTAAAACCAGACACATCATCATGGGCAAGGGATGTCGTAAGAGATTATTCATGGGTACTCAAGAATTGGGATGCACCAGTAGAAATATCTGAAAAAGAGAAAAAAGATGATTAAGGTTTTTTCATGAAAGTACTTCATTTAACATCAGAATACCCGCCTCATAAAGTTGGCGGACTTGGAACACATGTAGAAGAATTGACACGCGCACAGGTAAAAGCAGGTATTGAACCTATAGTTGTAGTATGCGCTTTCTCAGGGAATCAGGGCTATGAAAATGTCAATGGAGTTCACGTCTTTCGATTTGATGCAGACAATATCCCCGCAGAAGATTTTCCATCTTGGGCGCTCCAGATGAACGTTCTTATGCAGAAACAGGCAAGTCAGGTAATTGAAGAATTTAAGGATATCTCATTGATACATGCACATGACTGGCTTGTAGCAACAGCAGCAGTAGGGCTCAAACATATTTTCAGGATACCCCTGATTTCCACAATCCATTCACTTGAAGAAGGACGACGCGGTGGCATTTATGAAGACAGACAGGAACTGATACATGATATTGAACGCAAGATGACGTATGAATCATGGCGGGTTATTGTATGTTCTAATTTTATGAAACAAAGCGTATGTTCTGCATTTTCTACCCCTTGGGAAAAAATGGATGTAATCCCAAATGGAGTGGATTTGTCCAAGTATAGTTCTGATTCCGGACATTATTCAGAAGTGAGAAGCAGATTCGCTTTGCCGCATGAGAAGATTGTCTTTTTTGTCGGGAGGCATGTATGGGAAAAAGGAGTTGATGTACTTGTAGGCGCTGTACAGTCAGTCCTTTCAGAAGTTCCTGACGCGAAGTTTGTTATTACAGGAGAAGGATATATGACAGATAAATGTAAGGATATGACCTGGCATATGGGACTTGGAGATAAGGTATTATTTACCGGCTACACTGACGATAAGACCCTTGATGCTCTTTTACATGTATCAGATGTCATTGTTATCCCATCACGCTACGAGCCATTCGGGATTGTGGCACTTGAAGGTATGGCTTCGCATACGCCGGTTGTAGCTGCGGATACAGGCGGACTGTCTGAGATAATTCAGCATGACTTGAACGGCTTGAAAGTATGGTCCGGACATTCAGAGTCACTTGCGATGGGAATAAAAAGGGTTCTTAAGGACGATGGTTTGAGAAATAGTATTGTAAACCATGCTTATGATACTGTTACAAGTACATATAACTGGGACAAGATTGCAGGCGATACAAAAAGAACTTATGAAAGAGTTATCGAAGAATATAATTGCGCTGACTGGAAACCGAGCCCCGGACTTATGTGGTAACTTTTGTTCTTTCTACATATCAACAAAATACAAACACCTTAATGTGACTGATAATCAAACTTTAAATATTTAGCAGCCATACTTTCGCAGTAGCTGCATTTATTGCAGTTTTTGTCGCACAGTATAACTTTCGCATGAAAATCCATCAATTGTGCATTATCGATATATGCATTGAATCGTTTTTTAAACGCATGTAAATTCGAATCCATCAACTCAAGGACATTGCCATCATATGATTCCTCCAGATAAGCTTTCGCCGCATTTATTATCCATTCTTTATCTCTCGTGCGACCGGATATTTTAAATGATGACGTAATTCCCCTGTATTTTCCTGTATCCTCAGGACGTATCCAATTGGATTTAAATATCTGTGATGGGTCCATCTTATCTATAAGAGAGCAATTATTAAAAAAATGATCCGCAGAACGTTGACTTTCTTTGTTTAAGTGCGCCATATAGTTGAAATGAAAAATGCGATAAGGACAGCGATACATACAACCTTCATTCACCATAATCCGAATGTCCGCATCAACTGCCTCCTTTATTTCCTTAAGCACCCCAATGTCCCTATTTATATCGCGATCAGGCACAATTACATCTGCCCCCAGTTTATCATAGAACATCGCTCTTTGCACAGAATCAATCTCACCAAGCACAGACGCTGTGATGCGTATCTGTGGAAGCCGACTCTTCACAGTCTGTATAAGCAAAGGATTCGCGATAGTCAAAGCATCAAGATCACATGTCCTATACAGTTTGGCAATCGATTTTATGAGCCTCTCTATTGTTTTCAAGTCATACGCTTTCGCGCCATCACATGTACTGTTCATAACTAGATTTGCACGGATATCATTCTCATGTATTAACTTTATAGTATCCACGGTATTGATACCTTTTTTAGGAATCCTGCCGGATCCATATATCGCGGGATCTGAAAAATATATTTCATCAATCTTATTTTTGCAATCTCCTGTTTCCAGATACTGCATTAACTCATCTATCGTTTCAGAGTTGCCATTATAGGGTATTGAAAATTTAAGTGAACTCATAATCTACATCATTGTCTTTGTCATTTTAATTTCTTTCGAACTTTGCGCACGATGAAACCCCATGTGTTCATTCACATGATTTACTATCTCATTCAATATTCCTTCAACCTCAGTATTTTTCAGGCTAGAGAATACTTTTTTGTTATCATATATTTCCACAATATACTCTGGTTTTTTATTGTGGTATGAGACACAGAGATTTTTAGATGAACTATTTATTGTATCTTTTGAAGCTGTTTTGTCATGAATGACACTTAACGTATTTTGCGGACTATATGGAGCAAACGTAAGATGGACCTCGATTTGCCTGCTTTCTTTACTATGCCTATTATTGGTCTGTTGCGTGTACATTCCCTCAAATCTGATGAGAACATGCTTCTTATTTTCATACTCTGTTTTGCAGGTCTTATTGCATATTGTAATAAGAGAAAAACGACCTATATTTTTTTTAAGAAGTCGAAGACCTTTGAATAAATGCAATTGTTTCACTGATGGCGAGGATTTTATAATCAGTTCTGCAAGCGCTATCAATTTTGGATCCTTCTCTCTATTTATGAACTCATTACACACCCCTGGCAACTGATCATATCTTGTTGGCTCAAAAGACAAATTGACTAGCGTAAAAATTCTCGCGCCTTCTGTCCATGATAAGAAAGAGCATCCCTTCAGAATATGTTCTTTTACAGTGTCAACATATGGAATGTACCCAATATATAAGCCACTACCTGTACCGTTTTGTATCTCATCGCATTTTTTAGCAAGTGCTGACATCACCAAAAGCCCCGGTTTTTTAAATTCCTCAATAACATACATGTACCCACTCGAAGAACCTATCCTTTTGTTTTCTTCTTTTGCAGTGTCATAGAGGAGGCATCCAAGATATACAGAATCCCTATCCGACTCGCAGCCATAGAATAACTCACTATGATAATAGCCAGTATCTACTCTTTTTGGTACCTCTGTAAGAAGATTGCTCAATTTATTTATCATATTTTCTGTCATACACGACCAACCACTGAGTGTTTATCCTACCTGAATTCAATAATAAGGTAGTGTTCGTAATAATTATTTATTATTTCTATGATTATATATTGTTGTCTACTTATGATTTAATCGAAACATACTCAATTGACAAAATAGGAATCCACATACAATCAAAATATTAGCGGATTCACTACATATACAGGTCACTATATGAAAGTCGCTCTAATATTCCCACCATACAAACACAAAAAGTTTGCAGAAAACGTGAATGTAGTTGATGAAGAATTCGGGTGTTATCCACCTCTTGCACTTGCCTATACTGCCGCGATTTTAGAAAATAAAAAACATGATGTCATCATTATTGATTCTAATGCACTTAGCATCTCTAAAGAAGAGACACTTGAAAAACTAAAAAAATTCAATCCGGATGTCATTAGCTTTAATCTCCATTCAGTCTATTCCTTCTTTGACACACTCGAATGGATAAGATACTTTAAGCAAAACACAAAACTGCCGATAGTAGCTGGCGGAAACATTGTACCTGTCTATCCACGCGAAATCATGAAATACAATGTGATTGACTACATTGTTTTGGATAATTCCCTGAAATCCCTGCCAAAACTGCTCTATGCACTGGATAACAAAAAGACATACAATAAAATAAAGGGAATAGGCTACAGAAAGAATAACAGCACTATTGTAATCAATAAATCAGATGCAAAAGATTATTACTGCAATCTGGACGAACTTTTCATGCCGGCAAGGCATCTTCTGCCAAACGACAAATATTACTCTTTTATATCAAAGAAAAAGAATTTCACGATAATGCTCACTTCAAGAGGCTGTCCTTACAATTGTGTTTTTTGTGCAATCAGGAAAGACAAGTATTTACAGAGAAACCCAAAGAAAGTAGTGGATGAGATTGAGATATGCATAAAAAAGCATGGTATCAGAGAAATAGATTTTTTTGATGCAACATTTACTGCAAATAAAAAATGGGTTTCACGTTTCTGCGCTGAAATAAAAAAAAGAAATCTGGTAGTTGACTGGTCATGCAGGACACGCGTAGATTGTGTAGATGACAAACTTCTCTACACAATGGCAAATGTAGGATGCAAAAGAATATACTACGGCATTGAATCAGCAGATGAGGAAGTACTTAACTCCATATCAAAAGAGATATCTTTTTCACAGGTAAAAAAAGCCATCATCCTCACAAAGAAACATGGCATCAAAGCACTCGGCTTCTTTATGATTGGAAATCCAAATGATACAAAAAAATCAGTTGAAAAGACAATTCAACTTGCAAAAGGACTTAGTCTGGACTATGTACAGTTTTCAAGGACAATACCAAAACCAGGCACCGATCTGGAAAAGGAATTATCTGGCGCTGACAGTGATTACTGGAGAAATTACATTAAAGGCATTGTACCAGAGAGAAGAATCAAGACAAATTATTGCAAATTAAGTGACAAAGAAATAGAATACTATACTAAAAAAGCATATATTACATTCTACTTGAGACCAAAATACGTTTATCATACACTAGGTGAAATCCGCTCATATCATGAGTTCAAAAGATACATAAAAGCCGGTCTGTTCATGATTATGTCTTTTTTCTCATCTGACAATTCGTAGAACCAGACTGCTTGCATTTTACAAGCATTTTATCAGACTTATTCATGAAAAATGCACCGATTATTGCAGGATAGATATAATCTATCACAGATATCAAAAGACCTGCACCAAGAAGTGATTCATAAGATGCATAATTTGCGAAGAATATAAGAATCAAGCTTTCTCTTGCTCCGAAACCGGATATTGTAAGTGGCAGTTGACAGAGGATAATTGTTATACTCATAAAGAGCACATATTCTATGAATGGTATATAAATGCCAACTGAAAGAAAGATGATATAATAATTTACAATTATCAAAAGCTTATTCAAAAAACAATATACAGAGATCTTAAATATATTTTTGTATGCACCCCCACATTTCATATTAATTGATGATACATATGATAATTTAGAAACAACTTTCTTTAGATGGCACGATTTTTCAATCACATTTAGAATAAACTGTTCTATCCATTTTCTCTTGAGTATGACAATAAAAAACGTAAGAAATAAAATACAGACTATTATCAGTTGATTAACTGAGGATACTAAAATAAATGAACTAACAAGAATTATCAGAATTATATTTATTATACCCATGATGAGATGAAGTGTAACAGATGCTGCTGAAATTTTTATAGGTATATTATTATATTTTTTGAGATATATGGATTTTACAAAGTGACCCAGTTTTAGCGGTATAACAGTTAGTACAGGGATAACTGATGCATTAATGATTATGGATTCCCTGTAAGTTATATTATACCCAAATTGTTTCAATATCTGCATCCACACATGTGAACTAAATATTATATTTGTACATACAGATATCACAAGACTAAGTAAAATCAGAAGAATATTTGCACCAGTTACAACTTCTATTGTTTGACCAATATTTACTTTAGAGAATATTATCCAAAATATAGCAATTGTTATTAGTAATGTGATTAGTGTTCTATAAATGATTTTTGATTGTCTGGTAATATTAAGCATATGACGACAATCAAAAAGCTTGGGATTCATAAATTTTAACCAATATCCAATGATTTTTGATTTTTGCAATTGCATTATAAATAACAACATGTGATTTCAGTATTGATTATTTTTAAGTAATCTTCGAATATACAGTTTCATGAGCATTTTTATGTTCCCAATAAGGTCATTCGTACTGTATTTCGGTCTTCCTGCTCTTCGCTTGCTGAATATAATCGGTATTTCTCTTATATTACATTTTTTGTCGATGAATTCAAAGAGAATTGCCACCTGAAACGAGAAATCATCAGGAAGCACATCAAGATTTACCTTATTTATTGCGCTTTTCTTGTATAGCCTATATCCACTTGTGATATCCCTGACATTTGATTTCAAGAAGAATTTATATAGCATTGACCCAATAATAGGAAATATTTTTCTCACATAGGCATCGTTTCTCTCGCCACCGCGTATAAATCTTGAGCCAATTACAACATCAGAACCATTCTCCATGGCTTTCATAAAGCACATTATTTCCTTCGGATCATGAGAAAAGTCTGCATCCATTTCCATGAGATATGTACCTTTTGCTTTTTTAAATCCATATTTATATGCACTGCCAATACCTTCCTTTCTGAGACGCGTATATAGCCGTATATTTTGGTCAGTATTGCATTTTGTACTTTTAATAATCTTTTTTACAACATCAGAAGTACCATCTGGCGAATTATCATCAATTATCAATATCTCATAGCTAATCATCTCACTTTGCATGACTGCCTGTATTTTAGTAATAATCCCTTTGATGTTCTCACATTCATTATATGTTGGAATTATTATAGATATCATGGTTTTCACGTTATGACTCTGACAGGAGTAAGTGCACTAAGTCTGAATGCCATCAGATAGCTTAATTCCAGTGACCCACAGAACCCACACCCACTGCATTTGACACCAGGCATATGATCAAACGCTTTCTTAAACCCACCACCCGGTCCAGCACAATTGTATACTTTTTCTGTATACTCTATCCTGTCGCAAGGTATCACATCTCCATTTGGCTGTACCATGCAAAATATTCTGCCAGCAGCACAGGTTATATTTTCGTATCGCGGCCAGTTATAGATGTGATTCAACCCATCAACAGTATTTCGTATGTGTATATTGCCCTCTCCTTTTAGTTGAATCAGCTTTTCAATGCATTTTTTGAAATCTTCTTTTGATGGAGATATAGAACCCATACCTTTTTTACCTCTATATAGTTCCTTAAGTGGCTGTAAAGCTACAACTGTATTGAACTGGCGCGCTTTCTCAAGAATAAAGTCAATATGACCAATATTATGCTTCGTAAGTGTTGTCGCAAATGTGAACCGTATATTATTCTTTTTGCATACTTCAGCAGCCCCTATTACCGCATCATATGTATTCCCGCCCCTGATCATCTCATGGACATTTTTTGGTCCGTCCAGACTGAGTTTGATAAGATCCAGATTTCTGATCTCTCCTACCTTTTCACTCACAAGCGAACCATTCGAGTTCATACTGACAGAGATATCCTTAGTCTTACAGTAATCTATGATTTTCCCGATATCTTTCCTAAGCAATGGCTCGCCGCCGCTGAATGATATCCTCTGCGTACCGAGTTTTGACATCTCGTCAATGACCGAGAATATTCGTCTTGTTGACAGTTCTTTTGAAGAATCTGCAGGAGCGCACCATAAATTGCAGTACAGACACTGCTGATTACATCTGCTCGTCAGATTCCAGCGAACCGCAAGAGGCGTCTTTTTATTGAACACTTTTGCGCCTGCAATTGCCATACCGGACTTTATTTTATTTTTTAGTTTCATTCAACCCACCAGATGATTCTGCACCAGGTATTATTTCGTATATCTTATATCTGTCACCAGAGTAATATAGTTCTTTATCATAGTCTTTTATGACTTCACAGAAGCGCACATAATAGTTCAATTTACAATGTTCTTCAAATTCATCTTCAAAATCAATAAGATATATGTTGCATTTTGTATTGCTGTTATTGCAGACATTTAAAATAGGTATAGCCCCCTCATTGTGGAGCTGCCATGCAGTATGTACGTTTTGTGGTGGATAATCCCGATATAGGAGTTCAAATGCATTCTTTGATTGCGGGTCAACAAATATCAGATAGCTATATGATTTATTTGTATTATTGAATATCGCATATATCTCTGGTAGTCTTAAGTCAGTCCAGCGCAGTGGTTGAGCAACAAAATATTTGCAGTCTCCCATGGGTTTCTGGCACTCTATTGTTATGTATAACGCTGACATGAGTACAATTACTGCCAAAATGAGAGATACAATATTTTTATATTTTGTTTTAAGGAGTTTTGAAACCGAGTATGATTCTAAAATAATAAATGGCAGTACGAAAAATAAAAAGTATCTGGTCCCGATGTGTTTATTTAGAATGAAAGGTATCAGAACTATCGAGAGCCACAATATTAAAAAAAGTATCTGTTCACGGATTCTTATAATGACCTTTTTATCTAATAGATATAAGACAGGCAGAGTCAACATGAGAAATGTTATGTGAAAATTGTATTGAAATATTTCCAGCAGCGAGATAATATTTTTAGTCAGATATGTTGCGCCGAATTGTCCTTCATAAAAATTTTCATGCGTTATCTCCGCAATATAAGGCAAAGTAAGTAAAATGCATAAAATAGCATATATACAGATATACATCTTATTTTGCATCTTGATTGGACTTTTTTTGTGGATAAAATATAGAATCAACACCAATAGCAGGATAGTTTCTTCTTTTTTTATCAGACCGCAAAAGAGTATTGAAATATATGTCAGAAAATACATCTGAGGCTCTTTTGACTTCACAGAAAGCAGGATAAGTATCAGACTGAGCATTATAAAGAAAGATGTAGTTATTTCCACTCCATGCGTACCAGAAAAGAAGATATGCCATGGAAGCAAACAAAGAATAAGTGCACTCACCATTGCCGCTTTTATATCCTTGAATAACAGATATGTAAGCAGAAACAGCATTATGATAGAGAGACTGCCGATAATCATATCAAATAAATGCGATGAGAAGACTATATCCCCAGTCAATGAATATATTGGTGATATGAGAAGCGAGTATCCGCGCGTATCCAATGCCGCAGGTATTTTTTGATCTTCTGATATATATATAACAGCATCCCTATGCGACCAGACAGAGACACCGGTAATTGTTTGCATTGGAGAATATGCGAAGCGCAGGATGAAACCGAAAACAGTTATGATAAGTAAGATAGCCAATGTTTTTTTGCTTATTTTTCTGTACTCGCTTGTAATTATTTTATGGTTTTTCAAAAGGAAGACAATTAATAGAGAAAAAACAAGGATATAGTAATACATTCTTGTTGCAGGGTCCAGAAAAAAAAGATTATAAGGCATTATACTTATAATAGCCTCTCATTTTTTTATATCTCTCATAAAATATTGTATTGATTGCTTTTTATTGTGTGATGTTTGCATAATGATATATTTCATATATATCTCCAGAATAATATAGTTCTCTTTTACGATCTATAAGTATTTCTTCAGCAAGTTGCAGGTCAATATCATCTTCAAAGAAAATAAGATAGATGTTATAGTTTCCGTATTGGTTCACAGCTTTATCCTCAATACAGCCCTCGTCAGAGATAGTTTGGCTATTATAGTATTTCCATGCTTCACCATCATCCAATACAATGTATGGATGACAATTGCCATAAAGAGTAATATACGCTTCCTTTGCCTGATTGTCCAGAAACAAGACCAGCATATCTTCCTTGTTTGTATTATTTAATATCGCATGTATCTTGGATAATTTTGTGTCAGTTTTTTCCAGAGGTTGTGCTATAAGGTATTTACAGTTACTGTTTTCTGCGCATTCTGAATAGACATATGTAACAGAAAAAAGAAGCGCAGCCACTAAAATCAGGGATGTCTGTATTTTATACTTTGTCTTTAAAAGACCTGATATTGCAAATGATCCGAGTATTATGAAGGGCACTAAAAAGAATACAAAATATCTGGTATGTATATCTCTATGAATCAGGAAAGGAATTATAGTTATTGAAAACCATAAGACTAAAAATAATATCTTTTCACTCTTTTTGATAATTATTTTTTTGTTTACCACATACAGAACAATAGGTGCAAGCATAAGCAATATAATGTAGAAATTGTATTTGAATATTTCTAGTATAGATATTACGTTTTGACTTATGTAACCTGATTCTAATAGCCCTTCCTCAATCTTACCATGCAGTGCATCAATTATGAATGGTAAAAATAGCACAGCAGCTGTAAGTAAATATGTAATTACATGATATTTTCTTTGCATTTTTACCGGGTTCTTTTTGATAAGAAAATAGATGATAAAAACAATAAGCAAAATCATTTGTTCTTTTCTTACCAGAGCGCAGAACAATAATGATATAAATGCAAGAAAGTAAATGTCTGGTTCCTTTGACTTAATCGAGAGGAATATCAATATAATAGAGAGCATTCCAAAAAATGACGCTGTTATCTCCATACCGTGCGTACCTGAAAAGAAGATATGCCATGGAAGCAGGCAGAGTATGAATGCACTAATCATCGCCGCTTTCTGGTCTTTGAAGAGTAAGTATGTGAGCAGGAATAGCATTATGACAGAGAGACTGCCTACTACAATGTCAAAAGTATGCGCAGACCATACTATGTCCCCAGTTAATGAATATAGTGGAGACATTAAAAGAGAGTATCCTCTCGTGTGCATTTCTGAGCGTATAATCTGTTCTTCAGATATTTTTACAGCAGCATACCTATTGGACCAGACTGAAACATTTGTTATTGTCTGCATAGGTGTAAACGCGAGGCGCAGTATAAACCCAATAAGGACTATGATAATTAGTGCATACCATGTTTTTTTGCTTATTTTCGTGTATTCAGTTGCGATTAATTTATGATTTTTAAAAAGAAGCATAACTAACAGAATGAAAATAAGCATATAATAGTACATTCTCGTTGAGTTTTCAAGAGAAAAAAAATCAATTATCATCGTATCATCAATCAGCTTATTACTTTTTTAAATACTTTATAAACAAAGCGATTTTTAGTTGAAAAAGCAGATTTAATTCAACATTTCCAAAACAATTACATCTGCTGCATACAGGAAAATTAAGTTCTTGAAATCCCTTAAGGAACCCACCTCTGACATTAGGAGGATTCTCTCTGTTATTGCTTCTACTGCATGCATACATGCTTCCGTCAGGTTCTATCCTGCAAAATATTTTACCTGCACTGCAATTATTGTAATTAAAACCCTCAGGCTTGATAAAATGTCTTAGGCAATCTGTTGAGTTCATCACATTTTTTTCCTGAGTTAGCTTTCTAATTGCATCTGTAAACTTCTTTTTTTCAGGAATTATGTTTTTAACACCCTTAGCTGAAAATGTATATGTGTCTACAGGTTGGAAGAGAACACCGACATCCATATCTCTTGCAATTTTCAAGACCTCGTCAAGATGTTCAACATTGTACTTTGTTATCACAGTTGTGATGTCTACGTTTAAGCCATGCTCTTTTGCAGTCCGGATACCTTCAATTGTTTTTTTGTATGTTCCTTTCCCGCGATGTATTTCATGTATCGACTTATCACCGTCAAGACTTATTGAAAGACGATTCAATGGCATTATGTCATCAATTTTTCTCTTCACAAGAGAGCCATTAGAGTTCATTGTGACATAAATTTTGCATTCCCTTGCATATTGTATTATTTGTCCTATATCTTCTCTTAATAACGGTTCTCCACCTGTCAGAGAGAGTACTGCTGTCTTTGCATTTTTCATTTCTTTGATTAGTCTTAAGATTTCATCTGTTGAAAGTTCATCAGGATTGTTTTTCCATACAGCACAGTACTTGCATGTATAATTACAGCGCCACGTTAAAACACAACTGACAATGACAGGAATTTTTTCCTTAAAGAACTTTGCTCTTAGAATTCCTGTCCCTGCACGCAATTTATTTATGAGAGCCATATCTTATCTTTATTGTAAGACATATTTAAAATCTTAGCTCTGCTATCTCTTAGACTCTCTTACTTTCAACATCATGATTTCACAGATATAGAATCTATTGACGCTATGAAATTCAGACATATCACTCAAATTGTCGGATTTACGAGATTTTATGATACAAGTCACCCGTAACGATATATCTCATATTTACCCCCGGGATAATACATTCTCGCATGAGTATCCAGAAAAAAGATATCCATTATCATAATATTTGCACCAAAAAACAATAACCATCCATTCATGAGATAAGTTTCTCATAATAGTATATTTCGTACTCATCTCCTGAATGGTATATTTCTCTTTTGCGATCTTTTAATATTTTTTTAATGCATCGCAGGTATTCGAAATCATAGAACATTTCAAAATCATCTTCAAAGAGAATAAAGTATATATTATATTCCCTGTATCCACTTACAGATTTATGATCAAAGACAGAGCTAGTTGGATAGATTTCTTCGTCATATCTAAAAAAAAATCCAACGCAATTTTCAAGATCAGACGAATTGAAAGTACAACTAGACAGATTAAAGTCAGTTGTTTTATTGGTTCCATCTGCTCTGTTAGTTTCAACATTAACTATATTTTCAACACGGGATTCATTAGATATAACACTATTATAAAAATAACATGCCTCATCCACATTCAAAACAATATATCGATTATATTTCCCAGAATAAGTAATATATGCCTCTTTTGTATCTCCATCTACAAACAGAACAAGCATACTTTTTTTGTCTGTATTATTTAATATGGTCTGTATCTGTGCAAATTTTGTAACAATTTCATCTGGAGACTGTGCATAAATGTATTCACAATTGCTGTCTTGCGTACAATCCGAATATACATGAATTGCTGACAAGAGTAACGCCGCTATCAAAATAAGGATGACTTTTTCTTCATACTTTGTTTTAAGGAGACCTGATATTGATGATGACCCAAGTATTATGAATGGAACTAAGAAAAATATGAAGTACCTGTTATCTATATCATTGTGAATCATAAAAGGAATTATATTTATTGAATACCATAAAAGTAAGAATAATATCTGTTCTGTTTTTTTTATTATGTTTCTTTTGTTTACCAGATATAGAACAACAGGTGCCACTATGAATAGTATTATGTAGAAGTTATATTCAAACATTTCAAGCACAGAGATTATATTCTGACTCATATAAACAGAACCGATATCCCCCTCATCGATCTTACCATATAGTGCATCTATAAGAAATGGTATGACAAGAATCACAGCCATAAGCAAATATACAATGATATTGATTTTTTTTCGTATTCTTATCGGATTCTTTTTGATAAGAAAGTAAATAATGAGAACCAGAAGCAAAATCATTTCCTCTTTTCTTATCAGGGCGCAAAACAGCAATGATATAAATGTGAGAAAATAAATCTCTGGTTCTTTTGATTTTATTGAGATGAGTATCAGTATTATTGATAGCATCACGAAGAATGATGCTGTTAGTTCTTCTCCCTGTGTACCGGAAAAAAATATATGCCATGGAAGGGCACTTAGTATGATTGCGCTAATAATTGCTGCTTTCTGATCCTTGAAGAGCAAGTATGTAAGCAGGAAAATCATTATTATAGAGAGACTGCCTATTACGATGTCAAAGATGTGTGCAGACCACATTATATTCCCAGTCAATGAATATAGAGGAGCGATTAAAAGAGAATACCCTCTTGTATGCGTATCCTGAGGCATCATATGTTCTTCTGAAATAGATACAGCAATATTCCTACTGGTCCCCATAAAAATCTCTGTTGTCTGCATCTCTAAAAAGGCGAAGCGCACGATGAATCCAAGAATAGTTATGATAAATAACATTAACCATGTTTTTCTATTTATTTTTCTGTATTCACTTGTGATTAGTTTACGATTTTTCAAGAGAAGTATCATCAATAGCAAAAATACAAATATATAATAATACATTCTAGTTGCAGCATCCAGAAAGAAGAAATCATAAAGCATTATATCAATAAGACACTGCTATTTTTTATATTCTTTCTATGATAATATGCTCTAAATTTTATTCCTGATGACACAGCATTAACTTATTTAAATGTTGAGAGTCACAGAGTTCTATGCATAAGATTATTGATTGTAATCTGGAATTGATTTTGCATACTTAAGCCGCGAAATCGCATTTGTAATGTATTTCTGGATACATTATAGACTTAGAGAAGATTTTTATGAAAAGTGATGATAAAGCATCTTTTTTGAAAAATGTGGACTTTGATTTAAGTAAAAAAGTTACCCGGATTAATTTGAATTCTATGCTTTACCCGCGCACTGTTGTGATGAGAGCAGCATACTCATTTACTGACAGTTTCGATGTCGCTGTCGAAGGAGACGATTCATCCAGCATTGTTTTCATCAGGGATAATGGTAATGATAAGCTGACACAAGCGGATTTTGAGGACATTGCCTATCGTTTTTATTCCGAACTGATTCATGCAAGTGTTGAAGAGACTCAGGCGCGAAGATACGCAGACACAAGAAATGCACTGATAGGAGCTGCACTGAAATCATTATTTCCTATTACTGGTTCTTTGAACATACCCAAAGACACAAAATCTCCCCCAATTAAAGAACCTAAATTAAAAAATAATATCAAATCTACAACCAAAAACTGCAAATAACGATTACAATAACAGTTTCCACATAAGAATAAATCCCATAACACTCAATTTATTAGTGCCCTGACAATATAACAAAAAATAAGATGCTTTGCAAGTGCGTGGTATTGTGAATATTAAAGATAAACTAAAGAAGATAAAGCAAATGGACTTATGGAAACCCGGTGACAATGAAAAGACCGGTGTTGTAAACGGGCTGATTCTCTTGGGTGCTGCTGTTGGAGCCACGCTGTCTTTCCAGGGTCATGATGCTTGTGCAGATGCACCCCTCTGTAGTAATGATGAATGGGGCAACTGGTCAGACTGGACTAATAGCTGGAACAACTGGTCAGACTGGACTAACTGGAGTGACTGGAGTGATTGGGAGCATTGGGGCAATTGGGGAAACTGGGGAAATTGGGGAAACGGTGACTAACCAGTTTGATTGAAATACAGATTATAATAACAAAAGCCTGCAAATGGCTTTATACCGCTACAGACCATGCATGGCAATGTCCTGATTGTATAGTTCAGGTCGTTACTATCTGGACAAACTGAACCAAAAACCAATAGACCTTAACTATCCGGGCGAATCTCAAAGATTCGCTGGATTTCGCAAATCGTACCGATTTCCTATATCGCCAAAAACGCATGCGTTTTTGCGACACTAAAATTCCCGAGGAATTTTAAGAGTTGCGAAATTAGGAATTGGGTAGCAATTTCGCAATCATAAAAATCACAAAGTGATTTTTAATGATCCTAACAAATCACATTGATTTGTTGGATGCTAAAATTGCATCGCAATTTTAAGCATATGGAAAAGTCATATAGTCCATTTTGAAGACGATAGTCTTCGAAAGCTTGGCATGTAATGCCATGAAATAGTTATGACTTTTACTATATTACGTGAACAATATGTTGAATTCAAAATTATATTGCGCTTTAGGTTATGCCTGTAATAATAACTGCCTTATCTGTGTTGTTGATTCTGAAAAAAAAGCCAAAGCAAACCTGCAGACCGTTGAAATTATTAACTATCTAAAAATACTGGATACAAATCCCGAGATAAAGAATATTGAGTTTTCAGGTGGTGAACCTACAGTCAGACATGATTTATTTTATATACTTGACTGGGTGCACCAGCATCATCCAAGAATAACTTATACTATTTTCAGTAATGGACGACGCTTTTGCGATATTGATTTTGCAAATAAAATCTCAGGATATCCTGTAAAGGATCTTCTTATTGCAATTCATGGCAAAGATGCAAAGACACATGATTTATTGACACAAAGAAAAGGAAGTTTCAATCAGACATTTATGGGCATCAGAAATCTTTCTGAGAACAAGGTTAATGTTGTCCTGAAGATCATACCCAACCAGCTGAATTATAGACAGATCCCGGACATTGTAAGGATGTTTGTCAGCCATTTCCCATATGTCAGGACCATGACTATCAATGGAATTGATATCGGAGGTTGTGCTCTTGATAATATCGATAAAATAGGTCTTCGCCTTACAGATGCGATACCATATATCCAGAAAGGACTGGACATCGCAAATGAGCATGGTCTGAAAGTTTGCACTTATTCAATACCAGAATGTCTGTTTGATGCAGAACATAGAAAATATGTGGGTCCCCAAAAGAGTCCCCTGTACAATTACAAGTCACCATTTCACGAACTGGACGACAAAGGTGACGAGTATGGATTTGGTCCTCTCTGCAGTGCTTGTTCTGCAAAAGACAACTGTGCCGGCTGCTGGAACACTTACTTAAGTGCTGTCGGGACCGATGAATTAAAACCGATAGTCAGACCAAAAAGCAATCCCTTATCATCACCTAAACCCATGCAAAAAAATCGTTATGTTATTGAGATAACCGGTGCCTGTAATAATGATTGTATTTTCTGCCTGTACAACGGCAGCAGAAGTGAATCTATTTCATATGAAGATATTGTCTCACGCATACAAAGTTTTAACATGAAAAAGGGAGAGCAAGTATCATTATGTGGAGGTGAGCCGACATTAAGCATGGATTTTGTAAAGATAATAGACTATGCTGTTTCAAAAGGGTTTCGCATCTCTGTAATATCAAACGGGAGAAAATTTTCAGATAAGCTATTTACAGAACAGGTAATTAATGCCGGAGTATCTCATATCACTATTGATATACACGCTCATACAAAAGAACTTCATGACTCCATAACCCAAAAAGATGGGAGTTTTGATGAGACTGTTCGCGGCATAAGAAACCTGCAATCTACTGGCGTGGCACTCACACTCAAAGTGATAGTCAATAAACTGAATTATAGATATCTAAAAAACATCATTGAATTCATTGCTGTAAATTTCACAGGTATAAAATCAGTCGTTTTTGCATCCATCAGTATCAGAGGCAGTGCATTGAAGAACAAAGAACAAGCAATTGTGAAATTGAATGAAGCAGCACCATACATACAAAAAGCAATAGATAAAGCACAGGCATCAGGCATTCGTGTTGATCTGGATATGTTTCCATATTGTATTTTTGAACATAAGTACTTTAAGCAGATCCGTATGAGAAAACAGGACAATTTATTTCTTCTGGATGATAGTTGTGTTGTGAAACCCGACAATGCTTCAAGTGTTAAAGGCAGCTTTCCATTTTGCAGGGAATGCCGGTTCGCCAATAAATGCCCAGGTGTATGGAAAAACTACAGGGATATTTACGGTGAGAGTGAATTTAAATGTATTCACAAATGATAATATCATGTGATTGATTTATGGATGACAAAACATTTGCACTGAATGAATATTTTACAAAATCTTTAGCAGATAATCGCATTCTTGTAACTACACGGCATGGTTCATGGTGTGAACTGGACAAAAGAGAGTATGACTTGCTACAAAGACAGAATTTTGAACACGACAAAGTCCTGTTTAAGAAACTAAAAGACATAGGCATTATTCTGACAGAAAGTAATGTTGAATCTGTTGTGAAAAGGACTGCCCTGATGTTTGATGATTACAGGCAGCGCAATTTTACATGCGTGATTAACCTCACAAATAAATGTAACCTGGATTGTGCATATTGCCTTGCAGAATCAGGTCCAAATCAGGATGAACAGGATATGTCTATTGAGAATATGTATTCATTGGTAAAATTTATTAATGGCTCTCCATGGGATAGCATAGATATTGAATTCCAGGGTGGAGAGTCTACCCTGCGATTTGATCTTATCAGGAAGTTTGTTGAAATTATTGAGAGTAATCTGGATAAGCATAAGGAAATAAGACATTTTGTACTGGTCACAAATCTCACCTGTTTTAATAAAGAGATTGCAGATTATATTGTCAAAAAGAATTTTCGGATTGGCTCTTCACTGGATGGACCAGAGAAACTGCATGATTTTCAAAGGGCATTTCCTGACGAAAGTGGTTCTTATGAAAAAGTAGTTTACTGGGCAGATTACCTGAAAAAACGAGGAGTACATATCGGGTTTTCATCTACAATCACAAAAAAAAGTCTTGAATTCGGTGCGCGCGCAATTATCGATGAATACATGAACAGAGGTATGGAATATGTTATGCTCCGACCGTTTACATCATGTGGAAGAGGTGAGGACAGGACTGACCTTGTGATGGAACCAGAGGATTTTTTTAAGTTCTGGAAAGATGCTGTCGATTACCTTGTTGAACTTGCAGATAACGGAATATACATGTCTGAAAAGAATCTTGGACAGATGATAAAAAATATTTTTACACCTTACAGAACATATATGTGCCTAAAAAGACCATGTGGTGCTGCTATTTCCCAGATGTCCTTTATGCAGGATGGCCCGATATATGCATGTGATTCCGGGAAAAGGATTGAAGCATTGAAGATCGGCAACTATGTCAGTGGAAAATATGCAGATACATTACTAAATAGTCTGCAACTTAGGACTTTGTCTTCTGAAGCGCAGCCATTGTGTGATACATGTGTATATACTGCATTTTGCGGTACCTGCATAAGCAGGATGTTTTCAAGCTGGTCTGATTCTGTAGGAAGAACACCAAGGGATTTTGACTGCAAAGTTCACAAGTGGATGTTCACATACATTTTTAAGAAAATGAATGATCCTCGATATGCGAAACTATTTAGCAGACTAGCTGGCGCCGGGCGCGGTGATGATACACCATGCAGAACGCATGAGGTCAGTTGAATGGATCTTTTCTGGCTAATCAAATTACTTAGTATTGTTATTGCCCTTCGTTATCTGAGGATATTTAGCATGCATTCTGTTGCAATTTATTTAACCGGGGCATTTGCCATGGTTTTTCTGAAACCAAGAGCGCATTATTTCGTACCAGAATATATTTTAATAATGACAGTTTCATTGTTTTTTGCTTATATTTTATCTCTTTCAGTATATGACTTTTTAAGAAATATCAAAAGTATTAAATTTGAATCCATTTTGAGTAAAGATATTCTTGAAAGATATGGCGACTTCTTTTTTGCCATGTTTGTGATTTCATCCATATTATCTTTTTTTAATCTCCCATTTATCGGGACAATATTTTTTATGATAGTATTTTTTATTGCTCTTGAGATTATCCGCCTTAATATGCATGGCGAAACACAATGGTTCTTTAATTACAGAATATGGTCCGCTGTCCTTTTTTTGTATTTTGTGTTCTTTAACCAGTTCCCGGTTCTTCTGATTGTTATTCAACAAAGTATTTTTCTATGTGGACTGTTATTTATCTTCTCATTCGTACGATACTTCAACGTATATGCCTGCCCATTAGATGAACTCAAGGCAGGAATGGTTCCTGCTGAAACAATCATAAAAAAAGGCAGTACATTTACCAAGGAAAATGTGCCATATATCTCCCCTTTTGTTTATCTCAGGAAAAAAGTGATTAATAAGATATTTAAAAGACATGAACTGATAACTCCTTTCAGGCACTTGACCAATGACTCCATCAAGATATTGAGAACTAAGACACATTTCGATATTTTAATGGTACAAAGAACTATAGATATGAGCATTTTTTTAATTTTAGGCATCATTGCAACCTATTTTGTCAGGTAATTTATTGTATAGTGAAGGCATGAAATAAATGAGCAAACATCACAAAAAACCAATATGCCTTCGTCTATCCGGGAAAATCTTCGATTTTCTGGATTTTCGAAATGTTCACCCATTTCGAATTTCGAAAATTGGAAATTTATGATAAATTTTCAAAATTTCGCAAATCGTTCCGATTTCCTATATCGCTAAAAACGCATGCGTTTTTGCGACACTAAAATTCCCGTGGAATTTTAAGTGTTGCGAAATTAGGAATTGCGTAGCAATTCCGCAATCCTAAAATTGCAAAGCAATTTTAAGGATTCTGGCAAATCCACAGATTTGCTGAATCATAAAAATAACAACGTGATTTTTAATGATATGGCAAGGCACTGTACTCAAGTTATTAGTGCCTTGACTATAGATACATTGCATCTGACTAACAAGCAGAATCCGTAGTATGTATACCAGTGCATGAATTACCATCACAATCATTATCTTCTACTTTATCAATAAGGATATAAAACTGAAGTGTCGGATTCACCCACTGATTTGTGCTAACATCATAATATTTGTATTTTGCATCTGTAATCTTTACAAGAACTTTGATATGTTTCAAAGCATAAAAGTGACCATAGGTCACAGTACAGGTTACTTTACGACACTTAATGGGATTGCCATCAGTGCCACAGTCACCATAACCACACGTGCAGCTACTCACACTACAATCACTTTTCATATGATCATGATATGTCAGATAAGCATCAGATCCAGTCTCTACATTATCCCCGCCAGTGCATTCATCCGTCCCGGAACCGAAAGAGGTATGATCATTTGTATGACCATCTGCACAGTCCATTCTAATACTTACAGGACCAACGAACTCCCACACCAGATCATCAGAATTATAAATCGTATTAAGATTAGTTTCAGCACTATTCAGAGCAGATTGAATAATATTTAAGAAATCATTCTCATCATATTTATCCGTATCATCATTAGGACACAAAGGTTCACAGCTATCACAACAACCACCCAGACAGTTACCACTACACTCATCGCAACAATCACGCGTTTCACTTTCACGATGATAGTCATCAAGAGCATTAAGCCCATCAAATACCTTGTTTTTTATGAGTGTATCAAGATTCAACAAAAGATATTCACCTGCATCACTAAGCGCATAATGCCTGACTTTGATCTCCTCTTCTATCAGCCCGGAACTCGTTATTGTTACAAGATTATCATCCGGTTTTCCAAACAGGTCTTTTACTGAAAGTGTTATGCCATCTTCCTCAGACCATACTATACCTTTTGTGAAACTACCGGGAATATATATACCCTGCAGTGGTTTGATTTCTGTAACGATATCATTTTCCAGTTCGGAATTTTTTTCGGTAAGCAGCGTTTCCATATTAGCATGATATTTATTAAGATTTTCTGTAAACAGTTCATTTTGTGCATGTATAATATTATTATCATAAATTGTAATACCTATTTGCTTTATTACTGCAACCTCATCTACTTCACCAATTGAATTAGTACCATTGAACTGTATAGTCAATGGACATTCATTTCCAGCCGCAAGATTACCTGCACCAATATCAGTTATTATGTACTCATATGTCCCGTCATAGGTTATTATATTTGGAGTCGGAATTACCGGTTCAATGGTAATCCCAGGACCCCCTGTAATCTGCACTTCTCCTTTCTTTATCATAATCAGATTGACAACCATGTGCATATCATATACATCATCAGCTAGTTCCTCTATATACTGTTGAAGTTCACCATCCTTATTAGACTTAACGCAATAGTTGAGTTCCCCCACCAGAATATTAGGATCTTTAGCTACCAGATATGGCACTCGCATATCTGTTCTCATGCAGCCCGGAAGCGCCCAATAAGGTATCGCTGTAGATCCGCTTTCAATTCTCAGTCTGGGTCCTGTACCATCCACATAGCCATCCGCATTCGTATCGACAAGAGTATCCTCTGGAAAGTTACCACCCGCCATCAACTCTTCATGCGTTTCCATCAATGAATGAAATGCCGCTGTCTTCTCAAAACCCTGCTTTATATTCTGGATGTTTTTGTCCATTGTAAGGCTGAAGTATTTATTGTAAAGATTAATTGATTCCTTTGTACCCCATATTAATTCACCGCTTACTCTTAGAATCATGACACCAAGTACAACCATTATAATAAATACACTTATCATTACCGTCATATTTGCTTTATTATAGTTCATTTATTCACTTCATATTTTCTTGTATTCTGCTAGACTAGGAGATCTTTGCAACAACAGTGATTTATGTCACATGCATATTTATCTTTGCATATACCGCCAAATATCTGACACGTCTTTTTTTGTACACAGTACAAATCATCATCCTCTGGACACGTCGATTTATCAGTATCTATTTCAAAATTTTTCTTTATTTTCAATACTGCAATAGCAATCCCATTATTTTTTGGTAGAGCTATGTGTTCCTCTTCTATTGAGATATCACCTTCATCCAGTTCCCATCCAACTGTCAGATAATTCATATCTCCATATTTCACATAAAAATAGTACTCATCAATGTAGAGTCTATCTGCATATTCTTCTATGCATTCTCCTATCTGTATGATATCTTCATTGCCATTATATTCTATTTTAATGTCATCATCTGCATCAGGGATTGGACTTTGCGAAAGTGCTATTGCGATTACATCTTTGAGTGGCAGTGTTGTATTTGAAGTGCAGTGATTATTGTTCAAAAGCACATATAGATACGTATCCACAGTTGATGTTTCCTCTGCAAATTTTAATGTTTCAACTGCCTGTTTTGTGAAAAGTACTTGTGCCAGAATTATCACCACAGCACAGACCAGCAGTATTACCATAGTCAAATAGATGTCAAACATCATTATTCCCTTCTTGTGCGTGTTTCGTGTATTCATATTTACACCTGTTTCAACAATACATTCAACTGTGTTGATTGTCCTGATTTATATAGCAACGTGCTTTTTTCATAATCTTCATATCCGTCTTTAGTTATCTTCACATTAACATATCCGGATGTAGAACCAGCTATAACTGTTGAGAAATCTATATTTTGTATCAGATAATCACCATCTTTATCCGATTCAGTGGAGAATAAATTCTCCGGTATTTCGATTAATGCTCCTTTTATTGGTTCTCCTGTAGCATCATCAGATATTGTTCCTGTAAGGTGCGCGTATATTAATTCGTAATTCTCTGCACATCGTCTGTTTGTTTCACAAATTTCAGATTCGCAACTATCCTTTAATTCTCCAAGGCACGGCTGACCCAGTATCAATTTGTCAGGTATAGAACCCCCCGCACACTTTTGTTCATCTGTGCAGTCAAATGTTTCACATTCACAATCATTGGAACACCCATCCCCTGATTTTTTGATATATGTACATTCTTCTGGCTGACATGTTGCATTTGCCTGCCCCGGACCCTTTATGCAATTCTCTAAAAAGCAATTATTTACAGCGTATTTGTAGATATGTGATATATGATCTAACTCTGAACCAGCGATTGTTGTTTTACCTTCGCTTTTGTAATCACAGAACATTTCATCCTGAAGTTTGTCAGTCCATGTATTTGTCTCAATATTCGCACTAAGTATTGCAGTATGATATTCATCCAGCAATACATATCCGAATTCCTCATCCACAGGTTCACTATTCGTATTTAACTGTATTATCATGTCGAAGTCAGGTTTCATCTTTTCTATTATCAGCGGCTGATAGTTGCTGAATGTCCATCTTTGCCTGCTCTCAAGATCTTTTATATCTATCCGGTATTTGATATTGCCAATATCCAGACAGGACAATGTAGCACTATTTAATTCAGAAGAGATTCTTATCTGATCCACAATGAATTTCCTGATTTCCACACGGTCCCCTAGATTATTATTTGTACAGGGCGCTGTAAGATAATTATTAAACATTGCTATTTCAAGGCTTTCCTCAGATAATATATCTTGTATCTGTTGTTCATCTGATGTACTTACCATGGAAAATATAAGGAAAAACATTAGTAATGATAATGTAATGAATATAACGATCATCTGAATTGTTTCACCAGCCATAAAATCACTGAAATAAATTAATGTCATTGTGTGACATATTTGCAACTATTTTGTTTTATGTCACAGCATTCTTCCCCTGCATCACATATTGTTATCTGCGGCTTGCATTCAATTATTCTTTTTGATATGCATATCCTTTCTGTGCCTGCCATATTCTCACTATTAATTACATTTTTCTGGTAATGAGGCATTGCAAACGAGTGTATCATTCCAGATTCATCTGCAAGAGTGTGCGTTTGTTCAATAAATGTCAGACGTACATGCGTCTCGTTCAGTTCATATGCAAAGTTCTTTTTCAGATCAAATTGCCTTACACCCTGTTCAACTGTCGCTAGATTCACAATTATACTTGTAATCGCACGTGTTGTCTGATCTGTTATTATGTCAAGTTCTGCACCAGTAAGTCCAGTCATCATTTTCGTACCAACAACCACTACAAGAGCAGCAACAATTAACGAACCTAAAATAGTGATAATCTCTACAGTTTCTGACATATATTACAACCTCTCTTCACTTACTACAATCTATTTCTTTGATGCAACATCCACAATTTCTGCCGGTAGGTTAACAAGTCTCAATATATCAAGAACATTTCCAAAAACCCGGTTTACTGCAATGACAATCACAGCAGCAGCTAACATCGCAATCAATAATCCACGTATCCAGCGCGGAATTTCCATGACACCCATTTATCATCACCTGTTTTACATTTCACTTTTTAATGCATCCATACTCTGATTTTTGCTCATCCAATTCCCATTCACATATACCAGAACATTCGCCACATATTGTTTTACTATGACAGCTCACACAGTCTCCACAGCATTGCCGGTATATTATTATTGTTTCTTCTTTTATGTTGTTATCTTCTCTTTGTTTTTCATTGATGACAGGATATATTGCAGTATCTATATTATCTATTCTTACTTTTACTGTGTTCAGTTCACTCTTATCGAAACTGCCTGCACTCAATCCATCAGTAGTTATATCGGATATATCAACAGTCTCAGATGGGTCAATTGTTACTTCATTTACATGAACAGTCTCTTCATTACCATTTATTGTGACATACAGGTTCTCCCCGTCAAATGATATTGCCTCAGCTCCATTGTTTCTGATTTTTACATTAATATATCTTAAACCAACATCCATAGAACTAAATATAGTATTCTCATCACAGTCTTCAACAGCTTTGCATGGGTGTATGTCCACAATACTTATATCTGGAGGAGCACTGCATTCATGTGTTCCTTCATTTTCTATAATTGTTCCCTCTCGATATACCTTCTCTGGCAGATGGCATGCACCTTCTGGTTCATCTGTAACAACATGGGTCAATATATTCACACAGCCGGTTTCGTATTCTGTCTTTAGAGAATATTTACAGACGCCATCAAGAGTGTATTCACCGTCATCTGAGCGACTGGAGAGAATATATTCCCAGTATTTACCATCATCATCAGTCTCACCATAGCAAAGATATTTTTCCAGATTAGTACATCTCATACTTGCAGAAACTCTCGCTGTACATACACCAACATCACTACCCTCTGCTTCAATAAGAATATTGAACAGAATCTCTTTTAATTCCCCGTTGATTTTAGGCATAGTGAAATGATAGTACGAATCACCTTCATTATATTTAAGCCCAAGATCATGAGATGATGCAATTCTACAATCTGCAATAATAACGCCTGTTTCAGGATGCCTGCATCCACCACCGCTTCCACCAAATATAATCTGCACATCTGCTTTCATATGTGAAGACAATGCTGATTTCACTTCTTTTTTGAAATTAACTTTTGTTATATCCTTTGTACCCATCTGATTAAAATTTATGCCCTCAGGAAAACTTGCATCATTCACGCAGGTCCATCTTTTAGTGATTGGCTTGACTTCTTCTACATTGAATGATATTTCATAAATCTCGGGCTTGAATTTTTCCAGTTCTGCTTTCTTTTCACATGGCAGTTGAAATTCAACATCACTGCAGATGCCGTCACATAATTTGTAATAATCATCAACTAATATTAAAGACACTCCGTCTTTATCCCGTATAGCTATCGCTTCAGTATCATCACCGGTCTTGGGTTTAATTTTCATACTAGGATTTACGATATCTTCTTTGAGTGTAAGGGTCATTGTTGAGCATGGCTGAAACTCTCCTTTAAGTGCATAATATTCCGTAGTTGAAGTACCTGTTGAACCACCTCCGGATGCTTCCTGTTCATCATGAATCTCCTTTATTTTTGTAAATATCTCACCACAGGTAAGTTCACTTTCTTCATACGGCACTTCGTTGCACTTTAGCCTTTCATCTTCAGTATATGACTCCCCTGGACATTTTGGCATACATAATGCTTCTTCAAGGTACAATGCAGTTAGTTCAGGACTCACATCAGGTATTGCTTCTCTTCCCCCTTCTTCACCCTGAGCTGTGAAAACAGCAAAAAGACCAATAGCTACCACAGCAATCACTAACAGTGCAAACAGATGAACTTGACCTTTACAATTATTCCTTTGCATATACATCAATTAACATTCACTATAGTTAACAAACAAACTTTCTATGATTATGATTTGACCGAAATAAATAATCGACCGAACATTTTGAGCATCAACTCAAAAACTTAAGACATAATCTCAGGATTTTCAACAAATATTGAAAAGCTTCAAACGATAATGAGATGATATAGGAATCCATACACCATTTAACTGTTAGTGGATTCACTGTAATTATACTGGCAGACACTCTACACCTACACCTTCATCCATACAATTTTCACCAGTACCCCCCTCTGTGGCCCAGTCAGGGCAATCCCCGCCGTGCAGGCTGCGGCATGAATCACAAAGCCGTTTGCACATCTCTATCTTGATAGTGTTACCACCCTGCTCTATGGGTTCTATTGTACCAGCTTCTGCTCTTTTTGTTGTACTGTACAGCATAGTGATTAATATAAGTGCCACTACAAGACTGACAACTATTACCATCACAATCCATATTGTTTGACTCATTCCTTTTCTCATTTTAATCACTACTGAGATTATGCACTTGGAAACTTTATAACACTGGTTACCATTTCTTCTGCTTTACCACCAAGGAAAATATAGAACCCTGCAACAATTACAAGCACAACTATTCCCAGAACCAAAAGCATTGTCTGATTGATTGCCAGCGAGCCATGTCTCGTTCTTTTAGATATCTTATTCATTAATGTCCCCCTAAATAAATATTAGTTTTTTGTAGTATTTATAGTTTGCATTATTTTCGCATCCGTAGTGAAAATTGCACGCAATAATACATAATCTATTTATATGACCAAATATAATATATGGATTCATGGTATGGAAAGGTACGACAAAGGTCCAGATTTTTGTTATTTTAGGTTTTATTCTGGGATTGGTCTTCCTGCTTTTCTTACTTGGATATTCTATGGATATTCTTAATGTTGATTATGGTGATGTAGCTTGAATAAAATTCTATCTCTAAAATATGGTCGATACCGGAAAGGGTTAGAGTTTGGTACAATATGCAAAGTTATACTGTTTATTGTAACTACAGTTCTTCTCTTGATTGTAATTTCATCAATACTTAATAGGGGGATAGCAGAGGCACCGATACCAGACCCATTTACTTCATACAGGAATATTGCATGATATTTTGTAGTATCCAAACAACTGGAGATTACGTTACACACATGCAAGTTATTTAAGGTCATAAACACTTACTTAAGTAATATGCATCATAATACTTCTCGCGGATTAAGTCATATTGAATTTATAGGCAACATTATCCTTGCCCTGCTACTCCTTTCTATTCTTTTATATCTGTTTGGAAGTGTTTTAGGAGACAAACTCAATGATTATGCGGAAAGACTGATCAATGTTAATGAGGAACAGATTTATGTGAAGGACTGCATACTGCTTGACAGCGATGCAAATGATTTTGAAAAAGACAGCATCAATAATTTTGTTGTTGACATTGGAGAAGTGAACGTGAAAGAGATCATACTTCTTGGAATTTTTTTTGACTGGCAGAAGCCCACAGATGGAGCATACATCAAAGAATGGATGACCACATGCCACAATGGTCCGGATCTTTTTGATTCACCATGGGAAACCGGAGAAGTAAAATACGACACAGCAATACAATTTACCGAATCAAATGCCTACCAGACAGAAGTTGAATGCGAAAATAAGATTGATGTTTCTATAACAATAGGTGACCGATTTTTGGCAGGCAGTGATGCAAAAGTTTATCTGTGCTATAAGGCTGACAGATAAGCAAAGTAAATTATATATATGAGTAGACCCTATATCTTTTGTATGTCTGTTCAAATGTCAACATCATTACTGGGTGGAATCGTTCTGGGTTTGCTTGCTCTTTTAATCTCTTTGCAGTTAATCGGCGTTCTTGACGTAATGAATGTTGCAGAGTGGGCTATTGAAAGTTTTACTTTTCTGCTGGAAGAACTGTTCAATATTCGTACAGAAGAGGATAGAATTGCAATAGAATCCACATCGGCTCTTACTTGTGCAACAGATACTGTTGCGAGGATAAACCAGTTAATTGAAGATGGAGAGGTAATCCCTGAAAATATATTTGATAGTCCTTCCTGCAGTCAAGGTATGCCTGTCGGGCTTGCCATTGCAAGGAATGCGCCAAGACACGGTCTTATGACTGCGAGAGTGATTGCTGTAACAGATAAGATTACTGGTGCAGGTATAGCTGACATCGAGAACCCTGATGCTGCTTATGAATGCGGATCAGATGATAATGTAAAAGAATGCGGTAAAATCGATAACGAGATATGTAAGAAAGGCGAACGCTGTGTTGAGGGTATTGGTCTAGCTGGAATTACCGTATGGGACTGCAAAAAGGATGATACCTGTATTCCACCAGCAGAACGCGTCAGCAAAGAATTTTTTCCAGATGCATCATCATTATGTTTTGGTAATGATATGCATGTTTGTGTTTTGTGCGGAACACAAGCAGATTTGACACCAGATAAGGTCTGCTGCAAGTGTAACTTTGGTGGTGCTATTTCCTATTCTTATGGTTTAAAATGTGGTGGATGCTTTGGCATGACGGGTCTATGTGAAGATGCACCAAATCAAAATAAATGTAAGGATTTGGGCGTTGAGTTTGTACATTCCTGTGCAGCCGAAGTTTATGAAGATGAACGTAGTTTCCAATGCGAAGTACTCGGTTTCGAACTCCCACAGAAAGGACTGGTAGAAGACGAATTATTTAAAAGCGACCCCCTGCTGGGACCAATTAATTACATCGCAGTCACAGGAGACCCGAAATATGTTGTTTTTAATGAGAAATTCCCTGAAAGCGTGTCTCAAAACTGGAATCTTCTTGGGGAGGACCTAGCCATAATATACATCGGTACTGCAGCAGGAATTACACTGCTCACCGATTGTGCAATACCCGGGGTTGGAAAAATGCTTGGAAAGGCAAGTGAAGGTGTTGTTAATACCGGCATCGCAAAAACTCTTAAAAGCCATGTTGATGATACCAAGAACTTTATCGGAGGTTTTCAGGACGGTGCAACCAATAAAATCAGCAGGATTTTTCTAAAGAGAGGTCTGAATAAAGCCAAAAAAAACAGCCTTAAAAAACAAGCTGAAAAAAACATAGAGGATATTTCAAGGCTCCCTCTTGCAAAGGAAGATATTTATGCCTTGAAATGGGAACTTCGTGCCGCTTCTGATTTGAGTGAGACTGCAGAAGATTTGACTGATGAAGCTGCAGAGGAATTAGCGTATGAACTTGGAGAACTCTGGCTTGTGAAAAATAATGCAGACTTAAGTGATGCTGTACGACAGGAAGCAGATGATAAAATAATAGAAAAACTAGGGAAACTGGAAATCTACCCGAATACCGTGCCGGATGATGAATATATAATGAATCCAATCATTCGTGCATCCGACGGGCTGGTCCAGATTCACCGAGCACGAAGCCACAGACTCCCCGAACTCACAAATTTTATGAAGACCGGCTCGATAGTGGTAGAAAATCACGATGTTGATGAAAAAGTACTCCAAAAATTAATCTTCGAAACAACAGACATGTTTCCGGATAAATCAAAGGTCGATATGGCAGTAGAAGTAATTGTAAAACAGGCATCTGAAGGAGATGCCGCTGCAAAGGGATTCATTTCTGCTGCCGGGGCTATTGCTGATGGAGATGGTAAAGTAAAGGCTGCCACATTTTTAAAATTAATGAGAGATAACGGGATAACAGGCAAATCATTAGACCCAACAACAAAAAAGGGAGCTGCAACAATCGGTCTGGGTCTTGCAATGGTTGGCGCAGCAAAAATTGAGAATATGGACTACCTGCGCGATCCAAGCAACTGCGGAACAAACGCACTATGCCTTTTCGGGCATGATTGGTCACTCGATATTTCAGCAGACATGAAATTTCAGGGAAAAATGGGTGATGATGCACTAAACCTCCCTCTTGAACTCAAAGAAGCAGAAAACGGCGGTCAGTTTTATCTTGCAAGCCCATGCAAAGCAGATATTATACTGACACAATCCAAATGCGAGTGCCGTAAGTTCTATGAAGCAGATATTTTTTATTCAGACATAGTAATAGAAGAATGGGGTATTAAACTTGTACCTGCGCCGGGACTTGCTCCAGTGTTCATATTTACTATTATTGAAACCTTCACAGTTGAAGCAAAATTCCCCACAGATTCAACTTACGAATTTAAATATGACGGAGATCCAATAACTTTTAAATTTACTCCAGAAGAAGACGAGAAAAATACTGAAGAAATAACGCTTAAAGATGGAGATACAATAACGGATCCATTGGTTCTTGAGCATGCGCTCAGAAGCATGGATAAAGACCAATTAAATCACTGGGTTAGACCAAATACCAATTATGAAAAGCAACTTCACAACCCACTTAATGATGATGAACCTAATGAATATAAATTTTCGCGCATGATACGCCAAAATTTGGAACAAGGCGTAAACTATAAGAAGTGCATTAAGGGAGACTGGTGGGAATTCTGGCAGGAGAATGAAAATCCAGACTGCATAAAAGTTGAGTTGAAAGGTTATGGCGATTACGATCCGAATTTTTGCTTTGAGAAAAAATGGGATGAAGCAAGCAGAGCAGAAGCGGCACTTTTCGGAACAGAAATGGTTGTAGGTGCCGCTGCAGCACTATTAGCAGCACCGACAGGTCCAGGCGCATTAGTTGCATACTGCGGAACATCAATGGCTGTATCTACTGCAGGTGCATGGGTGCTTGCAGGGTACATGGCAGAAGATAAATGGCCAAACGGCATAAACCAGTAAGAAACAGATACGAAATAACCTATCAGTTTAGATTTTAGAACGATATAGACGATGCTTAATATAGCTTGATTCCCATAGATTAAGAACAAAATTTGTACTTTGAGGATGTTAATTTATTTTCATTCCCACGCAGGCGTTCATGAATCTTTATCTTTAAGTTTAAAGACGCCCGAAGCAAAAGACTTATCAGGTGTTCCTTTTGCTCCACTATCTTCACGCGGCGTCATTGGTGATGTTTGAGAGAAAAAATCATGCACAGGTGTTCTAACATCATAATGTTCATTTGGTTCAAGATCCCATATATTTTTCCATTCAATATCATCTATGCCTATTACTTTTAAGTCATCCAGATTTTCTGTTCTGCCAGTTGCATAAATTCCCATCTTATAATCGCTATATTCTAAAAATTTCTTATTATAAACCACCACATGGTGAAGTGTATCGCCATCGGAAACTATACCTGAACAGATATCTGGCTTATTCTTGTCCAAAAAATGGTCATCAGTACCCCCCTCCATATATCCCCAACCCCAATATTCCGTAGACTTTTTAAGCATACTGCAATCTCCCTCTGGAGTCACAAAATACTTAGGGTCAGTAGAATATGGAATTCCATCCACCATTAGCGGAGATGCTTCGTTTTCAGAATCGCCACCATCACCATGATAATTATCATCTACGAACTCACCAAGTTTTGTCAATCCTCCATCGGGATCATCAAATTCCCCGTCAGATATTTCTTTTGTCATTTTACTATTTATACCATCCATATCAACAGATATTATCCCCTCAGCCTCTTCAACACACCCGGAAGTCATTATTTCAGCATATACTATTGCCCCTGCAACCATCATATATGCAAGTATTTCTTTTGGTCCTGCGGAGGCAACAGTATTTGCATATAATGTTCCTGCCGTCATCATGACCATGCCCAGTTCATTTTCCTGTGCAGGAGTAAGCATAGTAGTAATATCATAATTATCCACTAAATCCGGAAATGCCTGGGCAAATATGTCGTTATATGCCTCGTGAATTTTAGCATCACTATTTACAGAATCATCAAAAATATCTGCATCAAATCCCGAAAGGTCTGAAAGAAGTTTAGTTGCTACTAATGCGAGAGAGCCTTTTTTGAAATACCCCGGCATATTATTTAATGTCTTACCTGCTTCCACAATTGCATCTGTGTACATGCGTTCTATATGTTTATAGTTGGGTCTCGTGCCTTGTCCACTACGTATGAATCTTTCTATATTGAATGAATCCCCAGTTAGATACGATGCCATATGTTACACCTTCAGTGATTTTTACTGCTTTCATATCACCCGAATTACTATTAACTAGTAATAGCTATCTTTTTATATGTTTCGCTTTTCATCACTTTTGTGATGAGGTTCCATCACTATAGTGATATTACGGAGGCACACATATAAATACATATCACTTTTGTGATATTTGGGCAGAGAGAACACGCCGCAACACCAGACACATCACCCCCAACCGAAATAAGCATACAGAAGAGCATGCCACATCTTTTGGAGTTCTCCCGCACCAAGGACATTCCATAACAAGAATTCCGGAAAAATATCCATAACAGGTAAAGAAGCCACAACAGAGAAAAGAATACACACACGAGACACAACAGAATAAAATGCATAACAGCAACAGATTTTGTATTTTATTCTCTTTTTTAGAGGAGAACATAAATAAGGTACCATTAACCCCGAAAGGAAAAGTATTATTGACACCGCAGTCAGATCCCACACAGTTAACTATAAAAAAAAGCGCAAAGAAACATAACCATGACCCCAAAAGAAACCAACATCCTGGAACTATCAAAACGCTGCCCAAAAAAAATGAAAAACGGGCCCTGCGGCTCATCATCCAATGGCAGATGCGAAGTAGGAGGGCTGTGCGTCTGGACTGAAATCTATCACCAGCTAAAAAAAGCAGGCAACATTTCCATACTAGACAACGTCCTGGGCGCAGAAAAATACGGATACAGCCCATACAGCGACAAAAAAGCACCCTCATTCATGGACACAAAAGGATTCATAGTAACAACAGAACTTGACCCACCCAAAGGAACAAACCTCTCAAAGATAAAGACATTCCTGAAAAATATCCACGACATCAGCGCAATAAACGTCGTAGACAACCCACTCGGAAAACCATTGATGTCACCGCTCCTCCCATGCTTCTACATCACAAAACACAACATAACACCAATCTACCAGATAACATGCAGAGACAGAAACATTGCCGCCATCCAGTCAGACATATTCGCAGCATACGCCTCAGGAATCCGCGACATACTCGTACTCACAGGAGACTATGTCACCCGAAACACAAAACCAGTATATGACATTGATTCAACAATCCTCGCATACCTAATAAAGACAAAACTACCAGAAGGACAAGACTTCACAGGCGAAAAAACAGACACAAAGATAATAATGAATGTAGGCATTGCAGTAAACCCAAATGCAGAACCATTAGACATGGAATTGACAGCATTTCGAAAGAAGATGCAATTTGCAGACTTTGCACAGACTCAGGCAATCTTTGACCCCGACATCCTCGACAGGTTCTCAAGAGAAACAAACCATCACGACAAGACACTCATAGGAATACTCCCGATAACCTCTTACAAGATGGCAGAAGCAATCTCAAAAGTGCCCGGCATATCTATCCCGGACGCATTTATAGAAGAAATCAGACAAGACAAAAACGCAGGGATAAAGCGCGCAAAAGAACTAATAGCACAGGCAAAAACACTCGGTTTCAAAGGCGTACATCTGATGACATTTACAGACCATAAACTGCTATCTAAACTAATGAAGAGCGTGTAACTTGTGAGACTAGGCATATTATTCTCCGGCGGCAAAGACTCATGCTATGCCTTATATAAAGCGCAAAAGACCGACAAAATCACCTGCCTGATTTCCATCCTCTCAAAAAACAAGGAAAGCTACATGTTCCACACACCAAACATAGACCTAACCAGACTACAGGCAGAATCAATCAGCATCCCACTCATACAAAAAATCACAGAAGGAAAGAAAGAAGAAGAACTGCACGACCTGAAAGAAGCCATTTCAGAAGCCAAAAAGACACACAATATTGAAGGCATTGTCACAGGAGCAATTGAATCAGTCTACCAGGCAAAAAGAGTCCAGAACATATGCAACGAACTGGACTTATGGTGCTTCAATCCACTCTGGATGAAAGACCAGAAAGAGCTATTGCATGAACTGGTAAATCATGGATTTCACATAATAATCACAGGGATATTCGCATATCCCCTTGACGAGAGATGGCTTGGAAGAAAGATAGACAATAATGTCATTGACGAACTAGCCATTCTAGAAAAAAAGTACCAGATGAACCCCGCAGGCGAAGGCGGCGAGATAGAGACAACAGTCCTTGACGCGCCTTTTTTCAAGAAAAAAATCAAAATTATTGATTCCTGCGCCATAGCAGAAGAAAACTCAGGAACACTCACAATAAAAAAAGCAAAACTGGTGAGCAAATGATACTTATAGTTGACATGAATCACAAAAAAGACTCACTTGCATTTTCAGAATTTATCCTGCCAATCATATCTGTTGCAAAAAAGACAGACACATGCATAGCAAAACATTATAGCGATATCAACCAAAAAGAAATCGAAAAATACAGCAAAATCATACTCTCAGGCACTGCGCTAAAAGACAATACCTACCTAAAAGACGCAGACAAATTGGCATGGCTAAAAAAAACAAATACACCGGTTTTAGGCATCTGCGCAGGCATGCAGATCATCAGCGCCGTATTTGGCTCAGACACAAAAAAATGCATGGAAATCGGCATGACCGAAATAGAGACAGTAAAAAAGAATCCTTTATTTACAGGCAATTTCAGCGCATACGAACTTCACAACTGGACCGTTGACATACCATCTAATTTTTGCATACTTGCAAAATCAAAGAAATGCGCACAGGCAATAAAGCACAAGAAAAAAGATATCTACGGCATCCTCTTCCACCCGGAAGTCAGAAACAGAGAGATAATTGGGCGATTTGCACAATCATGAAAGGATACATATCTCATAACAGACCATATCAGCTCAAAAGAGGCATACATCACACATACATAACATATGGTGCCTCTATTGGAACAGAACTTACTGTTTCTTCATAGAACCCAGCAACATCAGCAAGAGTATCTCCCCAATCCGTATCTCTTTGCCTGTTCCCAGTGCGATGATTACGGCATCAGTAATATCCATACCATAAAATTCGCCCCCAACAACCAATCCACCATATAGCTTTCCGCGATTTAACCCATCTTTTTCCATATCTGTAATCACAGCATACTCAATCTTTAATTTATTATTCGCAGCAACTTCAATAAATGCAAAAGATGTACTTCCTTTAAAAACATCATCAGATTCTTCGCCAGCAGGATATTTCAGAATTTCTGCATCTTTCGAAGAAAATATAATTGGAACTGTTAATTCTGAACCATATTTAAGGTTAACCGTAGTACAGAGAGAGAAATCATCATCATCAACACCGCACCGATAAGCACTATGAATTTCAACACCTTTTGCAGAGAGATAACCTGAAAATTGTCCGACATCCATAATAATTCTCTACCAGTAACAAATAAATAACTATGATTATTACCTCACATAAGACCATCACAATTCCAACTCCACAACACATATAAAACTTGGCAGAAAAAGAGACATGCGGTGTTTTATCATGGACAAAAATAAAGACAATACAAAAAAGAAAAAAGTAACATACGACCCCCAGGCAAGAGAGCCGCAACTCCAGCAGTTCTAGGAAAAAGAGCACATATACTGCTTTGAAAAAGACAGCAACAAACCCGTCTTCAGCATCGACACCCCCCCGCCCACAGTATCAGGCAAGATGCATCTGGGTCACGCATTCTCATACAGCCAGGCAGACTTCATCGCAAGATACAAGCGCATGAGAGGTCATAACGTATTCTACCCATTCGGCTTCGACGACAACGGGCTTGCCACAGAACGATACGTCGAAAAAAAAGAAAAAGTACGCGCAACAAAAATGCCGCGCAAAAAATTCGTAGAACTATGCCTAAAATCCACAACCGACGCAGAGAAATCACTCAAAGATTCATGGTCACGCTTAGGCGTCAGCCCAGACTGGAACATCACATACCGCACAATAGACCAGAACTGCCAGAGGACATCACAACTGTCATTCATCAGACTTTACGAGATGGGCAGGGAATACCAGAAAGAAGCACCCACCATATGGTGCCCGAAATGCCAGACAGCAATTGCGCAAGTAGAACTTAATGACCAGGAATTTGCATCCACATTCAATGACATAATATTCAGATTTGAAGACAACACAGAATTGACAATTGCAACAACAAGACCGGAACTGCTTCCAAGCTGCGTTGCCGTATTTGTCCACCCGGATGACAAAAGATACAAAAAACACATAAATAAAGATGTAATCGTACCGCTTTTTAATCAGAAAGTAAAAATACTTGCAGATAAAAGAGCAGACCCAGAAAAAGGAACAGGTGCGGTAATGTGCTGTACATTCGGCGACCAGACAGACATAGAATGGTACAAAGCGCACAATCTCCCGATGAAGATATCCATCACAAAAGACGGGTACATGAACGAGAATGCAGGCAGATACAAAGGCATGACAATAAAAGACGCGCGCAAAAACATAATCGACGACCTCAAAAACAAAGACCTCCTCAAAACCCAAAAACACATCACACACTCAGTCAACATACACGAGAGATGCAGCACAGAAGTAGAAATACTCAACACAAAACAATGGTTCATCAAATACCTTGACCTCAAAGAAGAGTTCATCAAAGCAGGCAAAAAAATCAAGTGGTATCCAGAATACATGCGCATCCGCTATGACAACTGGATAAACGGTCTCCAATGGGACTGGTGCATATCGCGCCAGCGATATTTCGGTGTGCCATTCCCGATATGGTACTGCAAAAAATGCAAAAAAGTCATGGTAGCAGACGAAAAAGACCTGCCAGTTGACCCCCTTGAAGACAAACCCAAAATTGCATGCAAATGCGGCTCAAATGAGTTTGATGCAGAAAAAGATGTGCTTGACACTTGGGCAACATCGTCGCTTACACCAGAAATTGCACTCAAGTGGCAGAAAGATAACAAATTCTTCAAAAGCATGTATCCAATGGACTTAAGACCCCAGGCACACGATATCATCACATTCTGGCTATTCAACACAGTCGTCAAAGGAATCCTTCATGAAAAAGATATACCATGGAAAAATACAATGATATCAGGTCACGCACTTGACCCAAGAGGAAAAAAAATGTCAAAAAGCAAAGGAAACGCAATAGACCCTATCGCAACAATCGAAAATCACTCCGCAGATGCCCTGAGATTCTGGGCAGCAGGCTCAAAACTAGGCGATGATCTGGCATACCAGGAAAAAGACCTCATCACAGGCAGGAAATACATCGTGAAACTCTTCAATGCCACCAGGTTTGCGATGATCCATCTTGAGAACTACAAAGTATCAAGACCAGAAAAACTAACGACAATCGACAGGTGGGCTTTATCGAAACTAAACAAGCTAGTCAAATTGTCAATCGACGAATTTGAAAGATACGAATACACAAAATCAAAATCAGAGACAGAAAAATTCTTCTGGCAGACATTCTGTGACAATTATCTTGAACTTGCAAAAGACAGATTATACAACCCGGAAAAATATGATAAATATGAAGTTGAATCAGCCAAATATACATTATACAACTTGTTGATTACGCTCCTGAAACTTATTGCACCGATTATGCCACACATCACAGACGAGATATACCAGAAACACTTCAGGGACAATGAAAAAGATATCAGCATCCATGTTTCTGCATGGCCAAAATATGATGAGAATATGATAGACACCAAATCAGAGAAATCCGGCGAACTTGCCGTAAAGATAATAAGCACCATCAGACAGTACAAGAGCGAACGCAAGATGCCCCTGAATACAGAACTTGAAGCAGTATCAATAGACATAGCAGAAGACATATCATCAGTAGAAAAAGATATAATGAGCACAATGAAAATCAAAAAGATAACATGCGAAAAAGTAAAGGACGCAGACATTGAAATTGACAACATCAAAATAAAAGTCTGACTTATTCACATGCGCCGTCATTTGAGTGATCACACCTGAATAAAATAAGAATTATAGTCACAATCATTGTACACAAAATCAACACCCAGTACCATTCATCCATTTATATCACACAGATTATTTATTTTCACAATTAATAAGTTAGTTATCCTGCAAAATCTCATCCCTTGCAGCAACCATATTCTTTAGCTTCGCAAATGCCATCTCACGCGTCAGATTCCTCATGCCGCAGTCCGGATCGATAATAAGTTGCTCAGCAGGAAGACTGCAAAGCGCTTTTTTAATCCTCTCTTTAATTACACTAACAGACTCAATAGTCCGCTCCTCAACACTGACACACCCAAAACCAATTTTCTTATCAAACTTATACTCCTTAAGCAGCACAATATTTTTAGGATACGCAACAAATTCAAGATCAATAATATCTGCCTTATACTCAAGCAGATCCACGAATATATTCTTTACATCTCCACACACATGAAGAGACAGAGGCACATCCAGATTTTTAGCAAGCTCATGGATCATATCCTTTGCCTTTGGCAAATACTCAACAGAAAGAAACGGCTCATCAACCTGTATCATATCTACACTGCCATTTATCTTTTTGAACTCTTCTTTCAGAACATCAACAAATGCCCATGATGCTTCTTCATCATTTTTATAATATTTGTTTTCACAGTTCCTTGCAAGAGTATAGGGACCAGTAACAACCCCTTTTATTTTTACATCTTTTAAAGCCAACGACCTCACAAAAGCCATATCTTTTGCGATTATCGAACCCTTCCTTTTTATCTCACTGACAATCTGCGGTCTTCGACCATTCATCGTAATCCCATGGCAGCGCGACGCAACAAGAGACACTATATCTCCCCTGACCTGACCATCAGAGATTATATCTATACCTGCGCGCTCTTCGTCATCCACAGCAGACTTGATAGCATTGCGAAAAGAATCAGAAGCAGAGAAATAAAATTGGTTTAATGCACTATTTGCGCCAACATCAGCAGGATAAGAACCGACAACAGTAGTCTCAAGTTTTGATTTATCGAGTTTGTGCGACATGGTGTAAAATATAGACGAGGATTTATATTAAGGTTTAGCCTGCAACCCCGCGCCCCTCTTACAAAATACAAACCCTTATCTCTAGATAAATTTCCTGGAATTGGTATTTCAACAAGAGCTAATAAACACCATCCTCGCCGTCAGACATTAAATGTGCAACAGCACCTAAGTAATCTACAAAATAAAAAGTTATTTAAAAAATGGATTATCATGTCTCTTTATGAACAACAAACATGTTGGCTATTTGATAATTGGAATTTCTGTACTAATAGCGTATATTATCTATTCATTCAATGATGCCATGAAAGAACTGGTAAGTACATCCTGTTCTCACGGTACAAGCTGTCCGATGTGGGGGACAATTACCCTGCAGACTAATATCAGTCTGGTATTAATGCTATTCGTTGGTCTTATCGGTCTATACTTTGTTTTCTTCAGTAAGGAAGATAAGATAAGAGAACACATCAAACCTAAAAAAATCATTAAAGAAGATTATAAAGAAGTTATGAAAGAGTTAAATGATGATGAAAAACTTCTCTTTGACAAGATCTTAGACGCAGAAGGAACAATATTCCAATCAGATTTAGTGGATAAATCCAAACTGACAAAAGTAAAGGTCACTCGCATGTTAGATAGATTAGAAGGAAAAGGCTTGATAGAAAGAAAAAGAAGGGGCATGACCAACATTGTCATTCTAAAACACTAATTGAAACTAGTTTCATACAATCACATATAAGATGTTTCATCCTATATTCCAACAGGTGATGAATATGAATCAAAAAACAATCAAAATTAAAGGAATGCACTGTAAAAGTTGTGTAGAGATAATTGAAACAAAATTAAGTCAGTTAAAAGGAATTGAAAAAGTTAAAGTAAATCTTGCAAAAGACATAGCAGAAATTAATTTTGAACCGGACAAAATAAGTTTAAAAAAAATAAAAACAGAGATAATTAAACTAGGCTATTCCACTGTCGACAAAGAAAGTAAACAAAAAAAGAAAGAAGACGGATTTTTAAACGGTCTGATGTACGGATTGATTCCCCATATCGGATGCATCGCTTTTATTATAGGATCAATATTGGGAGTCACAGTATTGATGAATTTCTTTAAGCCTCTCTTGATGAACAGGTATTTCTTCCATGCTTTGATTGGAATCTCATTAGGCTTTGCAACTCTCTCTTCAGCATTTTATTTAAAGAAAAATGGATTATTGTCTTTAATTGGCATTAAGAAAAAATGGAAATATCTATCTGTGATGTACGGCTCCACAATAGGGACAAACCTATTATTGTTTATGCTGATTTTCCCATTATTAGCCAATGTATCTGTTGGTACACCCTCAACAACAGGAGACTCTATTGGGCTTACAGGCAATGAAGACACAGAATCCTTCATAAAGCTTGAAGTGGACATTCCCTGCCCGGGTCATGCCCCCCTGATTTCCGAAGAATTAAAGGCCATCAAAGGAGTGACTGAGATAAAATTCAGTTTTCCAGACAAATTTGACGTAACCTATAATGCAGAAGAGACATCAAAACAGGAGATGTTATCATTGGATGTTTTTGATACCTATAAAGCAACGGTTATTAGTGAATCCATTGAAGAACAAGGTGCTTAGGAAGAAAGTAACACTGCTTCTGCCAGCGAAGTTGCTGCAGTGGAACTGGAGCCTGCGGAAACGCAGGCAGTTGCGGATGTGGAAGCTATTAAATAATAATTAATAAAAAGAAGGAGATAATTATTAATTATGATGAAGCAAACGACAATAAAAATAAGCGGCATGCACTGCCAGAGCTGTGTAACTGTTCTTGATAAAGCTCTAAATGAAGAGAAAGGAGTTAAATCAGCCAATATTAATTTTACAACTGAAAAAGCCACAATTGAATTTGATCCTAAAATAACAGGCGAGCAAAATCTACTACGAACAATAAAAAACAAAGGTTACCACGGTCATTTAATTGAAGAACATGATTTACTTAAAGAAGAAAGAAACAGAAAAGAAGAATTAAGCAGATTAAGATTTAAAGTCATTTTAAGTGCAATTTTTGCTGTTCCTGCATTCATTTTGGGAATGTTCTTTATGAAAACTCCCATCCCATATCAGGATTACATAATGTGGATTTTAGCGACACCTGTTCAGTTTTATATAGGAAAGTCATTCTATCAGGGAAGTTGGGCGGCTCTGAAAAATAAAACATCTAACATGGATACATTAATTGCTGTAGGCACAAGTGCCGCTTATTTTTACTCTCTTTATGTTGTATTGTTTGCGACAGGCGGACATCAATATTTTGAAGCATCAGCAGTACTGATTACTTTAGTTGTCTTTGGAAAATATCTGGAAGCAATAGCAAAAGGCAAAACATCTGAAGCGATCTCAAGATTAATGAAAATCGGAGCGAAAACAGCAACAATTATACGAAAAGGAAAAGAGATGAAAATACCTATCGACGATGTGCAAAAAGGCGATATCGTTCTTGTAAGACCTGGAGAAAAAATCCCCGTCGATGGTGTGATTATAGAAGGCAATTCAACAATTGATGAAAGTTTAGTTACAGGAGAGAGTATTCCTGTAGAGAAGAAGAAAGGAGACCTCGTTATTGGCTCTACAATCAATAAACTGGGAAGTTTTAAGTTTAAGGCAACTAAAGTAGGATCAGATACAACTTTATCCAGAATAATCAGATTGATTGAAGAAGCCCAGACAAAAAAAGCCCCTATCCAGAGATTTGCTGACAGGGTTTCTGCTTATTTTGTGCCGATTGTTCTCTTGATCGCAATCATCACATTTCTATTCTGGCTCTTTATAGCTGATGCTACAATTGATTTTGCATTAATTACAGCAGTTGCGGTTTTAGTTATTGCCTGCCCCTGTGCCCTGGGTCTGGCAACACCAACAGCAATCATGGTGGGAACCGGAAAAGGAGCAAAAAGAGGCATTTTAATTAAAGGCGGTGATGCTTTGGAAACAGCCCATAAATTGAAGTTCATTGTGTTTGACAAAACAGGAACAATCACCAAAGGAAAACCAGAAGTCACAGATATTCTCGGAGAAAAGAACACCTTAGAGATTGCCGGAAACATTGAAAAAAAATCAGAGCACCCATTGGCAGAAGCAATTGTTGAAAAAGCTAAACAAGACAAAATCAGCTGGAAAAAAGTCAGCGGTTTTAGAGCAATAGTTGGAAAAGGAGTGCATGCAAAAATTGGTACGAAAGAATATTACTTCGGAAATCTAAACCTGATGAACGAAAGAAAGATCAATCTATCATCTTTTAATAATAAAATAAGTGATTTGGAAGACGAAGGAAAAACAGTTATGATATTATCTGACGATAAAACTGTTCTTGGTTTAATTGCAGTTGCTGATGAGATTAAAAAAGACTCTAAACAAGCAATCAATAAACTGCAGGAATTGGGAATTGATATATATATGATCACAGGAGATAATAAGAGAACCGCCCAATCAATTGCCAAAAAAGCAGGAATAAAAAATATCTTTGCAGAAGTTTTGCCAGAAGAAAAAGCGAATTATGTTAAAAGACTACAGAAAGAAGGGAAAGTCGGAGCAGTTGGTGACGGGATTAATGATGCCCCGATGTTAGCACAGGCAGATATAGGTATCGCCATGGGTTCCGGCACAGATATCGCTATGGAAACAGGAAGCATTGTCTTGATGAGAGATAGCCTGACAGATATTCCAAAAGCAATCAGATTAAGTAAAATGACAATGAGTAAAATTCGGCAGAATATGTTTTGGGCTTTGTTTTTTAATTCAGTAGGTATTCCAATCGCCGCAGGTGTCCTATATCCATTCACCGGCTGGCTGCTTAATCCGATGATTGCAGGAGGAGCAATGGCTCTAAGTTCAGTTAGTGTAATCACTAACTCTTTGTTCCTGATAAGAAAAAAGTTATAATAAAAACAGAAACGTATTTCCAAACTTCTAGAGCTCTTCAATATACCCTACCAGTTTCTCAACGACTTCGTCTTTCGCATTTTCCACAAACCTGATAGAGCCTGCAACCTCATGACCGCCGCCGGACACCATACCATAGGGCATATCTTTCTGAAGGCGCGCAACAAAGAGATTCACATTAAAACCCATTTTTTCGCATGAACTGTTAGAGCGCAAAGTTATAAAGTCCGAACCATAACCTATGGCCACAATCTTTTTAACACCATGTTTCTCATTAAGACCATCATTAAGTATCCCTATAGCTTTGCCTGGTCCGGGAAAGTCACCTCTGAGAGTTGACTTGGCGATGTCTATAAGCGCAACAATAACATCATTTTTCAGAGTCTTTTCATCAACATAGTTGAGCAGCACTTTTGTCTGTACTCTTATTATTTCCTGTATTTCATTATAGAGCAGGTCAACAAGTGCTGTACTCTTTTCATCTCCAACTATAAGATCGCACACAAGCCCGGAATCCTGCATAAATTTCAGGTAGCTTGCTTCATAATCAACACATGTCGCAATCTTTTTCAGATGCTCTTTATCTCTCTTGGAAACTTCCAGATACTGCTCAAATTCAGACCCTTCTGACCTGTCACCAACCCCGGCAAGAGCAGGCAGTATTTTCATATCATCTACTGTTGGATTGATAATCCTAGACAATTCATACGCAAGCATACCCGCAGTAAGGTTCTTATCGCCCCCCTTAAGATAAGGGTTGATATGGACATCAATATAGGGATCAACTACAGACTTCCCGTCTTTCACTTCAGTAAAATGATGGTCTACAACTATTATCGGAATGTTGTAGAGTCTTGCTTTTCTTATACTCAAAAGATCCTCTTCAGTAGACCCATTGTCTACAAGTATCACAAGAGGCTCAACCCTCTTAAACCTCTCAATATTCCTCTTTGCGAACGCAAGGTCTTTTAGGACATCTTTATACTCATAGAAAGGTGTGGTAGATGGTGACTTGTCAAAATGGAACCACATATCACGCTCCCCGAAACGATTCTTAATCAGCGGCAGGATTGCTTTTTCAAGTGCGATTGCGCCTGCGTAACCATCCATATCCGCATGATGGCGAATCAGTACCTGACGTCCTTCATAGATTGATTTTTTGATTAAAGCAGATGCGCTTATAAATCGACCTTTCAGTGCATCAAGTACAGAGCTTTTTATTGTGAAGTTAATGTCCCGTACCGACTCTTCTGCAGTATCCATAATCTTATCCAGTTTCAGGGAGATGTCTTCTATTTTTGATACTTCAGTAATATTCATCCTTTTTTTATCATCCCTCATCTCTATCTTTACTCTTGCGCGTATGGAGTCATTTTCTCCAATTTCAGGATGCGCTCTTTCACCCGGCGATACAAACCCAGCTATATCTGCAGCACCAGTATCATCTTCAATCTTGAATATCGTCGGACCCCTTGTCTGGATAATCTTATTGATTCTGGCTTCAATTGTAAATACACCACTATCATTCGAAGTAAGGTCACATACATTATCCGTATGCGCGCAATTCTCTTTTTTCTTCTTGACTTTGATTGTAATGTTTCCAAAGGTTTTTTCATTTTCATTCATTTTCATTGTACCACCAAATTATCCTAATCAATGGAAAGCTTGGAAATTATCCAATATCACCACAAATTTCCAGAACAGTTATATCAACTCTTAATTTTTCTGTATTAAGTCTTTAATGAAAGTTATATTTAAAAACATAATCTATTTGGGAAGCGCAATGTATTTTTCAATAGTGACCCTTACAACTGTTGGTTTCGGAGACATTGTACCTGTAACGACCATCGAAAATAATGACAGCGCAATCAAAGTCACGAAAGACAACATATCAAGGAAAACTGCAATCTAACGTGAGCAGGTAGTCGGTTTATACGTCTAAAGTTCTCTGGCTCCATCCGTTGATCTTAAGAAACGGGTCTGCGCGCCCTAAAATCACCCCGACATCCTTCAGATCCCGCCTTTTTCTTATAGGATCATCCTTTCTTTTTTCAATAATCCTTTTCGCGCTGACCTCACCGATACCCGGAACATGCAGTAAATCAGTATAAGTTGCGCAATTGACATCAACAGACCTTTCAAAGTAGTTTTGCGCAATCAGTGTTTTAGGATCTTTTTCTGGCAGATTGTCATCATCATTTAAAATATCCTTTATTTCCCTGATACTAAAATTATATTTTCTTAAGAGAAAGTCACTATTATAGAGACGGACCTCTCTCAATTTCTTTGTCTTTTCTTTTTTCTCAAGCACAGTCCCGCGACATGGCGCAAATGCACTGAAATAAGCACGCCTAAGATCAAAATTATTATATTCAAAACCAAGCATATTGAGTATCTCAAGATCAGTCTCACTTCCTGCCCCCACCACAAACTGGGTCGTATGACCATGCGAAAGATTCATGTTTTTCAGCCATCTTTGCCTTCTCAGAATATCTATCTTATAGTCTTTAGTACTTGACACATCCGACAATCTATCCTTATTTGGCGCCTCAACATTGATGCTCAGCCTCTGCGCAAGATGCGACGCTCTCCTGATTGATCCATAGCTCGCACCGGGAAGCACTTTCATATGGATATATCCCAGGAATCTGTACTTGAACCGAATGATTTCAAGAGTATCAAGCATCTTATCCATTATGACCTGCGGATCCCCAGGGATACCAGAACTCAAAAAAAGACCATCTACAAGATTGTTTTTATAAAACTGCATAAACGTCTTTGCAAGTTCTTGCGGTGTATAACTGGACTTTTTTTCTTTTCTCGTATTGATACAGTACTTGCAGTCAAATGAGCATGCATTTGTATAAAGCGTCTTAAACAAAAGACATCCACGACCATTGTTTTTTGCGCGGTATATTGCGCTAAGACCAGCCTGCGACGGACCGCATGTATCATACTGGTTGGCGCGGGAAAGATCAGTAATCTTCGATTCAGAACCAGATTCCCTGTCAAAAAAGACATTATCAGAAAGCGAGATTATTTTCCTTTGGGTTGTCATAAGAAGTGTTTTCTATACGATACTTAAAAACACTCTGGGTAGGTAACTTGCCGATAGGACATTTCTATCTACAGATTCACATTAATGATACCACTGATTTCATCAATCACATCTGTTGCAAACAAGCTCTCTCCATGAACAGATGCAGCAGCATCCCCCGCAGCACCGGATATATAAGCCCCGACAACAGCAGCATCAAAAGCATTGACCCCCCGTGCAAGAAGCGCCCCGCATATACCAGAAAGAACATCCCCAGTTCCCCCCTTAGTCATATACGCATTGCCTTTCTTATTCAAGATCGTCCTCTTGCCATCAGAAATAATATCCACATATCCTTTAAGAAGTATAACAGCACCAAACATTTTCGCCGCTCTCTCAACCTCCCGAACCTTATCCTTCTTTTCACGTAAATCAACACCAGTCAACTCAAAAAACTCATGGCGATGTGCAGTTACAATAAAACGATTTAGAGACCCATCCCCCCACTTGTACTTCCCAAACGCGCAGATTGCATCTGCATCAATCACACACGGCAATCGAACTCTCTTCATAAAACCATCAATAGCCCGAAGAACGACACTCTCTTTCGTCAGCCCCGGACCAACAACAACCGCAGAAGAACGCAAAGACAACCCCGCAAGCGCATCAGCATGCTCACAACTCAACAAATCCCCACCTAAAGGCACAGAAATCAGACATGGCGAAAAAGATGCCACAACATCAGCAGCCCTCTTTGGAGCCGCAACAATAGCCAGATCACAACCGCACTTAAGAGCTGCAAGCGCACAAAGCGCAGGCGCCCCAGTATACATCTCACTCCCGCCAACAACAAAAAGTTTCCCGAAATCCCCCTTCTTTGCATACTTCGAGCGCTTCTTGAAAATATCCTTAATAAGTTTCATAGAAAATATATTGTAATAAAAGAATAAATAGGTGATAACATACTAATCAAAAACAAGACAAAAAACAAGACAATAACCGTAATGCACGCAAAATCACCATTGGCACTCACAAAAGGTCTGATGTTCAAAAATACAGGAGACATGCTCCTTGAATTCCCCATAAGCGCAAGACACGGCATCTGGATG
>DAOWAN010000068.1 GCA_030634545.1 Candidatus Nanohalarchaeota archaeon
GGCAGTGCAAGAAGACGCTTCCGGAATGGTTTTTAAAGGAGAAGAAGGTAGGGATAGCAGGGATTGATACTAGAGCGCTTACAAAGAAGCTTAGGGTCTCTGGGAGTATGAGGGGGATACTTGAGGTCGGGCATCCGGATCTTGAGACGCTCCAGATTGAAGTTAAGAATGTGGATGATCCGAATACAAGAAACCTGGTTTCTGAGGTGTCTTTGAAGAAGCCGGTGAGTTATGGTGAGGGGAAGAGAAAGATTGTTGTCATTGATTGCGGGGTCAAGGCGAATATCATTAGGGAGTTTTGTTTGCGTGATTCTACTGTTGTGCAGGTGCCGTATAATTATCCTGTGAATAAGATTCTTGGATATGAGCCGGATGGGGTGGTTGTGTCAAATGGTCCGGGGGATCCGAAGATGCTTATGGATACTACTATTGAGACTGCCAGGGAGCTTATGGGTGAGAAGGTGCCTATGTTTGGGATCTGTCTCGGTAACCAGATTATGGGGCTTGCGCTTGGAATTGATACTTACAAATTGAAGTTCGGGCACCGGAGCCAGAATCAGCCGTGTGTTGATATGAATACGAAAAGGTGTTTTATCACAAGCCAGAATCACGGGTTTGTGCTGGATGAGAAGACGTTTCCGAAGGATGTTTTGCCATGGTTTGTGAATGCCAATGACAGGACGATTGAGGGTATAAGGCATAAGAAGAAGAAAATATTTGCTGTGCAGTTTCATCCGGAATCAACGCCGGGCCCGGTTGATACGAGATATCTTTTTGATGAGTTTATAGGTGTGTGCGATGCGTAATCTGTGCGGTGAAAGGAAGGAAAAGAAGATTAAGAAAGTCCTTGTGCTCGGGTCTGGCGCTATTAAGATTGGCGAGGCAGGTGAGTTTGATTTTTCAGGGTCGCAGGCGCTTAAGGCACTTAAGGAAGAGGGAATCAAAAGCGTGCTTGTGAATCCGAATATTGCAACGATACAGACTGATCCTAAGATGGCGGATAAGGTCTATCTTTTGCCTGTCACTCCAGAGTATGTTGAGAGAATCATCAAGAAAGAGAAGCCGGATGGGATTTTGCTTAATGTCGGTGGGCAGACGGCTCTTAATTGCGGGGTTGAGCTGCATAATAGCGGTGTGCTTTCAAAGTATGATGTGAGGGTTCTTGGGACGCAGGTTGAGGCGATTGAGACTACGGAGAATAGGGATTTGTTCAGGATTGCCATGAATAAGGCAGGTATCAAGATATGCAGAAGCAGGGCGGTGACTAGTAAGGCTGATGCGCTAAAGGCTGCAGAGGTGATTGGATACCCGTGTATGGTGAGGGCTGCTTTTACGCTTGGAGGCGAGGGCAGCGGGATTGCAAAGGATGAGAAGGAGCTTGGGTTCATTGCTGAGAGAGGGGTTGCGCAGAGTGCGATTGGGCAGGTCCTTGTTGAGGAGTATGTCGGCGGGTGGAAGGAGATTGAGTATGAGGTTATGAGGGATGTTGATGATAATTGTATAACGATATGCAATATGGAGAATTTTGATCCTATAGGGATCCATACGGGTGAATCTATTGTGGTTGCACCGTCGCAGACTCTGGATAATGAGGAGTATCATATGCTTCGCGAGCTTGCTATCAAGATTATAAGGGTGCTTGGTATTGTTGGTGAGTGCAATGTCCAGTATGCGCTGGATCCGAATTCGAGGGAGTATAGGGTTATTGAGGTCAATCCACGGCTTTCGAGATCATCTGCGCTTGCTTCTAAGGCGACGGGGTATCCGATGGCGTTTATTGCGACGAAGTTGTGTCTTGGAAAGTCGCTTCCGGGGATTGTCAATAAGGTCACTCTTGCGACTACGGCGTGTTTTGAGCCTGCGCTTGATTATATTGTTGTGAAGATACCGAGGTGGGATCTTAAGAAGTTTAAGAATGCGGATTCCCGAATAGGTACGCAGATGAAGTCTGTGGGGGAAGTGATGGCTATCGGCAGGAAGTTTGAGGAGGCGCTGCAGAAGGCTGTGAGAATGACTGATACTGGAAAGCATGGATTTACAGGGTGCGGGGAGACTAATCCGGATGTTGTCAGGGAGCGATTGTGTGCGGCGACTGATGAGAGGCTGTATTATGTTGCTGATGCGTTTTCGTGCGGTATGAGTGTTGATGAGATTTTTGAGATTACTAAAATTGACAGGTGGTTTTTGAGTAAGCTTTTGAATATTGTTGAGTGCGGAAAGATGATTGGAAGCGGGCTTAATGAGAAGGTCATGAGATATGCAAAGCAGCTTGGATTTTCTGATGAGCATATTTCTGATATTGTGTCCGGAAAAGAGCAGGATATAAGGAATACACGCAAGAAGTGGGGTATTATACCGTATGTCAAGCAGATTGATACTCTTGCTGCAGAGTGGCCTGCAAAGACGAATTACCTGTATCTTACTTACAATGGATGTGAGAATGATATTGAGTTTGGAGGCGGGGATGTTGTGATTCTTGGGTCAGGGACGTATAGGATCGGGTCTTCTGTTGAGTTTGACTGGTGTTCTGTGCATGGGGCCTGGGCGGTTGCAAAGAGGGGGAGAAAGACTATCATGATCAATTATAATCCTGAGACTGTTTCTACGGATTATGATGTTGCGGATAAACTTTATTTTGAGGATATCAGTTTTGAGACGGTTATGGATATTTATGAGAAGGAGAATCCGATGGGGGTTATTGTGTCGTTTGGCGGGCAGATTCCGAATAATCTTGCGCTTGGGCTGTATAAAGAGGGGGTCAGGGTTCTTGGAACCAATCCGATGAATATTGACAGGGCTGAGGATCGGGCTAAGTTTAGTGCGCTGCTTGATAAAATCGGTATTGAGCAGCCTTACTGGAATAAGTTTGAGAGTGTGGGTGAAGCTATTAAGTTTGCTGAGCGGATTGGATATCCTGTCATCATAAGACCATCTTATGTGCTTTCCGGGGCTGCTATGAATATTGTGCATGATGAGGCGGATCTCTGTAAATACCTGAGTATTGCTACAGATGTGTCCAGGGATCATCCAGTGGTCATTTCACATTTTATGGATAATGCACGCGAGGTTGAGGTTGACGGGGTGTGCGACGGGAGTAATGTTCTTATTGGCGCTATCATGGAGCATATTGAGAATGCGGGTGTGCATTCAGGGGATGCTACTATGGTGATACCGCCGCAGACGCTTAGTGAGGGTGTGAAGAAAAAGATTGAGAAGGCGAGCCATAAGATTGCTGTGGGGCTGAATATCCACGGACCTTTTAATATACAGTTTATTGTGAAGAATGAGAAGATTTTTGTTATTGAGTGCAATCTCCGTGTTTCGAGGAGTGTGCCGTTTGTGAGTAAGACTATGGGCATCAATCTTATTGATATTGCGACGGGTGTGATTCTTGGGCAGAAGCTTGTCTGTACTGTGAGTCCAAGGATCAAGCATATTGGCATTAAGTTTCCGCAGTTCTCTTTTTCGAGGCTTTACGGGGCTGACCCGGTTGTCGGGATTGAGATGAGTTCGACTGGAGAGGTTGCGTGTCTGGGTAAGGATTTTTCTGAGACTCTTATCAATGCGATGATTTCTGCGCGCATCAAGGTTCCGGTGCCGGGCTCAAAGGTTCTTTTGTGCCTGCGCAATGATGCGCGTGACAAGTTCCTGGATTCTGTGAAGGTGCTTGAGGGGATGGGTGTGAAGTTGTTCGCTACTTTTGGGACTGCGCAGTATCTGATTGATAAGGGGATACGTGTGATTCCAGTACATAAGGTGAATGAGATGAAGGAGCCGAATATCCAGACGCTTCTTGCCAAGCGAGATATTGATTTTGTGATCAATATCCCGCATATGAGGGCGTCGAGGAAGGAGACTACTGACGGGTATATTATCAGGAGGACTGCGCTTAATTTCGGGATTCCGCTTATGACTAATCCCGAGCTTGCAAGAGCGATGATCGGGGCTTTGAAGAGTATTTGCGGTAATGGTGCGCAGGATGTTGTGAGTCTTTCTGAGTTTCATGGGAAATGATTGTGGTTTTGGATGTTCTGATTGGGATAATGGTGGGTATTGAGGGGATTAATCTTAAGAATGATTTCGTATCCCCAACGTCGGTCAAATAATATTTACCATCACCGGACTTCATTTTCAGTTGACTACAATTTGTAGCCAACTGACTTCCTTCTTCTTTCAGCTTTGTTTTTAAAGCATTCCAAAACTTTCTGGGTTGATGGCGAACTGTTAAGACAGCAATTATATCAACAACAATAAAAAACCACTCTTGTTGATAAAGAAAACATATGAGAATTGCCAGTAAGATAGGGGAATTGATTATAAACATATTTAAAGATATAATCCTAAAAATAGGATTAATTAATCCGTAAAATAGGATTGTTCGATATGGTTGAAAAATTATTGTGGATTTAGATGCTGAAAAAAGAATATGAGATATTTGCGCAGTTTGTTAAGTTTCCTTGGCAGCGATTTACGTTTAAGGAGATTAAAAATCTTTCTGGGAAGAAGTCTGAGGGCTATGTATATGATGCGCTTAAAAGATTTGTTGCAGTGGGTAGTTTGAAAGAGGAGAAGGCAGGGAATGTGGTGCTTTATTCTTTAAATATAGAATCATTAAGGACACAGAGTTATGCGGGATTTATTGCTGAGTATATGGCGTGGAATGAAGAACATATTCCTTATAGGGATTTAGAGAAAATTGCATTTAAAATTCCAACAGATTTTTATATTCTTATTATCACAGGAAGCTATGCAAAGAATTGTCAGAAGAAAAGGTCGGATATAGATATTGTTATAATTGTGGATGATAATACTGAGCCTAAAAGAGTGTATTCAGAACTGAAGTATGCATGTGAAATGAATATACCGCCAATACATTTGTATGTTTTTAAAAGGTCGGAAATGCTTACTATGCTCTTAGATAAAAAAGCGAATTATGGGACAGAAATTGCCAGGAATAACCTTATACTATCGGGCGGAGAGAATTATTTTAAAATAATGAGCGAGGCGATGAAAAATGGATTCAATGGTTGAACTTTACACTGAAAGGGCAAATAATGAAATTCTGGCAGCCCAATCATTGAAGAAATTAAGTGAAGAAATAAGATTCAAAGAGGATTTTCAGCTTTCAGTGGATGTGACTTTTTATAGTTCTGTAATTTCGCATTCTTATTATGCGATTTTCTATGCAGCAAAGGCTATTTTGCTGACAAAAGGGATTAGAACTTATGCTCCTGAAGTTCATAGAAAGACTTTTGAAGAGTTCGAAAAGAATTTTGTTGATACAGGCATCCTTGATGTAAAACTTCTTGAGATTTATAATAAAATGGTAGTTAGAGCAGATGAATTAGTGGAAATCTTCAAGGATGAAAAAGGTAAGAGAGGAAAGTTTACATATCGTACAATACCGCAAGCGAATAAAGGACCGGCGGAGGATTCGCTCAAAAATGCAATGTTCTTTGTTTCAAATATAGTAAAGGTTATAGAGAAGGAATGATTATTTTTAGTGTGAATCTGAGGGAGTGATTCATTCTCAAATAATACTCCATGCAATCTATTGTTCAAAGGAGGCGGAGGTATCAGATTATTCTATAGAAATGGTTAGTTTATGTTTTCCCTGATCCATCTCTTTGCTGACTAAAGTGATTTTTCCTATCTCTTTTGTGTTCTTTACGTGGAGACCGCCATCGGGAATTGGTGCGTAGTCTCCTACTTTGGTCCATCTGAATCCTTCGCGCTTTTCGTCCCAGTTGCTTTTTATCTCAAGATTGTTCTGGATGTCTTTGTTTGCCTGTTCTAAAGATTTGTCGATGAGTTCGTCTTCTATTTCTTCTTTGAATACGAGGTATGCATGGTTTGCTTTTATTGCGCCGGCAACTGCTCTTTTTGTGAAGTTCCTGTCGAATGGTCCTGCAAGCAGGTGAAGGGCTGAGTGTAGTCTCATTGCGTATAATCTTTTATTCCAGTCGAGTTCCAGTTTTAATGTGTCTTCTTCATTGAAGTTGATTGGTTTTTGGAATATGTGCCAGATATCTTTATCTTCTTTTTTAGAGCCGGCTATCTTCATGTTGGTTATCTTACCGTAATCGCCGGGTTCTGTGTTGGTTTGCGGGATGAAGATTGTTTTGTCCAGAACTATCCTGTTGCCTTCTATTTTTAGGATTTTTGCTTCTAGTTCTTTTTTGTACTGGTCTTCATAGTAGATTAGTTCTGTCATGTAGATATGTCTTTTTAGGGAATTTTATATGATTATTGTTGTGGTGGAAGAAGAAGTTATAGTTTTTTAAAGTTTTGATTGCCTTTTCTGTTGCTATGAGTCAGAAGGTAATTATTTGTGATATGGATGGTACTCTCATAAGAGAAGAGGTTACATATAATGGAGAGATTCTGCCTTCCAGATGGAATCAGATTATGCATTATCTGGGAGATGATGCGCGCCGAAGAGAAAAGGAAGCTAAACAGGACTGGTATGACGGCTTGTATAAGGAACATCCTGTTGATTTTTTGAATGATATAATTAACATATTCTATGATGAAGGATTAAAAAAGGATTATTTTGAAAAAGTTATTGATTCTTATGAATTATTTCCCGGAGTCAAAGATGTTTTTTCTGAATTGAATAAACTAGGGAATTATACGACTGCGCTTATTTCCGGTGGGTTTATGGCGCTTGCAGAGAATGTTTCTAATGAACTTGGGATTGATTACACTCGTGCGGCATGTAAACTGGAATGGGATTATCAGGGTAATTTAGCAGGATGGAATTTGTTACGGGAGGATTATGGGTCTAAAGTCACTTCTCTGGAAGAAATTATTGCTGAGTGCGGCGCGGAGTTATCTAATTGCGTGTATGTTGGAAATGGCAAGAATGATGTTTCTGTTGCAAAATATATTGTTGAGAATGGAGGGACAGCTGTTGCTTTTAATGGTCCTCCTGAACTTAAGGAGGTTTGTACTTATTCTGTTGATGGCGAGAATTTCTATGAGGTTTTGGAATATATTAGATAAGTATGAGATTCTGTAAAATACTCCGAAGTATTCACTGTCCTAGAGAGATAAACATAATAAAAAATCAATGATTATTTGACTGCTCTTTTTTAACCGCATCCCAGAACTTAGACAAACTGAATTTAAAAGATTCGATAATTTTTAACCAAAATAATGAATAATTTGGATTTTTTTCATCAAACTGATATTTTTTAAATCTATCATAAACAACAGATTTTATTTCAGGGTGTCTGTGCCTTCGTATACCACTCGCCAAGATATTTATATCATTCCACCTATCACAAATATCCGAAGAATCAATACCATTAGACTCTAAATATTCATTTATAATACCTATTGATTTCTTCGATTTCTTCTTAGTAAATTTCTTTGTTTTTGTTTTAAAATATGTTGTATCCATCTCATCTATCCATGTAAAAAGTAACTGAATATGAGAAGAAAAATTATCGATATTTGAACAACTTAAGAAAATATTTCTCGTATTTTCATTGCTTTCCTTAAAAATAACAGTACCCGTTAAGTTATTCAATCCATCCATTAAATCTATTATTTTCGTGCTAACATCAATAATTAGGTCATGTTTATCATCCATTTTTGGTGAGTAACTCTCCCAGTCTAAGGTGTCGATTTTATTCTTTAAAATAGTCCATTTATCCAAATCGGTATTTTTTAAAAGAGAGATTTTACCAAGTAAATACTCTTTAAATTTTGGATGATTCTCTCTGTTTTGTGTGGCTATTCCTTTATGTTCACAGTTGTGTATTATAGTCCTTAGAAGCCGATATTTTTTTCTTCCAATACCTATTTTTTTATTAACTACAAGCCCTGTGACGATTTGCCTATCTTTTTGACTAATTATTCTTTTTTTGCTCTCATTTATCTGGAATCCTTCTTCACAGATGATTTTTGAAATCAACCTTTGGGTACTTTTTTTTATTTTATTTCCAGAAAATGTTAAATCATCAGCATATCTTGAATATGAAATACCTGATTTTAAAGCCAAACAATTCAAACGATAATCCATTTTCTTTGATATCAGATTGGAAATATAAGGACTCGTTGGCGCTCCTTGAGGTAGTTCGCCATTATATGTTGTTAATTCTGTTAAAAAAAATGTAACTTCCTTTTCAAATCCGAATGTTTTAAATAAGTCATACACACGTTCTGACTTAATCGATGGAAAAAAATCTTTTAGATCTAATTTAAGGATTATTTTTTTATTAGAATGATCTCTAACATTGCTTAATATCGAGCGCCCTTCATGAAAACCATGACAATTTGGATGAACAAATTTATTTTTGAGAATTTTAGATAGTATACGCCGTTGTATTATTTTTAATGTATATTTTGGAGCATTAATTGTTCTCTTTCCTTTTCTTTTACCAATATCGAAAGTTTTGTAAAAGTCAGATTTATTATAAATTATGTATTTTAAGAATCGGATACTAGGCTTGGCTTGAACATCTGCCGAGAATTCATACAGATTATATTTTTTGTGACTCATAAATATTGTGTGTTGCTCTTACAATCTTTGGGCCAGACCTAGGGACAGCTTGAGCCTTTGAGAGCGGAGCTCTCATGGGCAATCTGCTCCCTCTTGGTGGCCCACACTTAACGGACATCTATTTCAAGAGCATAGCGTAACACTATGCTGCCTCAGCTTGTTTAACTGAATGCTAATCTAAGAGCAACACAACAATCATCATTTTTAAAGTAAATTTTAAATATATTACTATCGTAAATAGATATTGGTTGTGACATATTAGATTAAAATGAGATATGATTCGTTTATGAGCAAGATTAAACTTGTGTTTTTTGATATGGAAGGGACTATTTTTAAGAAGACAGTGCGCGCTTCTTATGGGAATACTGCGCCTTCTGCATGGACGCTGATTGCCAAGCATCTTGGTGTTGATGCGCTTAAGGAGGAGGAGATGACGAAGAGGAAATGGACTTCGGGTAAGTACGCAGGTTATGTTGAGTGGATGGAGGATACTCTTAGAATCTATCAGAAATACGGGTTGAAGAGGGAGTTTTTTGAGGATGTTATGGGTTCTGTGGAGTATCATAAGGGTGTTTTTGAGACTTTTCGCGCGCTTAGGGAAAAGGGGCTTAGGCTTGCGCTTATTTCAGGCGGGTTTAAGGCGCAGGCGGACCGGGCGCTTTTGGATCTCAGGTTCAATCATGCTTTTGCTGCGTGTGAGCTTTTGTGGGATGATGAGGGTAATCTTGTTCACTGGAATCTGCTTCCGTGCGATTATGAGGGTAAGGTTGATTTTATGAGGCTGATTATGAAGGAGCATGGGCTTGCGCCGGAGGAGTGCGCTTTTGTTGGGGATGGGAAGAATGATGTTTCGCTTGCGCAGATTGTGGGGGTTTCTGTTGCGTTTAACGGGGCTCCTGAGCTTCGGAAGGTTTGTACTCATTCTGTTGAGCAGGCTCGGGGTAAAGAGGATTTTTCTGAGATTTTGAGGTTTTTTTGATTGTGAGTAGTATTGCCTTTGTTGTTTATTGCATAAATCTATCGATGGCGGCATTAAAGATTTAAAAATTGGATTTTAGTGTTTAGTAGAATTGATTTTGAAATAAAATAGATTATTTTTGCTTTGTAGAAACCTTTTGATTTAATAAACGGGGTGTTTCCAGATGAAACCGACATGTGCGCTTTGTAAGAATGTGCTTAATTGTTATCTGAAGAACGTAGATTGTTTTGACAGGAAAGATGAAATGAAGAAACTCTATACTGATAAAACAGATAAAAAAATGCATAGAATCTCTACAGAAATGGAATCCGAAGAACCTTATACTAGTGTAACCCGGTTAGAAGAAATTATAGAGTTCAGCCAGAGGATGGGGTATAAGAAGATTGGAATCGCGTTTTGTTCCGGGTTGAAAAAGGAAGCTGAGATATTGCATAAGATTCTTGAAAGGGAGTTCGAGGTATTTTCTGTTTGCTGTAAAATGTGCAGTATAGACAAATCAGAGTTAGGGCTGCCTAGGATAAAATGGTTAGATAGCGCTCATGAGCATGAGGCGATGTGCAATCCTATTGGTCAGGCGATGATTCTTAATGAATGTGAAACGGATATTAATATAGAGGTTGGCTTGTGTATAGGGCATGATCTGATATTTCAGAAGCATTCAAAAGCACCGGTTACAGTATTTATTGTCAAAGACAGGAAACTAGCCCATAACACTGCGGGTACTTTGAATAGTGTTTATTACAAAAAATATGTCTTCGGACTAAAAGATGCAAGGCGTGGTGAAGATAAATGATGATTGAAAAAAAGGTAATATATTTTGAAAATACCGGGAAAGAAAATACAAAAGATGCAATAGATGCTGTATGTAAAAGGTGCAAAGAGGGAGACATTAAGAAAGTCGTGGTTGCTACGTCCTCAGGGGATACTGGATTGAAAGTCATCAGGGCGCTTGAAGGAACTGAAATACAGGTGATTCCTGTTGGCCTTAGTGCGGGTTCAAAGTATTCTGGTTCTCCTGAATTGCAAAAGAATAAGAAAGAGTTTGAGAAGGTGGGTGTCAGGTATGTACAGGGTGTCCTTGCTCTTAGTGGTGTTGAGAGGGCAGTTAAGAAGAGGTGGGATACTGCGGGACCTGTGCTGGTTTTAGCTGACGGGCTGAGGATTCCGTGCGAGGGTTTTAAGGTCGGGATTGAAGTTACTGTCATGGCTACGGATGCAGGGTGTGTTTCGCCGGATGAATATGTTTTGTGTGTTGCAGGGAGCGGGAGAGGGGCTGATACGGTTATGGTTGTGAAACCTGCGTATTCTGATGGGTTTTTTGATTTTGCTGTCAGGGAGATTGTCTGCAAACCACTGACTGACGGGATTAAGCATGGGGCTAGATAGTGTATATTTGTTCTTGTGTTTTTTTGCGCTTAGATTTATAAGCGATTGAGTCAATTAGTTTGTATGGGCTGTGTTTCAAGAGTTTTGGATGATTCTTCGGCGCTTGATGCGCTTCTTGAGTACGGGTTTCTGGATGCTCCTAAGAAGAGTGAGTATGAGGCGCGCAGGTTGGCTGGCGGGTGCGCGGTTGTTCTTTATA
>DAOWAN010000029.1 GCA_030634545.1 Candidatus Nanohalarchaeota archaeon
AAAATAAGCAGTAACAAGCAGGGATATACGAAAGTATGGACCAAGAAGTTCATGAAGGATGATAACAATGAAAAGTTAGTGGATTGACTATAATGTACCATTCAACTTTCACATCATCAATATCCTCGAGTGTAGCCCCTTCGCATATTTCAGAATCCCAGTACATTCTCTTTTTACCAAGTATGATCTTTTCAAGTTCCTCCGGCGCAATCACCGGGCTTTCACTCCCTGCCCTTTTGTAAGCAATCCCGTCAAGATAATACGGCTTGTTTGTCCCTTTAGCAACTATCACCTCAACAACCTTTTTGCCTCCGGATTCCAAAACCTTAATCCCTGCGCTGACTTCCGGCTTTATCTTCTGCCTGATCTTCTGCGATATTGTTTTTAGTGTTGAATCAGACACATCCTGACCAACAATTTTTCCCTTATCAGAGACACCAAAATAGACCGCACCACCATTATGATTCAGAAATGAGCACATTGCTTTGAGGGCGCGATCCATCTGCGCAGTAGACTTCTTAAACTCCACTCTTTCAGACTCCCCTTTTTCAATCACTTTCAGAAGTTCTTTTTCATTCATGACATGACTATAATTTTATAGTTTTAAATGTTATAATTAAGGTCGTTACTAAATGGACAAACTTAAGCAAAAACCAAGAGACCTTAATCTATCCGGGCGAATCTCAAAGATTCGCTGGATGGTAAAATTTCAACGAAATTTTAAGCATATGGTGAAGACATTTGTCCAAATAATTATGTCTTCAACTATAGTTGGACGAGACGACACAATAATGCTAAAGAAAATAGAAATGCCGAAATTTGAAAGGTTTGACAACATCATAAAAAAAGGAAGGTATTTTGCCTCAAAAAAAGGAATCAAGCCGGAAGATGTTTCCACAGCAATAGATGAATATAGAAAGGAGAAAAACAGATGAAAAAAACCAAGAGTTGTTGCAGATACAAATGTATTGATATCCGGACTTTTATTTTATGTATTCTGCAATTTTATCAGTAATTTCATCTACTGCTTTTTTTGACTTTGGTCTTTCAATAAAACTAAAATAAGAAAAATGGGGTAATCCTACAAGTAGAATTTTGTTATTCTCACACGGAATTTCACTATATTTTATCGTATTTTTCCACCACTTAATAGGTATCGTATTCGTCTCAAAATCACCATATCGTTTTTCTAAAATCTCTTTTACGTTGCTATAACTACTATAGTTCTCACAATTACCCATACAAATAATAACCTTAAAATCGTTTTTTTCAATTACATCTGTCCATAATTTGAAAGCAAATTCATAACATTCTTTTTTCTGTTTTAAGCTTTTAATGTTCTGAGATCTAAAAGAGATGAAATTGCTGGTCAAACTATCTTTAATAATGTCCTCCCATTTCTTTCCGCACTTTTCGGATACTTTCTTAAATAAATCTTTTAAATTTCTTTGAAGTTTGTCATTGATTTTTCCTTCATCACCACAATCTTCGTTCCAATTATCAAGGTATACGTTGCCTTCTTCTACACTTTCACTTATATCATCCCCTTCAGCGACTCCTTCTCCGGGATTTAGTCCTAATATCAATACTCTATTATTATCTATAATTCTCTTTTTAGGACAAAATAGGAATCTCCACCCATCACTAAATCCCAATTCCTTATATTTCTCCTTTATCTCTTCAACCTTTTTATCAAAAAAATCATCCATGTCATATTTATGAGCGCGAAAATTAATAAAACACAAATATTTATACTTCCCAAAACAACACTAAAGAGAACCACATATCCAAACATCATACGGTGACCCCATGCTAGAATACCTGACCTTCGCACTAAGCCTCGCAGCCCTTCTCTACAGCGCAAAACTAATCACCGACTCCGCCATCCACTTCGCAAAAGTCCTCGGCGCATCAGAATTCATCGTAGGAGCAACTGTAGTGGCCCTCGGCACATCCCTGCCAGAACTATCATCCTCCATAGTGGCAATGCGCGCAGGTCTCACAGAAATCGTAATCGCAAACGTCCTAGGCTCAAATATCGCAAACATCGCCATGGTGCTTGGCATAACCGCCGTCTTCTACACTATCAAGACCCGAAGAAACATCCTCAAAAAAGACATCCCCTTCCTCTTCATCTCCGCACTCGCAACCGCAATAGTCCTCATAGACTTCAAAATAACATTAATTGAAGGCATCATGCTTCTGGCAACCTACATTGCCTACCTTGTATACTCAATCAAGATACACAAAGACCATGACAGACACAAAAAAGCAAAACTAAAACCCTCATCAATACTCTTATTTTTCACAGGCTTGGCAGGCATCATCTACGCCGCAAAATACCTCATCACCTCATCAACACTCATCATGTCCTCCCTTGGCATAAGCCAGGCAATCATAGGATTCATACTGATCGCAATAGGCACATCCCTCCCCGAACTAGCAACATCTATCGTCGCCGCAAGAAAAGGTAAAACAGATCTCATGATAGGCGACATAATCGGCTCAAACACCTTCAACTCCCTGGTCGTCCTTGGCGCAAGCTCAACCATAGGGCCCCTCTCCGCCACCCCCAATTTCATAACAACAGCACTCCCCTCAATGCTCCTTCTGACAGTCTTCCTTGCATACATAGTCTACGACAAAAAAATCACAAAACTAGAAGGCGCAACCCTCTTAACACTATACATAATAATCCTCGCAGTAATCCTATAGACAAACACCCACAAACAAATACTAAAAAAGAATACACAGGCAAATTCAATCGGTGATAGCCTATTGTAAAGAAAAAGACCTACAATAAAGACCAGCCACACTTCATCTGCCCGATTCTGAAGACCGAAGTCACACGCGCATACTGTGAAAACCCCCCGTCAATGACAGACGAGACCGGCAAATGCGCAAACAGAAAAAAATGCAAAACCTCACTTGAAAGTTGGACAGTTTAAGATGCTCTCAGAATGTGAGAGTTTCAACGAAGTTGAAAAACTTGAGACGTCAGTCTCATGAGTTTCGACCTTTGGTCGAAAGCCCTAAAAATTGCTAACAAATTTTGGCTCCCAAAAATAGTCTCTTTTTGAGGACTTCAAACGTGAGCAAGATTGATCCTATAAGCAGTAAACTCCGCATGCTTCCTGAAAATAAGAGGATGCCGCTCAATGATTCTTCGCGCAGTCTCCATATGGGTATTATGTGCTTAATGAATATATCTTATAATGATATATCCTTTCAAAAAATGAATAAGAATTTATGAAAAAAACTAAGAACTCAATGGATGCTATTATAAGTATCCTATGAGTTCTTCCGTTGCTCCTAACTTCCCATAAATACTTTCCCACTCACACCACAATGTGTGGTGCCCGGAAGTGAGCCTTTCACCGTTCTTTCCGATGATATAGCTCATGGATCCGAGCTTACCAATCACCATATCATCTACTAAATATATTTTATGGTAATCCTGATTCAGACTACTCTCATTGTCAAGTTCATTGGCATTCATCGCCAACATCCTTGCATCAATGAGAAGTTCTGAGGTGGTGGTGTCCGGTTCATCGTAAATGTGGTACTTCCCATCGTACTCACGTTCACGATACTCATTGAGGTCTTCGGGGTCGTATATATACCCTCCAGGACCTCTTTCGTAACCTACGAGTTCTGGTGCTGCAAAAGACATCAGACTCACGATTACGCCTGCACAAATAAGGACTAGCACGCTAAGTGATAGTCCTCCTAAAATCACTCTTAAATATTTCATATTTTTCCTCCACTCACTTTATCTCCTAAGAGAAAGGCAGTAAGCGCTCGTTTGTTTACTTTCCACCGCAATAAGCATCAGAAAGTCACGATACATTTCCATAGTCTGTCCAAAAAAGAACGCCTGCGAAAAACCAAGCTTGGTTCGAGAGTTGTGTTTATAGCAGAAGATGCCTCTTTTTTGACCACGCCGCCAAAAATAATATAGACGCATACTACTATTAATCCCGAAACGATTCTAACAATATCACTTTTTTTTGGATATCTCATATTCATTCCTCTATATCTGTAATTTCCCGTGCCCGACTACGCCAGACACAGACATCAGCGCAGCTAACCTACACATAAACAAAATTTTCACAACAAAAGACAACCCAAGACAGCTCAAATACTGCAAAAGACACCTACAGAATATACCACAAGCTAAGTGGTTTGTCTTCGCAGTCTTTAGGCGCAGCATACTCTTTTACAAGATAATGCATACTACTTTTTTTGAAAGACCGTCTCTTACAAAACCAGCGCATTCATGCCGGCTTCAAAAAATCCAAATTAATGGATGTGTTGTATTGTTGTAAACATAACGCGCATTAACATCCTGCGCACACTAACTACAAAAGAACAAATAATCTTTATAAATGTTTTACCTACTAAAAAGTAACAATCCATAATTCTCCAAAACCCAATAAAAACAAACTCCTAAACAGAAACGAGAACAATAGTAACTCCGCGCGATTTAGCCTGAAGAATTTAATCTAAAGTAGAAAATCAGTTATTCAGAAAACCCCAGACAATTCATATAAACAAAAATGTGAGAGTTTCAACGAAGTTGAAAAACTTGAGACGCCAGTCTCATGAGTTTGAGCGTTAGCTCAAAGCCCTAAAAATTGCTAACAATTTTTAACTCCCAAAAATAGCATCTTTTTGAAGACTTCAAACATGAGCAAGAAGACTTACAAATTCACTTCTTCCTATGCGCCTTCTCCTCATGAATCCCTTCATGATCCTCAATCCTCTTATGCAGCTCCTCAACCGTATACTCAAGCTCAAGAACAACATTCCTAAGCTTCATCTTAGTATAGACAAGATAAGCAACAACCACATAAAGCCCAATCACCAAAAAAAGCATCATAGTATCCATACTCACACCCCTTCACCATTAGAAACGCCCGCACGCCCCATAAACTTCAAAAAATTCTTATCATCGATCCTCTTATCCGCAAGCGCAATAATCTTAAGATTGATCCTGTACGCAGTAAAATCCGCATACTTCCTGAAAATAAGAGGATGCCGCTCAATGATTCTTCGCGCAGTCTCCATATGGATACCGCACCTGCGCGCAATCTCACGCACCCAAAGCCCGCCAGGATTATTTCTAAGCTCAACAATCATCTTCCTGATATTTTTGACCTGATCAGACGAAATTTTTCTCTCCATACTCTATACGTGTCACTTGACACTTAAATACTTATCGCACAAAAAAACAACAAAAAATGTCCCTTTCAGGACAAAAAAAGAAAAAAAAGAAGAAGTAAAAATTACTTCTTCTTGCCAACTCTCTCGACAGCCCGGAGCACCTCAAGCGGTATAGCAAACACAACCGTATTACTCTGGTCACTCGAAAGGTCATTGATACTCTGGAGCGTCCGAAGATGCAAAGCCCCGTCAGAAGCAGCAAGAGTCTTAGCAGCCTTGGCAAGATTATTAGAAGCAATAACCTCTCCTTCAGCCTTGATGATAACAGCCCTCCTTTCACGGTCAGCCTCAGCACCCTTAGCCATCACCCTCTTCATCTCACCCGGCATCTCAACATCCTTCAGATCAACAGAAGTCACCTTGATACCCCATGGGTCACTCTCGTGGTCAACAATCTGCATAATCCTCTGCGCAACCTTATCCCTCTTCGAAAGAAGCTCGTCAAGCGACACCTCGCCAATGACATTCCTCATAGTAGTCTGCGCAAGCTGGCTCATCGCATACATATAATCCTCTACAGAAAGAATCGCCTTAGACGCATCCGTAATCTTATAATACAGAACCGCATTCACCCTTGCAGAAACATTATCCTTCGTCATCGTCTCCTGCGACGGCACATCCACCGTTTTCACCCGAAGATCAACCTTCTGCATCGACTGGAAAACCGGAAGCACAATCCTCCATCCAGGCGAAAGCATATGCGAATACCGCCCCATAGTAAACAGTATCCCTCGCTCATACTCATAAATCTGCTTGATACTGACAATCAGTATCATCACCACTCCTGCTCCCCAAATAAATTCCATCGCCATACAACACACCTCACATAATATTTGCCAACAATATCATAAAAGCACCGAAACACTTTTACAATAATATATTCTTATTTGAATTTAATAAAATAAACTATTCCTATAACTCCAAAAAGCAACAAAATCCGGTGAACATTCATGGCACAATTCTCAAAAATGCCCCAAATCCCAAGAAAAGACGAGCTCCTAAGCAAAGCCTTCCAGCGCGCAAGAAAAATAAAAAAAATAATCGACAAGCACGACCGCATAAACTCCATCCGTGAATACGAGCAAAACAAGATAAGCACCGTCTCCACAGTAATAAGTGTAACAATCGACAACATCCTGTTAAAGACCCCGAAAATCGACACATTAGACCCATTCCACAAGCATATGGTGGAACTGGTAATAGACGCAGACCAGTTCAAAAAATCCCTTGCAGCCCTGAAATGGGCAGCCCGCTTCAACACAGGCATCTGCCACAAATACCGCCGCCGCCTCAAAGGCACTCCCTTAAAATCCCTCGCACCCGTAAGAAAAGAATGCTATGGTCGCGTATCATCAATACTCAAACAAGTAAAAAAAGACTTCATCTTCCTCGAAGACTCCCGAAACATCCTAAAAAAACTCCCTAACCTGAAAAACCTCCCGACCATAGTCCTCGCAGGATACCCGAACGTAGGCAAATCCTCCCTCCTGAAATGCCTCACCGGCGCAGAACCCCAGGTCCAGCCCTACCCATTCACAACAAAAAAAATACTCTTAGGCTACATAGACGAAAAAATACAGGTAATAGACACCCCTGGACTCCTTGATCGCCCGCTCGAACAAAAAAACAAGATTGAGATGCAGGCAATGCTGGCACTAAAATACCGCGCAAACCTCATACTATACCTCATAGATCCAACAGAAACCTGCGGATACTGCGTAGAACAGCAAAAATCACTATACAAGGACATAAGATCCTCATTCGAAGAAACCCAAATCCTCCTATGCGAAACAAAATACGACCTCCAGCCGCGCAAAAAAACCCCAAAAAAATCATTAACAAAAGACACTCCCTACTTCCTCTCCTCAAAAACAAACGAAGGCATAGACCCCCTAAAAAAGCGCCTCTTAAGATCAATCGACTGGAAAACCTACTCCTTCAAGCCAATCTCTTTCAAAAGCCCTCCCGGAAACAAATAACTCTTCTGCGTTATATTGTGTGTGGCACAGCAAAAAACAATTAACACCCTAAACCGCTGACTAAACCAATAAACACCAAGAACTTGCACTGAGTGCAAGAGGAGTCTTAACGACCCCATCTCACATCCCAGTAAGGGAGATAAAACAAACATGAATTGTTATCTATTAATCATCTCAACTTACAATCACTATATTGCACAAAAAACTATATATAGTTTTCCCTACATTTCAAAATATTTGGGTAATTCTATCAATATATTTCTGCATTACTTGCGTATGCTAACGGTTTGATCTTCTATGTTAACATCAAACGCAACCCCTGTAAACTTTTCAACAACCCATATATTCGTTTCAGTATGCTTCGTAATCTCAGACGTCTTAATCATTCCGCCCCTCATCGCAAGAAACGGTATTAACTGATCACAAAGATACTTATCAACACATGCTCTCGCTCTATACCCTTCAATCATCTCACTTGCTGCCCCTTCTCCAACCTCTTCTGCCCTCTTTCCAGCTTCACCGACACAAGACGCCCCGAGAAACATATTTCCTTCAGTCCAAAGAACAATCCCTGACCCTGTAGAAACAGAATCCACATACCTCGTATCAATAGACACCTCTTTGAAAAGACCTGCATCGCAAAGCATTTTCTTCGCACTCTGAGCCTGTCTCAAAGCCACATCTCTCCTAAGAAGACTGCGTGAAGCCACACTCTCTCCATATATTTTCACGCCCTCCTCAAAACAACCAATAACTGCGCGCCTTGGCTTTGTCGTCTTTATCTCAGCACGCAAAAGACATCCTCCTTTTGGATAAAATCCCTGTCTCAAAACCTCAACCTTTACATCACATCCGAACGCAGACACTGCCCTGCAAAACACCCTCTGAATATACGTGACTGGTGGAGCCCACTTTCCAAAACTGGCGCCTCCTTCAACCTCAATATTTATTTTGTCACCCCTTCCCAAAGCCGCTATAATCAACGGCTGAAGAATAAGACCGACCGACCCTGCCGTAGATATATTGACCTTGATGTCCTTTGTTGCTCGCTCTTTTCCCGGGTAAAACTCAATACACTTCGATCCCACGAAAACTCCCTTGGTTCTGGCAGAGTACATCTGTGCAACTGCATTGACTGCGCACACATGCTGGACAGATAACCCTCTCTTGGGTCTGTTTGCACGTATATTCTCAACCCTGACATCCTTCCCCGTAACCGCAGAAAGACCAACCGCAGTCCTCACAATCTGTCCTCCTCCCTCATTATGCGCTCCGTCAACAACAATCATGATCTAATACTCTTATGCTACAAATAAAAAGCTTATTCCTCAATATCTAATATCTAAGTTGATACTCATGGACACAGAAACAAAAATGATCCTGGCTCGCGAAGTAGGTGAAGAGATAATAACTGAAGATGACCTAAGAACTCTCTTCGAGACAAAAGCCCATCCGATCGCCTACGATGGCTTTGAGCCATCCGGAAAGATACACATAGCGCAAGGCATGCTTCGCGCAATAAACATTGAAAAACTAAACAAGACAGGCATTAGATTCAAACTCTGGGTAGCTGACTGGTTCGCATGGATGAACAACAAACTCGACGGCGACTTAGGCAAGATCCAGACAACCGGCAACTATTTCATAGAGGTCTGGAAAGCCTGTGGCTTGGACACAAAAAAAGTAGACTTTGTCTGGGCAAAAGACTCAATGGCAGACGAGAACTACTGGAAAAAAGTAGTCACCATAGCGCGATCATCAACCGTCAGCCGTATCACGCGCTGCTCACAGATCATGGGGAGAGACGAAAACACCTCTCTGAGCGCAGCACAAATCCTCTATCCCTGCATGCAATGCGCAGACATCTTCCACCTCAAAGCCGACATAGCTCAATTAGGCATGGATCAGCGCAAAGTAAACATGCTCGCACGCGAAATAGGTCCGAAAATGGGCTACTATAAACCTGTTGCCATGCACCATCACATGCTCCTAAGTCTCACAGAACCACCCAAAAAAACCTTATCTGCAACCGAACGCGCAATCGAGATGAAGATGAGCAAATCAAAGCCAGACACCGCAATATTCATGACTGACACCGAAAAGGAAATAAAAAGAAAAATAAACAGCGCCTTCTGTCCCCCTAAACAGCTTGAAGACAATCCCCTCATAGACTATTCAAAACACCTCATATTCCAAAAATGTGATACTATGCCTGTGGAGCGCCCGACAAAATACGGCGGCAACCTGGAGATACAGAGTTTCGACGAGTTATGCAAAATTTACCGCGCAGGCGAACTCCACCCGATGGACCTTAAGCAGTCTGTCTCAAATTCCTTAAACGCTATGCTTGAACCTGTGCGCAACCACTTCGAAAAAAACAAAAAAGCAAAATCCCTTCTTGAAAAAGTCGCATCCTATAATGTGACGCGCTAAATGCTTATTTGGCGCCGTGAGACATAACTTCTTTCAGAAAAAATCTCTGTTATGGTCCGCCGACTAACTTTACGGGGTTATGATTTAACCGAAATAAGAATCGGTTGACTATATGGGGCTCTATCTACAATTAAGCTGTTGGTGGATTCACTATATGTCTGATCGCTGGGTGCTGGCGCAAACAAATAAATAATTATTCGTGCTATTACTCTCATGTGATTTGGTGGAAATTTACGCGATACTGCGGGCATCTGATGAAAAACAACTCTTTATGGGTGAAAAACCAGGGGATTTACGCGTTTTTCTAAAAAGTCATGGCTATCATCGTGTTTCTTTAGCTGAAAAATTTCCTCAAATTATTGAATTAAATATGCTCCATTACCGTGAAAAATGCCATGCGTATGCTCGGGCGGATGATGGTGAATTTTTACTTGTATCAGAACCACTTCCGGATGATGTGCTGGATGAAGTAAAATCATTGGGGTATCTGTTCTCTATATGTGATTCTTCGTGCATTGAATGGCGTGTGCCTAAAGTCTACCGCTTATCCGATTATTCGAGAATATGACTTTTCATTTCTGTTGGTGAGACGGGCTTGATGTGGGGCTTTAATCTTCACTCTCACTCCTCTGGATTTTGTGCATGGCAGAACATTTCTCCTCGCTCGGGGGGTTTCTTTGTATTCTGCCCGAAAATACCTCTTAACTCCCTAAGAACCCTCACATTTGCACTGTTTTTTTATCGTATTTGTGGTATATGCTTGATGAAAAAGCTTGAAATGCTCTAACTGTGGAGGTATTTCCTGATTTTTTTATTGCTCTGTGCTGTCTGTCTTGCAATAATGCGCCTGAACTCTCCTAATCTCCTGGCTATTCTCTGATTTTTATTGTGATCTGGTGTGTGTGTGTGTGTGTGTGTGTGTGTGTGTGTGTCTATTCTGTTATGTCTGCAATAATTCCATTCCACACTTTTCGCAACTCATTAGAATTTAGTTATATTCCTATCTCTGCTTTTCCGCTACCGATATTCACAATATCTATTTTGAAAACCTCCTCATCAATTATTTTTGTAATGTCCTTTTCATTGGTAAATGGGCAAACTCCTCCAATCTTATAATTCGTTATCTCTTCAACTTCATCTGGTTTCGCCATGCGGGGATTGGTTTGATTTGTAATGTCTTTTAACTTCTCAATATTGGCTCTCTTGTCTCCTGGCAAAACAACTAAAACTGGTTCTCTTTCCCCGACAAATACTGCTGTTTTTAAAACTTGATTGAGTGGGTAGCCATAACTCCTTTCAACATCCTGCGCGCTTCTTGGGATTTCATCTAGATGGATTATTTTGAATTGTATGCATTTACTTTTTAGATAATCTATACTTTTCATATTGGTATTGATTATGGGATGATTTTAAATCTATATCTCCTTTCACTTCTTACTCTGTCTCTTCTCTTACTTCTATGTGTTAATTGATTTGGGATAATATTCCTATTTATGTCTGGCTTACTCTCTTAAATTCTCCGTTACTACCGATACTCTCTGTGGTTACTTGCTCTACTGCCCACGATATCTTTCTCCGGATAATATTCTTCTGCCTGTTATTCTTATTATGCTCTCATATATTCTCTCTGATCTCCTGCCTTTTTTCACGGTTACTAACCGATACTATCCTTCTGTGTAACGTGGGTTACTGCCGATACCCTTCTACTGTTATCGTTTTCAGAATAACGGTTATTTTACTTTATTGCTTCTGCTGTATCTCTTTTTAGTTTATACAGATACTATCGGATACTATCGATATTATCGATACTGTAGTAACCGATACTATCTGTTACTCTTTTATGCTGTGCTTTCCAGAAAATCAACACCACTCTCTGCAATTTACAAAAGTATCCGAAGATACCTGCAACAGGACAACAAGAATGTATCTGTTGCAAACGATAACACTCTATATGCTGCCTGCTCAATGCAGCAAATCTCAGGACAAACTTCAACAAAATCAAATTGCAGTGATATCTATGACAAAGCCCCTCAATTGGTTATTCTGACTTTGGCTATATGCTCAATGCAACTCTCTAAGAACAAACTTCAACAAAACCCCCTTGCTTTGATGGATATGACAAAACCCTCAATATTGGCTGTCTGGGTTTTGGCTATAAATCATCGCCGCTTTAACAGAATTAGGGATATTCAAAAGCTTTTTATTCTGCGCCATATATTCCTCAACCGGAAACCCTGACTCCCGCACATACGCCTTGACCGTATTATAAGTAAGCCCCATCTTAGTGGCGATCTGCTTATAGCTGATAGGACTCTCTGCCTCAAGAAGTATATTCACAAGCATCCTTCGTGACTTCGCCATTCTCTCAAGAGATTTAGAGATATTAAAAGTATTTAAATAATATTTCCCATTAATTTATCATGATAAGAACTATGTTGATTATTAATTATTGGGGGATTATCGCTACAATTGTAGTTATGATCGTAAGCTACTTCATTCTATCTTTTTTACTTAACAAGACCAAATTTTCAAATAAGAATAAACGCCTAATTATTATTGGAACACTACTCTTACTTGCTGTAATATCCTATTCATTGAAGTTTATAGTTTATAACGAGAGATGTGTTGAGATTAGCACAGCAGAACATCTTTATGCGGGAGTTAGATGTACTAAACATCTATTATTCTAACAACTTGGACTCTCTCCATCATACTGTGCCTCCACTACATTCCGGCATTTTTTCTTGCAGAAAAAACACATGACTCTGATTAAGAGACTCCGCCCAAATTTGCTCCACTTCGTTCCGCAAACTTCTCTTAATCGCGATGTACGAAGCCCCTCAATACTGGCTGTCTGGGTTTTGGCTATAGATCATCGCAGCTTTAACAGAATTAGGGATATTCAAAAGCTTCTTATTCTGCGCCATATATTCCTCAATAGGAAACCCCGACTCCCTAACATCGCGCACATACACCTTAATAGTATTATACGTAAGCCCCATCTTAGTGGCAATCTGCTTATAGCTGATAGGGCTCTCTGCCTCCATAAGAATATTCACAAGCACCCTTCGTGACTTCGGCATTCTCTCAAGAATATGCTCAAGCCCGACCTTCGGCTCAGTCTGCACAACATTTTCAAGAACCTCATTAGCATCCTTATCAATGATAGTCGGAACAACATTCAAAACCTCATTGCGCAGTGCCTCAATATCTTCCTTTGTAGCCATCTTATGGTATAGTTTCTCCACCTGCTCCTTATTCTCAATAGAAAGCTTACCCATGACGCAGAGATCAGAAAACTTCTTATTCAACTCACCAACTGTATTGCTAATCCTCTCAATCCTGTCTTCCTGCTTTTCCCCCGCACTCCTCTCAACATCCTCTATCCTGTTATAAATCTTTTTGATTTCATGCGCTAAATCCTGCCTGAGATGATCATTCTCCTTAAGAATTTCAGAACTCATCTCCATCTTAATCTCATCTTTAATCTTATTGGCATCAACAACAGTGCAAGCTGCCTCCTTCCTCTTCTCCTTCTTTCCACCGAACAACACATCAAATAATCCCATATAAATCCTCAACCAATACTCCTGTACTCCCTATGTTCTCCCATGATTATAAAGTTTACACGCCGAACCTATTTCGTGCTGCGTAATGCGTTACTATTGTGCTGTGAAAGATATTTAAAGTTAACAATCATTACTAAATAATAGTACTTTTGTGTTGTGCGCGAAAACCGTATGCTCAAGCGCACCATATCCTCTTTACAACAAAACAACTTTCCTTTCGGGGATTTAGAGTATCTGACGGTTAACCCTGTCAGAATTTGTAAGAGACTGTCTTGAAAAAAGTCGTATGCATCTTTTTGTGAAAAGAGTATGCTGCGCCTAAAGACTGCGAAGACAAACCACTTAGCTTGTGGTATATTCTGTACTTGTCTTTCGCGGTATTTGAGCTGTCTTAGGTTGTCTTTGTTGTGAAAATTGTGTTAATGTGTGCTTAGCTGCGTCGATATTCTTGTTCAGTGTAGTTTGGTGCAAAATAATTATTAATGGAGGGAAAGTGATGATATGCAACAACATGAAACAAATAATTTCTGTGTGTGCTGTCATTTTTGGCAGTATTATATTTGGATATTTCCTTGCCCGGATTCTGGGGTTCGGAGACCGATTTTTATTCTATCCTTTGGATAGGATGGATATGGGGTCTATGCTCTCTATATTGTTCCACCATGCCCTGCAGGGTATATTATTGGGGATAATAGTGCTATTGCTCCTGCTAGTAGTAGCGAGAATTTTAGATAGTGTCTTAAATGAGGTTATCTTCTCAGGGATACTGTCGGGAATAACTTTAAGGCATTTAGTCGTTTTGATTAAATGTCCTTCAATGTATCCTACTCCTAGCTTGAGCGGTGAGTTACTATCGCTATTCGGGCTATTCGTGCTATTGAGTGTGATTCTGCTATTATTAGCAATTAAACGTTACTCTGGTTTAAGGATTAAATCTTAAGATTCTGCAGGCGTTTCTTTTTGACCTGCCGTATTGACATACGAACAAACAGGCGCTCACAATCCTGCCTTTGGCGAAGTGAGCAAGGAGGAAAATCATGGATGAGAATGCTGTGATTTCTTTGGAAAGGAAAGTCTTGGTTTTGGCGTGGATCGTCAAACATTGCTTTGAATTCGTGGTGATGATATCTGTTTGCCTCTCAATGATTTTGTTTGGAGTGGGCATGCCGATTGAAATAATAGGATTTGCTTTTGGGCTAATCTTGAGTGTTGCACTTGCAATGGTGCTTGGTGGTGTAAATACTCTTTCTTTATTCTTTTACCTTGTATATTCAAATGGATATATGAAGAGGTAATTGTTTGCAGGCGTTTGTTTTTGGCACCAACTTTAGGTGCTTGCCTGTGAATTGTATCGGAACATCCTGGCTGCTGACGCGGCGAGGGATGTAGACAATTGATGGATGTATATATATATATGCAAAAATTCTTACGCGTAAGCTTCCTGTTGGCAGATTCGTTTTAATCGTGATCCTGTCGACAATAAATGTGACCACCATTGTGGTCGAAGAAAAGTATCTTGTGGATACCCACGATCCGCCGAGATACGTCCGCAGTGAGTATGCAGGATGGTATACTCGCGGGGATGGTCTGAGGGTGGATGAGCAATACCTGGGGTGGGTCTGGGATGGCTCACAAAACTATTTTCTGTAGGTGTCTTTTGCATTATTGGTGTGGTCTTAGGTTGTCTTTTGTTGTAAAGATACTGTTAATGCGTAGGTTAACTGCGCTTAGTCTGTGTCTGGCGTAGTCAGGCACGAGAAAATAATTGAAAATTGGAGGAATGAATTATGAGATGTCTAAAATTAGTTGAAAAAAAGGCACTGTATATTTCAAGCATCCTTTTTGGATGCATTGTTGTGTGCCTTATTGTGCTACTACGCACACAAACAATGGCGGTAGTGAATTGGGTGTCTGGAATTGATCTCACACCCGATAACGTGGTATTCGGTCTGATATTTATATTGATTGTATGGATATCGCTCTCTAGAATACACCATCTGTTGAGTCCAGAACCTCTAAATTGCAGTCATCCAATGAAGATATGCTTCCTTGGATTATTTGGTGGTGCTTTGGCTGCTTTAATAATTGCGCCGTTAGGATTATTAGGGTTGGGACTCATGGCGAGTTCGTTGCTCGGATTTGTTTGGGCCATGGTAGTTTTTGTGGTAATTCGTGAGTTATTTTATATCGTTAAAGAATGAATATAACCGCCCATACAACCTAATAAAGAGCAATAATTCGCAGGCATTTGTTTTTGGCACCAGGGTTTATGTTTGGGTGCTTGCCTGCGTATTTGTATCGAAACCTCCTGACTGCGGAATCTTTGCAGTGAAGGGGGTAGACAACGAATTAAATAAATGGAGGTAGAATATGCAAGAATTCGTACACGCGGGTATCCTGATAGCATGGGCAGCCTACTTGCTGTTCTTTTTGTGGGGCTTCCTGCAGTTGAGCAGACGGACCAAATGTGCGGTCATTTTGCTCTGCACGTTGCTATGGGTATGTCCTGCCGTGGCGCTTTGCGTCATAACACTGATCCTGCAGTGGAGATTTTTTGACGCGATGTTGTGCTCATTTGCGAACGTTAAAGGTTAGAATGCGTTGATTTGCCTGCTGGAATAGATTGATGAATAAACGGGTGCTCACAATCCTGCATTTGGCGAAGTGAGCAAGGAGGAAGATCATGGGTAGAGATGCTATGATTTTTGTGGTAAGAATAGTAATATTCTTAGCATGGATCGCCAAGCATTGCATTAAGTTGGCGTTTAGTCTGGCGGTATGCATGTCAATGATATTATTGGTGGTGGATATGCCAAGTCAACTTATCTGGTTTGTTTTTCCGGTAATATGGACTGCTGCACTTATTCTAGTAATACTCGGCGTCAATGTCGCGTCGATTTTACTTTGGGAATATGCTTGTATCGATTATGAATAAAAAGGCTGCTCACTACCTTGATGTAAGTGTGAGAAGAGGAACTCATGGTATTATATAAAACAGGGATTATGCCTGCTATCAGGCAAATCCTTGACCTAAAAATCGAGAATAGGCAGATAAACTCTGCTCTGAAACGATGCATTAATGTCTTGGCAATCACATTTGTGCTATGCGCGTTGTGGTTTTGTGTTTATGGGATTTCGGAAATAAATCCTGTGGGTGTGGTGATTGCCTTGTTCGTAGCTATTTGTTCCACGATAGCTCAGATTATTGCTCTTGTATATTTATTAAGGGCAATTTCTATTGTGGGTGTTGAGGAAGAAGATAAGCTGTTTCTTCTTGCAATGTCGTCAGGGATGGCATTATTCATTTTTATGAGTATTCTAGTCCTGAATGCGTTGTTTATTGTCTTATTAGACATCCTAAATTCAAATTTTTATGGTTAGCAGGCGTTGATTTTTTTTGCCTGCAAATCACATTTTTTTTAAACATTTATCTGGGAAGATTCACCCACAATCAAACACCCATCCCAAAAAACCACATACTCTACCTTTTTGCGCAATCACCAAACCCTCTCCACGGGCATTATCCACAACCTAAAACCTCAAACAATCAATCTACTCAACGCAAGCGCACAGATACCCGCACCACCACAACATCGGACCCAATTCCACAACCGCCGTTCAACAAACATTAATAAACTTCCCGCCCTCAATAGACACCACAGGTGACCTAAAAATGCTAGACATAAAACAAATCCGAAAAGACCCAGACCCCATACGCACCAACCTGAAAAAAAGAAACAACCCGAAATACATAAAAATGCTAGACCAGCTAATAACCAACGACAAAGACTGGCGCACCCAGCAAGCCACCCTCGACTCAATCAAACACAACCGAAACAAAAAAGCGCAAAACATCTCAACCCTGAAAAAACAAAAAAAAGACGCATCAAAAGAGATACAAAGCATGCGCACCCTATCAGAATCCATAGAAAAAAAACAAAAATCAATAGAGACCCTAAAACAAGACATAGACAACCTCCTCCACCGCATCCCAAACCTCCTCCACGAAACAGTCCCAACCGGCAAAGACGAAACTGAAAACGCCGAACTTCGCAAATGCGGCAAAATAAAAACCTACGACTTCCCCCTAAAAAGCCATAACGATCTGTTAGACTCCCTGGACGGCGCAGACATAGAACGCGCAGCAAAAGTCGCCGGCTCACGCTTCTACTACCTCAAAAACGACATAGTCATGCTCGACTTCGCCCTCATGAAATACGCACTCGACTTCCTAAGAGAAAAAGGCTACACTGTAATGGAAACCCCTTTAATGATAAGAAGAAAACCAATGGAGGGCGCAGTATCCCTCTCAGACTTCGAAGACATGCTCTACAAGATAGAAGGCGAAGACCTCTACATGATAGCCACCTCTGAACACGCTCTGGCTGGCTACCACATGGACGAAACCCTGGACCCCAAAACCCTCCCCCTGAAATACGCAGGCTTAAGCGCATGCTTCAGAAAAGAAGCAGGAAGCCACGGCAAAGACACAAAAGGCATCTTCCGCGTCCACCAGTTCAACAAGATAGAGCAGTTCATATTCACAACCCCTGAAAATTCGTGGGCAGAACACGACAAGCTGATAAAAAACGCAGAAGACCTCTTCAAAAATCTTCAACTCCCCTATCGCATAGTAAACATCTGCACAGGCGACATAGGCACAGTAGCCGCCAAAAAATACGACCTTGAAGTATGGATGCCCCACCAGAACGCATACCGGGAGATGGTATCCTGCAGCAACTGCACCGACTACCAGTCAAGAAAGCTAAACATAAGATACGGTCAGGAAGGCGCCGAAAAAGAACTGGTACACACCCTGAACTCAACAGCAATAGCCACCAGCCGCGCAATCGTCGCAATCCTTGAAAACAACCAGCAAAAAGACGGCACCGTAACAATCCCGAAAGTCTTACAGCCCTACATGAACAACCAAAAACTACTAGGTAAACCCCAATAATTCTCTCTTTCTTCTATTTCGTTCTCAAAATCCTGGTAATTTATGTGAAACTTAGCGCAAGCCATCGATTCAACCCCTGCGCGCAAAAACTGTGGTCAAAAAAATCCCAAGGAAAATGTGAGAGTTAATTGGGTCTATTCATGTCAAAACAAAACAATTCCAAAAAATTTCAACCCAATCCCCTTTCTGTGTCCAAATCCAATGATTCAAAAAACAACCCAAAAACGCAATCACTAAAGCACAATCCCTAACTCGCTAATAAATATTACTACTCCATCTATTACCAAAAAACGCACACAACCCAACTCAAACACTTCTTGTGTGAGCACGTGACACACAACAACAAAAAAACAAAACAAAAACCGGGTATAGAGATTTTTTCCGTGATAGATTAATTCTAAAGAATATGCGATATTAGAAAAGAATAAGAGTGAAGTCACCCAACTATTACTCACCAAAAACAACAGGAGGGGACTTCAATGAAT
>DAOWAN010000116.1 GCA_030634545.1 Candidatus Nanohalarchaeota archaeon
ACCTCAAAATCATCTGAATCCAGCCGAAAAGAACGAACCAACTCACGCGACATCACCCGGTACCCCGACAGAATATCCAGTAAGCGATAACCATAAAACACACTAATAATCATATTGAACAAAAAATTACCAAATCGGTTAAAAACAGGAATCTCCGACAAAGACCTCCTTGCAACAACCATATCATACCCCTCCCTTTTGACAGGCTCAACCAACTCCTTGACACGCGAAGCATCATATGTATCATCAGCATCAACCGTAACATAAACATCCGCATCAATTTCCTTAATCGCCTGGCGAAGCGCATCCCCCTTCCCCTTACCTTTCTGGAAAATCACCTTAGCCCCCGCCTTCCTCGCAAACTCAACAGTCTTATCAGACGACCCCCCGTCAATAACATAGACGTCCTTCAAGCCCTGCTCCTTAAAATCCGAAATAACCTTAGAAACAGCCTTCTCTTCATTCAGGGCAGGAATAATCACAGCAACCATGAAAATAGTTACACAGCAATATTTTAAATATCAATCCCAAAATAAACACATGAAAATATCCACAAAATACATTTCACTCATAGGCATACTCCTCTTCATCGCAATAATATCCCAAACAGACATCCGAAATATACACCGGATACTAACAAACTCAAAACCAGAATACATACTCCTCGCATTTTTAATGATCCCATCCAGGATACTGGTAAAAGGTCTACGCTGGAAAAAAATAATAGACATAATAGGACTGGAATACACACTAAAGGATTCATGCAAAGTCTCCATGATAGGCACATTCGTCGGTACATTGACACCCGGGAAAAGCGGTGACCTCATAAGAACCCTGTATCTGCAGGACAAAAACCCATCAAGCAAATCAATCTCAACAATAATAATCGACCGGATTCTCGACATAACATCACTCATAGCCCTCGGAACAATAGGAATAATCATAATGTCCCATCACTTCCACCACACAATGTACTCAATATACCCGCTAATCATCATACCACTAGCAACAATCGCAATCATGACAAACAAAAAATTGACAAAAACAATCAGCTATCACATCTTCAGCCGGCTCATACCAAAACAAAAAAAAGCATATCTCAAAGAATGCTTCAACGAATTTTACAAAAGCGCACAAACAATAACTCAGCAAAAAAAAAGACTCATTTACATATGCCTACTAACAACAGGAATCTGGATCCTAGGAATACTACAAACATACCTCACGATAATCGCACTAAACATCGACATCAGCTTCCTATACGTATTCTCATTTGCACCCATAATCGCACTAATAACCCTATTACCGATATCAATCTCAGGCATCGGCACAAGAGACATCTCGATGATATTCTTCTTCAGCTTAATAAACATTCCGCAAACATACGCAATAAGCGTTTCACTACTGGCATTGATAATACTCTGGACAGAATTAAGCTTTGGTGCAATACTATGGACCCTCAACCCCCGCGAAATAAAAATCTAGGCATCAGGATACGACTCATATAACTTAACATAATTCCCAATAGCTCTCTTCCACGAATAACGCCCAACCGCCCTTCGTCTCGCCCTCTGCGACAACTTCTTTGAAAGCACTGGTTTCAAAAGAACATCACTAACCTTCACCGCAAGATCACCCGGATCACCAACCTTCACCAAAAGACCACACCCACCTTCAACCACCTCCCTCACACCATCAATATCAGACACAACACAAGGACACCCACAAGCCATCGCCTCAAGCAACACATTCGGAGTCGTATCAAAATAAGACGGCAAAACAAAAACATCACACAAAGAAAGGTACTTTGGCATATCCTCCCGGGACACATTCCCTAAAAAAATCACCCTATCTTTCAGGCCATACTTCGCCACAACAGACTCAAAATACTCTCTCTCTGGTCCGGTACCGGCAATAACCAATTTAGCATCAGCCTTTGAAGAAACAACCCTCATTGCATCAATCAGTACATCAATACCCTTCCAGCTAACAAGCCTTGTCGCAGTAAAAACTATCCTTCCCGACAACCCCAACGACTTCTTCAACTCATCCACATCAGCACCCGCAACTGGGCGAAACATATCAACATCAATACCATTAACCAACACCTTCAACTTAGAAGAATCAACACCTCTCCTCTCAAGGAAATCCTTCCCGTAAAAAGAATCCGGAAGCACCAGATTATAACTTTTAAAATACCAATCCTGTATACGATGCAAAATACCGACGAATCCTCCCCTGTATTCCAACGTACCCTCCAATCCATTCTTTGGATCCCATCCTCTAAACTTCTTCAAAGACAAATACTCAAGGACAAGATCCCCCCCATACTTCAGAAAAAATGGCTTATTAACAATCCTCTTAGATATACACCCGCTAAACCCTGCAACAGAAATATCATGCGCATGAAATACATCATGCCCCCTACAATCGATAATCTTCCGAACCATAGAAGAAACACTGACCCCAAGATTCAAAAACGTAAACTCATCACTATCCGAAACATTCATAACTCTATGAATCGCAACCCCCTTATCAACCTCAAACTTAGGCGCCCCCTTAACCCTCGAGCAAATCACAGAAACATCAAAACCATTATCCACAAGCCCATAAGACACCTTCTGGACAACGGATCCTGTACCCCCAATCCTCGGCGGGTAAGTCCTCGTAATCATACATATCTTCATAATTCTCTCCTCATCAAATATTCATCCTCATCGCCACTATACCTTAACCTCTTTAAAACCTTAAAGCCATGTTTCTTATAAAACCTCTGCGCCGCCGCATTCGAAACATGAGTCCTGACAGAACAAACCCCATCAACAAAATGACCCATAAAACCTGACGCCACACCACACTTTCGACACCCTGATTTAACAGCAATATGAAATATAAACAAACCTCCTGCCCTCTTTTCACCCAAAACAAGATATCCCAATACATTACCTTCCTCAACAGCAACATAGATTCTGCAAACAACAGACAACAAAAGAATCGCAAGTTTTGAAAGAGGAAAAGGAAAAGACTCCCTGCTAATACCTTCAACCTGATTCAAATCACGCAAACAAAAATTTCTATAAATCATAGAAATACCCCGGCAAACATCAGCACAACCACAACAACATACACGAAAAACAAACCACGATTATCCCACCTATCACCAAACAAAAAACATGCAATACCAAAAGACAACACATACCTTCGCTCACTCAAAAAAAAACAAAAACAACAAACAAACATATAGGCAGCAAAAAGAGCAAGCGCCAAAATACTCGAAGTATAAAGAAAGTAACCGCACAACAGCACCAAAAAAACAAGCACATAACGGGACAACTCAATCGGCAGATACCCGCACACAATTATCCGGAAAAAACATGACAAAATATAATCAACAGGAAAAAAAACAAGCGCATTCAACACCCTGCTCCGACTCACCGTTCCGACAATAGTCACAATATCACCAAACCTCAAGACAACATATATTCCCTATACCACAACTCCAGATTCATCAATGCCCACAGCCACACAGCATAATCATGCCTGCCACTCAAATGCTGCTCCAAAATCTTCTCAATATAACTCCTGTTAATCCTACCCTCCGAAAACACCTCCGGATCACCCGCCGCAAATACCACACACATCAACTACTCCAAAAAACAAAAATCAGTTCAGGTACCACCACTACTCTCAACCAGAAGACCCACGCAAAGCATCCTTAAGCGATGACACAATATAATCCAATTCCTCCACATTAAGAGCAGGATACATCGGAAGGGTAACAATCGTCTCCGCAAGCCTCTCACTCACAGGAAAATCTCCTTTCTTGCACCCGTAAGCATCCACATAATACGGCTGCAAATGCACAGGCGGATCAAAATGAACACTAGCGCCAACCCCCTTCTCCCTCATCAAAGCAAGAAACCTCGTCCGGTCAACAGCCTCACCAAGTGTGATTGTATACATCTGATACACATGCTTACACCCCAGCATCTCAGAAGGTACTGTAATACCATCCAATCCTTCAAGTTCTTTATTAAGATATTGTGCATGCTTCCTGCGAAGTTCATTCATCTCATCAATCTTTTTCATCTGGACAACACCGACAGCCGCAAGAATATCACACATCCTATAATTAAAACCTGCCATCACAGCAGCCCTGAACCATGGCTTCTCAACTCTCTCCCTTGCCCACGTACTAGAAGAGATACCATGCCCCCTCATCGTAGAAGCAAACTCCTTAACCTTATCATCATTCGTAGTAAGAATACCCCCTTCACCAGTAGTCATATTCTTCGTTGGATAAAAAGAGAAACATCCTGTAGCAAAACTGCCACCCACACCCGTATTATAAAGACCGCCAATTGTCTCCGCTGAATCCTCAACAACAAAAAGACCATGCTTATCCGCAATCTCCATAATCTCATCCATCCTGCACACCTGCCCTCCATAATGAACAGGCATTATACCCACAGTATCCTTCGTAATCCTCTTCTCAATATCAATAGGATCAATATTCCTTGTCTCATATTCTATCTCTGCAAAAACAGGCTTACAGCCCGAAGTAACAATTGAATTTGCAGAAGCCACAAAAGTAAAACTAGGCAGAATTATCTCTCCCCTGCGCCCCTGCGCCATAATAGCAAGCTGCAACGCAGAAGTACACGAATTCAAAGCAACAGCATACTTAACACCAATATACTTGGCAAACTGCTCCTCAAACTCTTTGCACCTGGGGCCATGCGCAAGCCATCCGGACTTCAGGACCTCACACACAGCATCCGACTCAACATTATCCATAAAAGGCACACATAAGGGTATCTTCATAAAATCACCACCATACAAACTTCTTACAAGCATAACCTTAAATAAACTTCCAAAAGCACATCGCAAGCAAACACAAGACAAACCTCAGTCAAAAACAGGCTGGTTCTTAACCTTCAACCCAAACAAAGGCGCATAAACCTCAGCCATCCACCGAACATACTCACGAATCCCTGCATCAAAAGAATACTTCGGCTCATACCCCAAAACACGCTTCGCCTTGGAAATATCAAGCATTCCTCTCTTCGCATCAACTTTCCTCGCATCAGTAACCTCAATCTTAGAACCAGGAATATACTTATGAATTGTCTCAGCAAGATTCTTAACAGAATACTCAGAACCCCCGGTAACATTAAACGCCTCACCAGCTGATTTGGAAGAATTCAAAGCAAGAACCATTCCCGACGCGACATCCTTCACATACGAAAAATCACGCATCTGCAAACCACCGCCTTCAAGCCTCATCGGAATTCCCTGCAAAGCATTCTCTATAAACGCCTTCGCTGCTCTCCTCTCAAGATCCCCCGGACCATAAACAGCAGACGTCCTAACAATCGATGCAGAAAGGCCATAAGTATGAAAATAACTACAGGCTAGCCGATCAGCAGCAACTTTAGTCGCCCCGTAAACATCCTTCGGATTCAGCGGATGCTTCTCATCTGCAGGCGAATATTGAAAATCACCATACGTCGAAGCAGTAGAAATATAGACAAACTTATCCATATCAAGAATCCTGCTCGCCTCAAGAAGATTAAAAGATCCGACAGTATTAACATTAAAAGTAAGGCTTGGCTTCTTGATAGCAGTCGGAATAAACGTAATAGCCGCAGTATGTATTATCTTTTTGATATCATACTCCTTAAGCGTCTCAAAAACAAACGCAAAATCAGTAATATCCCCGGAAACAAACTCAATCTTATCACAAATATCAGGCATCCGCACTTTCTTCAAAAACTCAAGATTACCCTGGATGAAATTATCAAAAACAACCACCCTTTCACCTTGCGCCACCAACTCACGACATACGTGAGATCCTATAAATCCAAGCCCACCTGTAACAAGCACCATAACATATCACCTTCATCCATAAAATACATCAATTAACTCTAAGACGCATTACACCCATAAATTTAAAAATCTACACAAAAGAACCGCTACTTATACGCCTTCACAAT
>DAOWAN010000071.1 GCA_030634545.1 Candidatus Nanohalarchaeota archaeon
ATAATTGCATCACAAAGATATCCCAGAAACAGAGAGCTTGGAAATAGACAAATTGTCTCCGAATTACCATAATCTATGATTGCATCACAAAAATTGTTATAGTCAATCCAACAATAATCAACTGGTGCATTGGATTACCATATCTCTAACACTATCGTGTTAAGCTTTTGAAGACTATCGTCTTCAAAATAATCAAACGATATTGATTTGTGTGAAATCAATCAGGTCTATAAATTAACGATAGACCATAATTATTTTGAGGTGTATTTATGAAATCTACAGCCAGAACCTACTTGGATAAATTGCTCATTCAAAACAGTAAATACATAGTCGGAGACGTCTTAAACGTTGGAGGCGGACCAGTGCCGTATAGACACCTGGGCAAGAATATGGTAAATATAGATTTATTTATATCCCCGGAAGTAGATATCAAAGCAGATGTGACAATGAACTTTCCAATAAAGAAAGAGAGATTTGACACCGTAATATGTACACAGGTTTTGGAGCACGTTGAAAATCCGAAAAAAGTATTAGAAGAAATATATAAAGTAACAAAAAGAGCAGGAACATTGATATTATCAACACCGTTCCAAGAAAGATATCACGCCTGTCCAAAGGACTACTGGCGCTTCACAGAAGATGGTCTAAGGGTACTATTAAAAAATAAATTTGAAATTATTCACATTTACCCGTTTGGTGGAAGAGCTATATGGTTTGCATGTTTTATGCATTCACATAGAATAATTCCACGATATTGCATTCGAATAATAGATCACATAGCATTCATCATAGATAAATACGAAAAAAACAAATCCTTATGGGCATACGGATATCTCATTGTTGCTAAGAAAGTCACATCAGGCAAATGATTTTAGCTTGACTTTGTCAGATTATAATTGACATCCTCCCTAACCCTAAAGGGCGAGGATTCCAGTTGTGCAATTAACGTGATGGTCTTCCTGCATTTAGAGGCTCATTTTACCCATAGACATAAAGAACAGCAACTCAATAAACAAGTAAGGCTCAGCAATCACTCACGATTCATCCCCAATCCTATAACAAATGGGGATTTCTTGCGAGCGTCATCCGAATGATAATCTCCACGTGATATAATGACAATCAAAATCGAAGTTACAGAAGAACCAAAAAAAAAGAATTGGGACCAAATCCTGAAAAAATCAACGACAAGCCACATCCACAACACAATCGAATGGTCAAAAGTAATGGAAAAAGCATTCAGCTACAAACCAGTTTACATCACAGCAAAAGAAAACGAAAAAGAAGTGGGCTGCCTTTCTCTTCTGGAAAAGCAAGTGACATACATACCCATCCTAAAAAACTACACAAAAATCCTCTTCACATACGCCCCGCCCGTAGCAATAGGAAAAAAAGAAGAAGAGACAACCAGGAAAATAATAAAGGCAGCAATAAAATACTCAAAGAAAAACCACATTGCATCAACAAACATATGGGCATCCCCCTATTGGGACAAAAAAGAAGCATTCCAAAAAAATGGATTCACAAAAGAAGAGAAACACAACATCCTGATAGACCTCAAGACCCCAAAAGAAGAAGCACTTAAACATCTGGAAAAAGGATTAAGAAAAAATATAAGACGCGCACTAGACGAAAAACACACCTTCATCGAAACACCAACCTACGATGACCTGAAAGAATACTACACAATATACAAAAACCACCATCTAAAACTCAACCTCTTCATCTACCCATTCTCATATCTCAAAGCAATATGGGATCATCTAATATCAAAAGACATGGCAAAATTCATAATAGTAAAATACAACAATAAAATAGGTGCCGGTCTCATATACTCCACATTCAATTCAAGGATGTACGAACTGAGCATTACCTCATCATCAGAACACCACGCATACTTCCCAAACGACCTGCTAAAATGGAAAGCAATAGAATGGGGCATAAAAAACAATTACAAAACATTCGACATATCAAACGTACCAGTAAACCCAAAAAAAGGCACAAAAGAGCACGGAATACTGCGCTTCAAGAAAAAATGGGGACAAATCGTATCCTATAATGTATACAAAAAAAGAGGAACAATAGGAAAAATATGGGACCTCAGAAAAAAACTAATAAATTAAATATTCAACCACGACCCCACCGCTCACTTAGCATCCTCCTTTTCTGCGACCATGCATCCGTCTTTATCCTGAAACAAAGCTCATGCACCCTCTTCATTAACTAAACACTTACACGAATCTTTGCGCAAAACCTACTAACATTGCCAAAAGAAAGCACTTTCCCACACGAACCCCTCGGAGTATAGCAAAACACAACGCATCATCAGCCAGCATAATCCTCAAAAATACTCGCAAGCAACTCAATATCCTCCTTCTTAAGCGACGACGGCAGCCCCACCGGAACCATATTACTTGATACCAGCCTCGAATTCGGATAACTCTTCACACAATTACCCACATTCATCAAAAAATTATCATGATAACACATCCCTGCCTCAAACCCATTAACAAACAACTTCCTGCAAATTTCATCAACAGTACAACCCTCAAGCCTCCTAAACCGAACAGGATACCTCGTATAGACATGGAAAGAATCCTCACACACACTCGGAAGAATAAGATTCTCATTATTCCGAAGTTTCTTTGTAAGCCATTTTGCATTTTTCCTTACCCTCGCAATATCCGAATCAAGTCTCTTAAGCTGTTCAATCGCGATATTGACCCCAAGCAAACTTGGAATCATTCTGTTACACTCCTGCCTGCTCCTCGCATAAAGATTATAAAGAAAAAAAAGCCGTGACGGTCTATTTTTAGAAATACACTTCATAAAAAGCGCACCCACACCAAAAATATCTCTCGCCATCACCGCCCTCCTATCAAACCTGTCCTGCTCAGCCCTTATCTTATCCGCAAGCTTCTCATTATTCGTAGTAACAAAACCGCCAACACCGACAGAAAGATTCTTGCGAAGACTAAATATTGCCGCTTCCCCGAAAGAACCCGTTTTCCTGCCCTTATACCTGGAACCCAAAGAATGAGCGCAATCCTCGATAACAACAGAACCACGCTCAGTGGCAATATCCAGCAACTCATCAATCTGCACAGGATTCCCGTAAGTATTAACCGAAAGAATAACAGAATTTTCAACAATCTTCTTCCTGATCTCACCTAAATCAGCATTATATGAATCCAAATCAACATCAACAAATACCGGCACCGCATACTCCTCAATAATCCTCTTAAGTATATTGCACGTATACGCCTGAAGAATCACCTTTTGGCTCCTTCTGACACCCATACCTCCCAAAACAAGCTCAAGAGAACTACCACCCGAACCCGTAAGAATCGCGTGATCTGTGCCAATATATTTTGCAAACATTTCCTCAAGCTTGGCAACCCTGTCCGCATAATTAAAAGAACTGAAATAACCCGACAATTCCCTCTTCCCATCAAGCATATAATAAAAATATGCTCTTCTCCTCAAAACATCACTGTCAAGCCGCAAAATATTCAAAAAACCGTCAATCATAAACCCAAATTAATTTATAATTAATAAAAATATATACCCCTTAGTCAGCAGTTAATCAACTTGCGAAGGAAGTCGAACCCCAAGCCTTCTCAAAACCCTCTTAACACTGAATTTCAGACCCCTGTGAAAATAGATGTCATAAGGAGCAAAAAAGAAGTCATTACGAACCCTTGCTTCATAAAGCCATTTCATAACCTTTAAATCTAACCTCCATGGAGTCTTTGTAACACAACTGGAAGTCCACGTATGATAACCTTTTAACAGAGCATCAAGCTTCTTTATATCAATCCACGGTAAATCAAAATCCACAGAATACCGGTACATTATGTCCCAGTCCTCAGTCCTTTCAGGTGGCTTAAAACCATGTGTAATAGCCACATCATATAAGTCTGAACCAGGATAGGGTATATAAGCACCAATAATATGTCCAAAAGGATTATCAGGATAATCCTTAACCAACCGAAACATAAAATTAATAGTACTTAAAATCTCACTCCACTCCTCATCAGGAAACCCGACAACAAAAGAACACATAAAAGGGACTTCATATTTCTTGCAAAGATTGTTCATTTTAACAACATCATCAACATGCATATCCTTCTTAATCATCTTAAGGACGCGATTACTACCTGACTCCGCCCCTGTAAAAAGCAGACTACACTTAGTCCTGGAAACTTTTTTCATCAGAGTATCATTAACATAACCTGCTCGAATCTCACCATGCCACGACAAATCAATCTTCTCCACAATACTAATAGCCCTTCGCCTGTCAACAAAAAAATTATCATCCCAGAAAAAAACCCCGTCAATATCGTACTCTTCCTTAAGCATCTCAATATCATCAACCACCCTCTTCTCTGGAAAAGGTCTCCAGGTATTCTTATTAAACATCTTATTATAACAAAAAGCGCATCTATGTGGACATCCTCTGCTAGAAAGATACGTAATCATTCTCTCCGAACCATAACTCATACATCTATTTTTAACATATGACCCAATATCAACCAAATGCCATGCAATACCAAACTTACCCAAATCAGTCTCAAAAGGTCTTGGTTCATTAACCACAACCTTACCTCTCTTTTTGTATGCAATACCCCTTACATCAGACAAATTTTTCTTCTTCTTACTAATCTCATTTGCAAGCTCAACACTCGTGTGCTCTCCCTCACCTATCACCACATAATCAACATAATCCTCAGAAAGCACCTGACGAGGCAAGGTACTTGGATGGACACCTCCCCATACAATAGGAACATCACTCACTTTCCGAATATCTTTACTAACTCTAGCGGACAAAGAAGTGACAACGCCCGTACACACAGAAATTCCTACAAAAAGCGGCTTATTATTCTTCACAAAACGAACAACCTTCTTAAGATCACCATCACAAACATGAAAAACCTTAACCTCATAACCTGCTTTTTCCAAAGCATCCCCTAAATATAATAACGCATAAGGAACATCTTTTGCACCAGACATATCATCAATTTTCACTAAAACAATCATTCAACACACAACCAAAACACTCTCTACCTATTTTTCTTCCTACAAACAGCAATTATCCCATTAGAATTACCCGGCTCACCCAAAGCTAAATGCCTCTCATAATAGTCTGCCAGAAATCTATAATAAACCCCGACAAATCTCATCATATATCTATTATTTCTAAAAGGATACATCAGAAAACCAAGCATCCTTAATTTTGAAAATATCCTCTTGCGAAAATTCTGGCTCGAATAACCAAATATCTTCACAACTTCAAAATCACACTCTAACACTTCTTTCAAATTCTCCTCTGAAAAATGCTGATAATGTTTTTCAACCAAAGGAAGATTAACAGAAGGAACAGTAATTATCAATTTTCCATTATCTTTAAGAAGATTTGATAAACTATGCAAAAGTAAAGGTATTTGCTTTGGAATAATATGCTCAAGAGTTTCAATCAAAGTAATATAATCAAACTTATAGGGAATATTAATCTCTTTAAGATCCCCAACAAAAAATTGAGCATTTGGATTAAACGCCCTCGCATACACAATAGCGCGCTCAGAATAATCTACACCAACCAATTTAATATTATCATTCCTAAGTTCATAACAAAATCTGCCATCCCCGCATCCCGCATCCAAAAGAAACCGACCTTTAAACGGCTTAAGTAAATCCCTAACAACCCTGAGATAACTCAAATATTCAATACTATACAAAAACTTATACTCTTCATTTAGCAAATCACGATAATGATAAGGCAAACCATACTGCGTCTCTTGACATTGCTGCTTCCTCGTAAAACGAACCATAGCTATTCTTAATTAAAAAGATTTATATGTCTATTTTGACCTAATACTATTCAAATAACACAAAAAATCAAAATCTAATCATACAAATCATCCTAAAAAGCACAAATAGAATGGTAAATCATGAAAACAATTTGCAGAATGACTGGAGAAGTTTTTCCAAAAGTAAATGATATCTCTGGAGGTCTTGGATCAAACTACTATTACCTTTCAAAAAATCTCGCACACTACGGATTCAAAACAATTCTTATCTGTGCTGGAGCTCAAAAATATCCAAAAATCGAAAAAGTAAACGACACCTTCGAGATACACCGTATAAACGCAAATTACAGGCGCTTAGACGACCTCTCCTTCTGGCTCCCCATGAACATAAAAGCAATCTCTAAAATAAAAAACCTCGACTACGATTTAGTACAACTCCACAATTTTTTCTTTTACTGGCTGCAAAAGACTCTAAAAAAGCCAAATGTAGTTACCGTCCACGGCTGCGATTGGGAAATAGCAAACACTGTAGAACCCTTCCCAGGAAACATCAGCCTATACAGAAACATACGTGAAAGAACAGATATAAGAAAAATACTTTTTCTATCAAGAAGAATGTGCCCAAAAGCCACTCATGTCGTAAGTGTATGTGAAGCAGTAAAACAGGAATTGATAGAAAACTTAAAAATACAAAACATCACAACTATCCCAAATGGCGTCGACCCAAAAGTGTTCAAAAAAGAATCCAGAAAACCGCTTTCTGAAAAATATGATACTAATTTCACATTACTTTACGTTGGAACATTCCAGCCACGAAAAGGCATAGAATACTTAATCAATGCACTAAAAGACTTAAAACACATAAAACTGATAATCATAGGCAACGACCTACCCGTTTATCGTAGATATCTAAACTACCTTATCAGACAAGCCAACATTTCAGAAAAAGTAATATTTATCGGAAAAGTACCCAATAACAAATTGAAAGAGTATTACTCAGCAACAGATGTACTTATCCTCCCAACAATATCAGAAGGACTCCCAAAAGTCATAATTGAAGCACTTGCATGCGAATGCCCGGTAATAGCCACAAACACAAGCGGAAACCCCGAAATCATCCACCACATGAAAACCGGTCTATTGGTTCCAACAAAAGATTCAGATGCAATAAAAAACGCCATATTATGGACAATGAATAACAGAAAAAAAATAAAACAGATGGCACACAACGGAAGACAATTGGTTCTAAAAGAATACACATGGAAAAAATCTGCAAAAAAATACGCATCACTATACAATTCACTCATATAAAATACCTTTATAAAAAAGAAAAAAATATATATGCTATATGTCAGACAACTTGAGAAAAAAGGAAAAACACCACGATAAAATATGGCTTAGCAAAAAACAAGACACCACAGAAAAACCAAACATATCACACATCTCAATACTATCTGTTCTCCCTAATGGAAAAAAAATACTGGATGTTGGATGTGGAACTGGAACACTGGCATACGAACTTAAAAAAAACAGATATGACACGACAGGACTAGACATCTCCAAATTCGCCATAGAAAAAGCACGAAAAAAAGGCATTAATGCAAAACAGCACGATTTAGATAAAAAACTTCCCTTCGCCGACGAATCCTTTGACTGCAGTATTTGCTGCCAAGTTCTCCAGCATATATTCAAACCATCCAGTCTCATAAAAGAAATGACGCGCGTATCAAAAAAATATGTCGTAATCAACGTCCCAAACATTGCTTACTGGAGATTCAGACTAAGACTACTAAACGGTAAATTTCCATTCATAGGAAACGCAGAACAACTACCAATACGCTTCTTTACACTTAAAACGCTCAAAGAATACATATCAAAAAGCGGTCTTGAAATTGAAAAAATAGAATACGTCGGCGGTCTCCCACTACGACGTTTTGTTCCAAAAGCCATACGGAAAAAAGTAAACCTCCTAAAATACTTCCCGGAAACATTCGCAATAGGACTCACAGTAAGATGCAAAAAAAAGAAACAAGACTAAAGAAGCTTTCGATAAAGCTCAACACGCTCTTCAAGGGAAAATCAGTCAACCGTAAAACATTCACGCCATTCGCCTCGCAATCTCCTTCATAGACACAAAACAACTCTTCTTATCCTTCATCCGCTCAAACAACTCACACAGCCTCCCAAAAGTCACCCCATTCAATCCATTCCCTATCCTCTCGCCGTCATAATAATCTGAAATATGCCCCTTCGCCATCAAAAGTCCGTACTTCTCAAGAATTTCAAGAGCCTCATCAATAGTCCCACGCGCAATATCCCAATTCTGCGGCACATTCCAAAGACCACGATAATCCTCAACCTTATAACGTGACAAATCACCAACATTGCAGGCAACAGAATCAAGAGAAATAAAATCATACTTCAAATCCTTCAGTGCTTCAAAAAGCCCGTCTGAAATACCCCATCCCGGCGGCCTGAATCCTTTAACATAATTCAGGCCAGCATCCTTAAACACGCGCTCTGCACTCATCAATCGCTCCCTACAGTCATTATAACCCATATCCTGAAACTCCTGGCTATGAAGCTTCCTGTCTGCATGGTGGCTATATCCGTGAACAGCAACCTCTATATTTTTAAACGAATTTAGCCAACTGCACCAATCCTTATGTTTCGTCAACAAAAATGGCTCTCCAACCCACGTATTGAAATATTTCATACCAAAAATCCTCTTCATATTCCTAAGAAAAAACGAGTCATTCGCCTTATCAATCCAGTTTGGCGTCACAAAAAGAGTTATCTTCAATTCAGGACATTTCCTCAATAACCTTGGAAAATATCTAAAAACACCCCCATCCCTATCTCCACCACAATCCGTTCCATCTCCAGACGACTCTGGATGTACATCATCAAAACTCAAATTAAAATATACCGAATTCATTTAACCAACACACATAAAATTCAAATTGACTTCATTCCAAAGTGAATCCGATACCCCTCAAGCTTGCTGCAGATATAATTCACTTTGGAAGACTAAAAATCGCCGACTTAGAAATCCGCGTAATACCCCGAAGCTTGCTCCGATTGATATAGCGGATTTCAGGCGATTTTTCATTGCATCATCAATTGTATCAAGCAATTAAAAAGCCTGGAAGACTCCAATTTTGTACATTATTCCACGATTTTTTTATTTGCCCACAGAACAGACATCCTGCCCCAGAATATTTGTAATCTCCAGATATAAATATCTTTCTTGGACAATACCCATGCTTTAGCGCACAAAAAGCCATAAAAAAATACCACAAAACCGACCCAACCCAAAAACCAACCTCAAACTAACAAGATAAAAAGCTAAATGCAACCAAAACTTCTTCTCGATAAACAAAAAATATTTCCTCTTTGCAAACAAATAACCACAAACAAAAACACAGAACACCAAAAAGAAATACACATAAAAAACAGATGCAAGCAAAGAACCAAAAACAGCCAAATCCATAACAACAGCCCTGACCGGATACCCCACGCGCTTATAATAAGCAACCAACTCACGCCCGTGAACAAACGCACGCCTGTAAACCTTCCGCAACGTATCCGGCTCTTTATGTTTCCAGACAGCCTTCGGCTCATAAACAATACGAAACCCCTTACCCCTTATACTCCTGCCAACCAAGATATCCTCCCCATGATTCAGTGACTCATCAAAACCCCCTACTTCCTCAACCAGGCTCTTTCGATACATCCACCCGGTAAACGGCCTATAATCACTAAACCGCGCATTCAACTCAGCTGCCCTGCACTTAGTCCATACACTTGAAAGATTCCACACCTCAAGCTTACCGATAACACCACCAACAGAACCATCCCTAAAATGCATATAACAATCAGCCAGAAAATCAGGCGAATAAAACGCATCTGCCTCAACAAAAAACACAACGTTGGCCTTTGCCTTCCTCAAACCAATATTTCTCACAGCAGAACGGCCAGCATGCTTGGACTTAACAACCCTAATGCGCTCAATCCTTTTAAGAACATCAAGCGTGCCATCCGTAGAACCGTCATCAACAACAATAACCTCAAACCCCGAAAACTTCTGCTCAAGAATAGATTCTAGACATTCACGAATATACTTCTCACCATTATAAACCGGCACAACACAGGATAACTTCATATATATCACAAAATAGGATTCTACAAATAACAAACAACTATATCTTCATAAATACTACATAACACCCATATCCAAAAAACAAATCACAAATCATCATAAACGTCAACCAACATACGCACAACCAATGACCAGCTGTACCCATCAACAGCCAAAACCCTACCGCTTCTACCCAACCTATCCCTCAATCCCCTATCATCAACCAACTTCCCAACCCTCTCAACAAACCCATCAAAATCCCCAACGCGAGCAAGCAACCCCCCCTCCCCAACAATCTTCCTAACCTCAGCAAAATCATAAGAAACAACCGGTCTCCCGGACGCCAGATACTCAAACAGCTTCACCGGACACCACCAAAACCCATACTCATCAAGCTCAGCAAACCCCTTCGTACTAAACGGCGCAACCAGCA
>DAOWAN010000143.1 GCA_030634545.1 Candidatus Nanohalarchaeota archaeon
AGGGATATCAAAAACAGGAAGAAGCGCTCATGGCTTACTATGATCGGGATAATTATAGGTATTGCTGCTGTTGTTTCTCTTATATCGCTCGGACAGGGGCTGAAGGACGGGATGAATGCAGAGTTTGATAAGATGGGTGCGGATATTATCATGATTATGCCTGGCAGCGGATTCCAGTCAATGGGGAGTGCCGGGAGCAGCCTTACAAAGGATGATGTTGAGGTTATCAGGAAGGTAAGAGGAGTTAATCTTGCCGGGGGGTTTTTAACAAAAGTCGCGAAGGTGGAGTTTGGCAATGAGATGAAATATTCGTGGGTTAGCGGGTTTGCGCTGGATGAGTCAAAGGAGATAATCGACAATATGGATAGCTTTAATGTTGAGAGCGGGCGCGATCTGAAGAGAGGAGATACATATAAGACCCTGATTGGGAACTCGGTCGCGGGTGGTGATTTTTTTAAGAGTAAGGTGCGTGCAGGAGATTATGTAATGATCAATGGCAAAAAGTTCAGGGTTGTCGGGACACTTGAGCGGATAGGCAACCCGGATGATGATCAGGCGTTTATGATACCTCTTGAGACTGCACGCGACCTTTTTGATGAGCCGGATAATCTGATGGTTATTATGGCAAATCTCAAGCCCGGTTTTGATGCATCAGATGTTGCTGAGAATATAAAAAAGGCAATGCGAAAGGATAGGGACCAGAAAGTTGGTGAAGAGGACTTTAGTGTACAGACAGCAGAGCAACTGAAGGAGACTGTTGCATCTATACTTAATCTTGTGCAGTCAGTATTGATAGGTATTGCCGGTATTTCTCTTCTTGTCGGCGGTATCGGCATCATGAACACAATGTACACTTCAGTCCTTGAAAGGACAAGGGATATCGGAGTCATGAAAGCAATCGGCGCAAGAAACATCAACATCATGTGGATTTTCCTGATTGAGTCAGGCATCATCGGTCTGGTTGGCGGCGCTATCGGCTGCGCAATAGGCATTTCTATCAGCAAGTCTATTGAGTATATTTCGTCTGTCAGTCTTGGAGTTGATTACCTGAAGGCGTCTGTTGCGCCTGAGCTGATTTTTGGCGCGCTTGCGTTTTCGTTCATAGTGGGAATGCTTTCGGGGACTTTGCCTGCAATGCGTGCTGCGAGGCTGAAGCCTACTGATGCGCTTAGGTATGAGTAAAGTTTTGCTTGCTCAGTATGATGTAATGTTTATTATTTTTTCTTATGGACTTTAATTATGATTGAATCGTGATTTTTGTAGTGTTTTATTCCTATATTACCTTCTATTTTTTTGTCTTTTCTGAAATAATTTTCATAAATTATTGCCAATAAAAATCCAAAGAATGCACTTATTATTGCAAACAGGTAGTTCCATCCTCTTTCTGTTGTTCTTATATTTGACTCGATACGTTTTAATTCATTATTATCTTGAAAAACAAAATATATGGGGGTTTTAGTATATTCCACAGGAATTATAAATCTTTGATAATTGGAATCGTACCTCTTTATAGCATTATTTGGATAGTGTATTACTTCAAACTTATTAGGAAAATGAAAGCTCAGATCTTGATTTTCGCTTTCTATCGAACTAATATAAGAGAAAGTATACTCTGCTTCACGTATTCTTTTATATTTATTTTTTAAAGTGAAATTAGCTGAGAAGACAACAGTATTCCATCCTGTCAGATTCTCAATACTGACATTATATATAAATCTAGAATTGTTAATATCTTCAATTGGCTTACACTTAGTTTTCTTATTAATTGTGTATCTTTCGCCCCCTCTATGTGTTCGCAGTCCTAAAGAGGACTCGAAATCTTCAAGTATATCACTATGACTGAAACCCGGATAAAAAGTAAAAGTTATCCAATCTGTTTTATTATGTATTTTATTATCAATAAGAATCTCGCCTTCAAATTTCACATATAAGCCATCTGCTGAGACGTGAACAGATTCTGTAACATGTTTAACCGTCTGATGGGGCCAATAGTAGTCCGATCGAAAATTAGATGCATTAACACTTGAAGAAATTAATATTAATGAAATAGCTATTGTAATTAATAACTTTTTTATCTTTTTTTGCATAATGTTCTCCTTTTAATCAAAAAATGGTAATCCTGCAGGAGTGCCTGCATCCATTGCAAGGTGGCTTGCAAATCCAGCAAATACAGATTCTGCAATGTCTTTTTGGTTCTGATTTATCTGCGGATTTTCTTTAATTCTCTGTAATATCGGTATTAATGATCCCGATAAAGCGATGCTGTGCCCAACGCTTCTATGTTTTGGACTTGTTGGAGGATCTAATATGTCGGGGAGTGTTGCAGCTGCGCCGCCCAGAAACCCGACAGTTATGACTTCTTCAAGCGATGTTGCTTCATTTCTTGAGCTTTTGTTTAAGAGGTAAGTAAAAATGCTTGTGCCTGCTCCGACTGTAAAATGTGTTTTATTGTTTGGCATAATCTCACCGGCCTTTGTTTTTGCATCCTCTTTTGAGCAATCTTTTGTTGATTGAACCGTCTTGGTTCCACATATCAACAACCAATCGACCATGTTTGTCTCTCGCAAAGGGGTTTATGTTTACAAACCCACTACTTCGTCCGGTCATACCCGCCGCTCTTCTTGTAGCGGTTTCGCCACCGAATTGATGTTTCTCAGGTGCTCGAACACGATTTAGCCTGAATCTGGTTCCGTCTGTGAAACTGCCTGAATCTCCATCGTCCCATTGCTTGATTCTTTTTCTCTTCATTTATTCCACCTCACTTCATTAGCTTTAGATTTCTTCTATAATACCATCTCTATTCAAAGAGGTAACAATGATACTTCTTGGATTATAATGAATGTAATGATTTTTTCATCCCGTATTATCTTTGTTGTATTTTGGATTCTTTCCTCTGTGATATTTTCGATAGGTAGATAATGCTTTATCTTCTTTTTTGTCGGCAGATTTTTCGCTCAGTGTTCTGGAGGTTATCACCATGTGTGTAAATTTCTTGCCTGAGTCTTTGTGTTCTTTTTCCCGTCTTTCCGGATTATTTGTAATCCCTCTGTATACTATCTTTTTACCATCTTTTAGGTCATATGTTATGTATTTTGTATTTTTTGGCACTTTAACCACCTCACAAGTTCATCTACCCTAGCGTTGACCATCTTATCGTGGTCGGATTGTGTTTTTGTTGTTCTCATTGTCTTTTACCTCTTTAATTTTTGGGGTAAAACACACACTTTGATATTACTGAGTATCTTAATAATATAAATATATCTATAGAATCAGTAGATATTTCTACAAATTATATGAAATTGTATGGTTTGAACAAAACATTTAAATACTAACGTATGTAAAAAAAACAATCAAGAGGTGATTACATTGAAAGTCCTGATAAGCAATCTTTATGAATGTGCCGTGCCTGATATAATAATACATAAAAGGAAGCCACAGAAGTTATTTTTAATAACCGTCAAAGATGAAAGAAAAACAGGATCAACTATAAATAGGTTGAAAAAAGAGTTCTCAAATACTGAAATTAAAATTATCTATGTTGATGAATTTGACATTGTAGACATTACAAAGAAAATACATGAAATTATAAATAAGGAAAAAGAAAATACTATTTTTGTAAATGTTACAGAAGGCAGAAAAACTATGTCTTTTGCAGGGTTATTTGCTGCGTCTTTAAACAAAGAAAATGTTGAAGGTGCTTTTTATTTAAGACAAGATGATCATGAACTTATACAGTTGCCGTTGTTTGATTTTGAATTATCGAGTACAAAAATGAAGGTACTCAAGGAATTGGAAAATGGAAATAAAAAAGTAACTGAGATTAACAAAAAGATAAAAGTAAATCGCAGTTTAATTTATGCATCAATTAAAGATTTAATTAAAAAGAAATATGTAACAAAAGACTGGGATATTACTGATTCTGGTAGAATTTGTTTGTTAGGTGCAGATAATAATTGATATCACAACGAGCTAAGCTAAACCGAATGAGACAAGATAGAGAATAATTGGAGGAAATTGGAATGAATATCACACCTTTAGGCGGAGTCAATGAAATTGGCGGTAATAAGATACTGATAGAGCACAAAGGAACAAGGATTTTTCTGGATTTTGGCATGAGTTTCGGGCAAGCCGGTAAATATTTTTCTGAATTTCTCAATCCGCGAAAATGCGTGGCATTGACGGATTTTTTTGAGTTTGGTCTTCTTCCAG
>DAOWAN010000039.1 GCA_030634545.1 Candidatus Nanohalarchaeota archaeon
CGTGTAGAAATGCTCCAATTCTTCCTGTGGTAAATGTTTCACTAGTTTTATTACTCTCATTGTTTATCTCCTCCATAGTTTGAGATGGATTATATGTGCTTAGGAGTATATAACATTAGAAAGATGGTGGAGTCACTATAAGTCTGACAAAATATCTATATCTATGATAAAACACATCTGGTTCGATGTTGAGGGAACGCTCACAATACGATCTGATGAATTCAATAAGGCTCATAATCTGCTTCGTTACAAAACTTTTGCAGAAGTTCTAGGAAAACCCTTATCAAAAGAACTGAAACAGGAATATGAGGATTTATATGCAAAATACGGGAGTAATTCTGCTGTGTTTCGTTCACTTGGTTACTCTTCTGATTTCTGGCAAAGACATTTTAATACATTAGACAAGAAAAAGTATTATGCGCCTGTAAAAATCATCTGTACAACCTTAGAAAAGCTAAAAGAAAAAGTGCAGATTTCTATATTCACTAATCTGAAACCTGATGATGTTGAAAATACACTTAAACTCATCAATGTTGATAAAGACTGGTTTAAATTTATTATCACAGGTGATGATATTAAAGAAAGGAAACCTGCATTAGATGGATTTTACAGTATGATAAAATGCTCTGGTTTGCATCCTGAAGAGATTCTTTATGTTGGTGATAGAGTTAAAGTTGATATTCTTCCTGCAAAAGAGGCAGGTATGAAAACGTGTTTGGTTTGGAATAAATCCAGCGAAGCTGATTTCTCATTTGAAGATTTTGAACATATTTTGTCTCTATTTTGACAGGTCGTTCAGTGACTTGAGCTGCTTTGTTTCGCACTGCTTTTTAAACTTCAGTTACTGGAAATCCCAGCCCTTTAGGGCAGGGAGCATCAATTTCACTACGATGACGTTCAGGTCACTTCGCAGAGATTAATAGATTGGTCATACAGGGTTTATCTCTTTTACTTCAATATCACAGACTGTCTCATAATCCCAAATTTGCGCATCAGATATCCGTTTTGAACAATAGATATAAATACTTTTGCGGATATTATATTGATAGGTATTATTATGACCACTCTATATCTATCTATGGAATCAATGAAGAAACCAGTATCTAGAGTGAGTCATGCCCTGATAATCGGAAACACAGGATTCGGATGCTAATCGGGGATGATTCTACAAAAGAATATACCAAAAAGATGACCTATAATTTTTTTCTGCGGGCAATAAGTATTTTAGTATAGCTCTGCTCTTTGCGGACTTGCGATGAATTGACTTGCGATTCATCCGGGTTCAGGTTTTCCAGAACCAGAGCAGGGCTATACATTAATCACACTGTTTTTTTGGGTTGATTTTGCATCCCACATCATAGAAATTATATATTAATGGAGGAAGATGATTATGACAAACTATAATTCAGGTAATAAAAGTGAAGAGTTTGACTACGAATATTATTACACAAAGATAATGTGATGTAAATAATCTAGATGATTGAATTGTATTTTCATGGAGACAGTAGGTATGAGTAACATTCCCATGAAATTTGCACTTTTTTGAACATCATTTATGTGCAAAAATATAATCCCTATACCTCTCCTACACTCAAATTCAAGGTTGCAAAAAAATTTACTATCACAGAAAAAATATCCATACCAGAATAATAAAAACATTGATAAAGTAATGAATAGCTATTCTTAATGGGGTGAATTAATGACAAAATATGTGATTTCTGTTAATCATGAAACGTGCATTGGTTGTGGTGCATGCGAACAGAATTGTGATAATTTTAAATTGACCGATAGAAAATCCAATCCTATTGATTCTGAAGTTGATGAAATTGGATGCAATCAGGAAGCAGCAGAGGGTTGTCCTGTTGCTGCAATAAGTGTGGAGGCAGTATAAAATGTTTTGTTATCAATGTGAAGAAACAATGAATGGTATTGGATGTACCAAAGTCGGGATGTGCGGAAAGGTTGAAGAGGTAGCTGATCTACAGGATAATCTTATTTATCTGACAAAAATAATAGCTAAAAAAGGAAATAAATCTGAAGAAGAGAATGTATTTATAATGCAATCCCTGTTTGCAACAATAACTAATGCAAATTTTGATGCGAATTATTTCAAAAAAAAGATTGAACAAGGAAAAAAGATTGTTGATGTTTCTGAAGATGAGATAACTAATAATTCCGGGATTCTTAAAGAGGAAAACGAAGATATTCGATCTTTAAAAGAACTGCTGACATATGGATTGAAAGGTATGTGTGCATATCTTGATCATGCTCATGTGCTGGGATATAAAGACAATGAACTATTTCTGTTTATGCGTAAGGCACTGATTGCTACACTTGAAGATAAATCAGCTGATGAATTGACAACATTGGTTTTAAAGTGTGGTGAGTTTGGAGTAAAATCTATGGTTCTGTTAGATAAAGCCAATACAGAAACATATGGAAATCCTGAGCCAACCAAAGTGAATATTGGAACAGGTCAAAATCCGGGAATACTCATAAGCGGACATGATCTGAAGGATATGCAGGAATTGCTTGAGCAGACCGAAGATACGGGAATTGACGTATATACGCATGGTGAAATGCTCCCGGCAAATTCTTATCCTGCATTCAAGAAATACAAACATTTTATAGGAAATTATGGCAGTTCATGGTGGAAACAAAAAGAAGAATTTGAAAAATTTAATGGTCCGGTTTTAATGACTACAAATTGTCTGGTCCCTCCTAAAGAAAGCTATAAAAACAGGATTTATAATACGGGCGTTGTCAGTTTTGATGGTCTAAAATTCATTCCTAAGAGAGAAGATGGAAAGCAAAAGGATTTTTCTGCCTTAATTGAACATGCTAAAAAATGTGAACCACCTGAACAGATTGAAGAAGGTGAGATAATGGGTGGGTTTGCACATAACGCGGTTCTATCTGTTGCAGATAAAGTAGTTGATGCTGTAAAATCCGGAGCTATCAAAAGGTTTTTAGTAATGGCTGGCTGTGATGGTAGGCATAAAGAAAGAGAATATTATACAGAATTTGCTAAAGCTCTTCCTAAAGATACAATTATATTGACTGCAGGTTGCGCAAAATATAGGTACAACAAATTGCAATTAGGTGAAATCAATGGTATTCCAAGAGTCCTTGACGCTGGTCAATGCAATGACAGTTATAGTCTTGTAGTTATTGCAAAAAAACTTGCAGAAGTATTTGAACTTGATGACATCAACAAACTTCCAATATCTTATAACATTGCCTGGTATGAGCAAAAAGCAGTAATTGTTCTTTTGGCATTGCTGTCTGTCGGAGTTAAGAATATACATCTTGGTCCTAAAATACCTGCTTTTTTGTCTCCAAATGTTTTGAAAGTCTTGGTTGATAAATTTAATATCGCTGGAATCAGTAATGTCGAGGATGATATGAAAATGTTGGTTCCGTAATTATCCAAGACTCACCATATTTTTTGTGAAAGGTTTTTTTAGATTTACCATCAAGAATAGTGATGTCAGAAACTATCCTGCGCATATAAAAAATAAGAAATATACAAATAGGACTCTTAATCTTGTAATAAAATACAGCATTTATGCTTGTTTTCTGTTATTTTTCGCTGAATATACCCAAATCAACAACAAAACTTATAAAGTTTTTATTGTAGCATAAATTATACTATACCTAAAGGTCCGGTGGCTCAGGCGGTTAGAGCACCACGCTGATAATAAACTTCTGTATTTTTTCAGAACAATATCTGATACGTGGGGGTCGTGAGTTCAAATCTCACCCGGACCATTGAATTTAATTCAATACAAAAAAACTAAAAAATAATTAATCGGAGGAACTTAATATGAGTCCAGAAATACAATTCGCCTTTCTCGGAGGTATTGCAGCGATACTTTTTGCTATGTATCTGACACGAAGTGTGCTTGCAAAGGATGCCGGTACTGAGAAGATGAAAGAGATATCAAATGCTATTCGTGAAGGTGCAATGGCATTTATGCACAGGGAATATAAGACTGTTGCAATATTTACAGTAATAATTACAGCTATCCTTGCTGTTACAATTAAGGAGAGTTTCCCAACAGCTTTAGGCAGTCATGCGACTGCTTTGGGCTTCTTTGTGGGAGCAGTGCTTTCTGCAGTTGCCGGCTATATAGGTATGAATGTCTCTGTACGTTCAAATGTACGTGTAGCTAATGCAGCGAAAGGTGGTCTTAACAAGGCACTAAACATAGCGTTTCGCGGCGGAGCTGTTACAGGTATGGCTGTTGCCGGGCTTGCGCTGATTGGAGTAACAACATTCTATTACATATTCAGGGATCCACTCGCGATTGTAGGATTCGGATTCGGTGCATCGCTTATCAGTTTATTTGCACGGGTCGGCGGCGGAATATATACAAAAGCCGCGGATGTTGGTGCTGATCTTGTAGGCAAAGTTGAAGCAGGAATACCAGAAGATGACCCAAGGAACCCTGCTGTCATCGCAGATAATGTCGGTGACAATGTCGGTGACTGTGCAGGTATGGGTGCTGATCTTTTCGAGACTTATGCTATCACAGCAATCGGTGCAATGTTGCTTGGTCATTTGATGCTTTCACATGAGTACTATGTCATATACCCTCTATTGCTTGGTTCTGTTGCAATTTTTGCATCAATAATCAGCACATTTGTCGTGAAAGCAAAACACAACATAATGGGCGCACTTTATAGAGGTGTCATAACTGCGAGTATCTTATCAGCAATTGGATTTTATTTCATAACAAATCATTATCTGGCACCTTTAAGTGAATTAAATTCAATGAATATCTACTATACAACTCTTATCGGGTTAGGTCTTGGAATTGCGCTATTTGCAATAACAGAGTATTATACTTCAACGAAATACAAGCCAGTAAAATCAATTGCCGAGGCATCACTCAGTGGCTCAGCAGTAAATATCATTACTGGTCTTGCAGTCGGTCTTGAAAGCACTGCTATTCCGTTAGTTCTTATATCAGCAGCTATACTCGGATCTTTCCAGCTGGCAGGACTTTATGGTATAGGGATATGTGTTATGGCGATGATATCTCTTACTGCAATGATTATTGCTCTTGATTCATATGGTCCAATAACAGATAATGCCGGAGGCATTGCTGAGATGGCGAAACTACCGCAGAAAACAAGAGATATTACAGATGCTCTGGATTCTGTAGGCAATACAACAAAGGCAGTGACTAAGACATTTGCAATCGGCTCAGCAGCACTTGCTGCATTGACTCTATTTGCAGCGTATGTTCATGAGATTGAACGTGTTATCGGAGAAGAAGTAGTATTTGCTATTGATGATCCGCGCGTGCTTGTAGGTCTATTCATAGGCAGTATGATACCTTTCCTTTTCAGTTCATGGTGTATGCGCGCTGTCGGTCGGACCGGCTTTAAGGTAGTTGAAGAAGTAAGGCGCCAATTCAGGGAAATCAAGGGCATCATGACATATAAGGCAAAGCCGGACTATGCAAAGTGCGTTGATATCGTGACTGTTTCCGCACTTCATGAGATGAGAAATCCTGCGATTCTCGCAGTGATTGCACCACTAGCAGTCGGATTTTTGCTTGGACCACTTGCGCTTGGCGGACTCCTTTTGGGTTCAATATTATCAGGAGTGCTCCTTGCTATCCAGATGTCAAATGGCGGCGGTGCATGGGACAATGCCAAGAAGTATATTGAAGACGGCAATTACGGCGGCAAGAACTCAGATGCGCACAAAGCAGCAATTGTCGGAGATACAGTCGGCGACCCATTCAAGGACACAGCAGGACCTGCTATTAATCCATTGATAAAGGTCATGAATACGATTGCGCTCATCTTCGTTGCTTTGATTGTGAAGTATTCGCTATTTTGATTGAATATAGATGATTTGCCTGAGAGAATTTCAGGCATCTCTTTTTTCTTTTTTTATCGTAATTGGAATTATATATACACAAGTTCTCTTATTTATTCTATGCAATATAGATTTTCGTTCCTGTTGATTTCATTCTCTTTTGTAATTGTATATCTGCCTCTGGTCTATGGTCAGAATATCATACCTTATTCTGATGAGACAAGCAGATCACAGGGTAATGAAGTAATAGATAGCGTAGATACAGGCGAGCCAGGGAGTGCGACTCCGCGCGAAAAACGTACTTTTGATGACCCGGATGTCAAAGTTAAAGAAGAAACCTACTGGATTGATAAAAAGACAAATATAATTGCGATTGATCCGACCGTATTGGGCGGTACTGTGACCTCTGTGGTTAAGACAGACGCGGCATCTGTAAAGACAGTTGACAATTTACCGCGTTCAGCTGATAGACCTGTAGACTACTCTGGAGAATTTGTTGGAATGGTGTCTGAAATAGTAACAAGTCATGAGTTAGTTGAAATATCTATTGATAATATTGGTTTTAAGTATGAGAACTATGATTCTTTTGTACTGGTGCCGGATGATGGTATTCCATCAATGGTTCTGGTGTTTAGTAAAGGAAGTGTTATATCCCATTTGCATATGGATAATGATGCAAGAGCATTGCTTGACAATTCAGATAGCATAATTGAAATTGTCGGTACAACTACGATGAATATAGATAAGTCAGATATAAAGAAAACAGAGGGCATTGAACTGTACACAATAGAGATTAGAGACAAGGAAGGCAGAAAAAATCTGAAAATGGCAATGGATAGTGAGCTTAAGACAGGAAGCAAATCAATTTATCCAATGATATCTGCTGGCGAGTTGAGGACAAAGGGTACCCGTGTATTGATTAAAACATCCAGAGAGATAGGATTCTTTGAGATACGGAGTATTAATGATCTTCTTTTATGGCTTAATCTGAAGTTTGGCATGAATCTCGATAATAAAGAGAAACAAATACTTCAGGAAGGCATCTATTCAACACTACAGAAAGCAGTGGACGACGCCACAGCGACACCGTCGGACTGAAACAGGTCACTTTTTTTATTGTGTATAAAGTATGTACTGACAATAAGAATATGAGAAGAAATTAAGAAATAGTTTTGATGTGTACCATATTATATAAGCGTTGATATTCTAAAATATATTTGATCATATGAATTTGATTGAGAACTGGTATAACCCATTGTTGGAAATATTATTTCATCCCAAAGATTTCTTTAAAAAAATGCCTAACACTGGGGGTTACACTAATCCGTTGAGGTTTGCAATCACAAATATATTCATTGCAAATCTATTGGGTCTTGTATTTATGGTTTTATCTAGAGATGTGTCATTCCAGAAATTATCTCAAACCTTGGGTTTTGAAATGGGTGTTGTGTATACCATCCCGATTTTGATTGTTGTGATGTTTATCTTTTCATTAGTAATTCAAGTAATTTGGCTATTTATTGGTGCGGGAATAACTCATCTTTTCCTAAAACTTTTTGGTGCAAAAAATGGTTATGAATCAACATTCAGAGTATTTGCATCTGTAACTGTATTCTATATTATCAGTTCAATATCGTATTTTGATATTAGCGGATTAGGTATCGTAAATATTGCAATTGCGATATATTATCTATATGTTTTAGTGATTGGTTATAGCGAAGTACATAAAATAACAACTTCAAGGTCTTTAGCTGCAGTTTTAAGCCCGATTTTGATATTATTCATCTTTATGATAATACTCGTAATCCTATATATTCAACTCTTTAGTGGTTCAAATCTTATGATGTCTCAGGATATATATTCAGATAGTAGAGGTCTGTGTGCTCAGGGTGCTTCTGGATTTCCTATTGTGAATGCATTAACTCTTTACAAGAATGAATATCAGATTTTTAAAGATGGTAGTGCGGTGATAATAGTGCGAAATAATATCGATAGACAAGTGATATTGAAAGGTGTTACTGCAGATGGTATACCTGTAATAGATATTAATCAAGTTATCGATTCAGATACATCATATTTAATACCTTCAACTACTCTTGTTCCCGGTACTTTTCCGAAAGGCAAGGAAGGCGGTTGCTATAATGGATTAAATGTCAAATTTACCTATGATGTTGTTGATGGAACAGAAAATACAATTTCTGCTGGAATTCTCAGTGGGAGATATTATTAGTTCTTTTTTGAATTCATGATTTATTGTTTTTTAATTATATTTTTACAGGATGTAAAATTTCTTGGGATCTTCAATTTTTACCAATATCCTATGATTTTTAAGATGTTACAATATACCGATAGGTATGGTGTACGATACACAATACTTACCTCTTCCTGTTGACGACATTCAATACATATACACCGACAAAGCACAAACCCGAGAGCGCTGCTAATTGGTATATAGGCACAGACACAGAAGAGATATCAAACCCAAACAATACAAGCTTTCTGAAAATAGTTATCGCCAGATTCATGGGATTATATAGAGAAATAAACTGCAAACCAGAAGATATTTTCTCTAATGGAATAATCAGCTCTGAAAAGAAGACAGTCACTATCAAAAAAGAGAGTGCTGCAAAAAACGTTGACTGTTCTGTACCAAAACACGAAGCTATGAACATGCCACAAAGGATGAATGCAGAACCCACAACAAAAAGCGCAATCACAAGTGACATAGGGTTCAAGGCAGCATAGACACCATAATAGAACAATACCAGCATGAAAATACTCATCTGAGCAAACAAGACAATCAGATTTGTCATATATGTTCCGAAAATAAACAACCAATCTGACGTAGGACAGATTATATTCATATTCATTGTATTTGAGAGTTTTTCGTGTATTGAAATAAGAGCAGCAATCAAAACAGCACTGAATGCAATCATGATTGTAAGAAGAAACGGAGAGATATAATCAAAAGAAGACTTATCTTTAGTCACAGGCTTGATAACAATATCCAGTGGAGTAACAAGTGCTTCTGCACTGAGATTCCCATAGTCACTAAGTTCTTCAAATTCACTTAGACTATCAATTATAGAACTCAGATCATTCCTGTTTACATTGATAGAGTACACGATACTTTCAAGGTCTGATGTCATCTCATCTCTAAGTTTACGGATTTTATTGCTTTCTGACAGTGTCAATGCATTGGCATCACTTTCAATATCTGCCAGGTTCTTCTTTGTCTGCTTAAGGCTTGTATCTATATCATCTAGTTCATCTGTAGCAGCAGTCATACTTGCTTTGAGGCTGTCAAGATCCTTTGTTGATTGCTCTAGTCCTGTCTGCATTTCAACTGTTGTCTCAATCATAGAATCAAGTTCAATTATCTGATCATCAAGATACACTACTTTTTCATCAGCCATGTCTGATGTGATATCAATGATATAACAACACTGGAGAGGATCTGATATTGTCTGAAGATTAACAGATATATCATCTTTCACAGCCTTGCACTGCAGATAAACGCTCTGGACTGTATCTGATTCATAGCTGACACCAGTAAGATCATAGAGGTCGCAATTATATTGTGCGTACTCCTCTAGAGTATAAGATCTCAACTCAATACAGTCACTTCTCTCTTTGACCATATCCTCTCTTGTACCTCTGAACTTTGATTCAAATTCAGCAAGCTTATTTTTGTTTTCATGTATCAGCACTGAAAAATTTTCAGCAATATCACTATTTAAATCCTGTTCTGCTGACAGGGAATGAATCTTGTCTCTGAAAGAATCAATATCATCTGAAAGAGTGTGTATTGCATCAGAAATAGTGCTATTATCTTCAATATCCAAATCATCCAGTTTCTCAGATGAATTTGAAAGTCTTGATTCAAGACTTCCGACATCACTTACTATAAGACCAATCTTATCTGAATTCCTGTCGATTTTCTTTTCATAGTCATCAATCTGATTAAGCAGTTTGTCAATAAGGTCTATACTTTCATTATATGAATTATTACCCAAAGATTCAGTAGCTGTATTGATAACGCCCCATACAAGATGAATTCTTGAATGGTCTGCATACACATAGATTTTATTTTTCTTTTCTGCTCCTGTACTGAATGTCTCGTCAAACAAGATACATGCATGTGTATCAGACCTGAGAATCGAATCAATACAATCATCTATTGCATTGAATGTCTTAAATCTGCACTTTGAATCATCAGTATCCAAAAGCAAGTCCTTTGAGACCTTGTCAAAAGAGTCATCTACAACCCCTATATTTATTGAACTCATACTATCAGAAGAAAAGACAGAGCCCATGATTGCTGTTATAACAAGAGGTGCAAGCACTATGCCAACCATGAATCCTTTTGAACGGGACAATACCAGCATATTCTTCATGACAATATAATATAATTTTGAAATCATTTTCCAAATCGCCTTATAATTTCTTCAAATGTATCATCCAGAGATGGTTTTTCAACTTCTATGTCTGCGATATATTCTCCCAGTTCATCCAGTATATGTACCATCTGGTGGATTGCATAATTTGTGTTAGTTATGTTCATTGTCAGGATATTGTCCTTTATCTCATGACTGTTTATGATTAGTACTGGTCTAAGTGCTGATATTATCATCCTGTAATTTCCCGGAACAGTGCTGAGATGAACAATTACATTACGCTTGAATTTATCCTGAAGTTCCTGCGGGGTACCTGTAAAAAGGACAGAACCTTTGAACATGAAAGCAACTCTGTTGCATAGTCTGTTCATATCATGGAGCAGGTGAGATGAAATTATTATTGTAACCCCTTGTTGGTTTATTGAAGTTAGCAGTCTCCATATCTCTTCGCGCTGATGGTGATCCAGATTTGCAGCAGGTTCATCCATGATTACTAATTCCGGATTATGAATAAGAGAGCATGCAATATTGAGGCGCCTTTGCATGCCTCCAGAAAGATCTTTGGCAAGAATATTCTTTGATCCTTTAAGATCAACAAGAGATAACAACTCATTGATCCTGTGCTTACTCTTATTTATCTTGCAACCATACATCATAGCAAAATTATTCATATTCTCAAGCACTGTGAGTTCTTTATAAAAACAAGTATCTTGCGGTGTATATCCTATGCTTTTACGGTAACTGTTTATTTTTTTGGTAGTGTCGCATCCTTTAAAATAAATTGTTCCACTTGTCTTTTTTGCGAGTGTCACAATAATATTAAGAAGTGATGATTTACCTGCGCCATTGGGACCTATTAAACCGAAGAAATCTCCTTTATTGACTGCAAGCGATGCATTTCTGATAATCTTTTTACCAGATAATGTCTTTGAAACACTGTATAATTCAAGAAGACTGTTGTCGGAATCCATATCTTAATTTAGTTGTATGTGTTATATATAGATTGTATCTTGATATTGCATATTTTGAGAATGGTTTGTGTTTATTCTCCAAACACCTGTGCCTGATATGTCTCTATCTTCACATTTTCTTTTTTCCAGCAATCGCCTGATGCGCCGCCTTTTTTGCAGAGGCTTGTCAGGAATTCAACTTTGTCTGGTAATTGCTCCCAGACTTGGGGAAGGTAAGTGGATTTGTGAAGACCGTAGCTGATGACAACTCCGTCTTCAAGAGGTCGTAATTTATCAAGAAGTTCCTCAGAGGATGCAAACTCAAGAACCTCAGGCGCAGACAACACAGACACTTCGATATGAATATCATCAAGTTCATCATATGTCACCGGAGTGAAGCGTGAGTCGCGTACAGCTGCACCGATGCTATTATCTATTATGCATTGGTAGAGAGGTTTTTGCGGGAATATATGACCTATGCATCCTCTCAACTGACTGTCTTTTGTTAATGTTACAAAACAGCCGCTTTTTTGTGTCAGTCTTTCAGATAACCTACCTTTGTTGATTTCCTGTAATTTTTTGTCTTTCAGGTAGGATTCAAGTGTGTTTCTTGCAAGTGTTGTGAGGTATTTTTGTTCTTCTTTGTTTAGGGTATTATCTTTGTAGAAAACATAGGACACATAGCTTACAGAGTTAGTGTAGTCACCTGTGATGCGTCCGGATGTATCATAGTGCATTAGCTTGCCTTTAAGCTCGCGCCCCCGAATTATTTCAAGGAGTATTGTTATGGGTATGCTGCCGCAAATTGTTGCACTGCTTTCATGGATGTAGTTGTAGAAGCCTTCACTCTCTTCATACTCTATATATTCCAGAGCATCATAATCCAGCCCTTCTATACTTTTCTGAATGTTTTCAGTAAATGGAACATAACTGTATCGGGGACCATAATGTGTAAAGTCAGAACTTACAACAATCAATGTGCTTTCATCTATTTGTTTTTTCAATATATCTGCTATCTTTTTTATGTCTGTATAGTCTGTGGCGCTGCCTATCAATATCGGTATTATTTCAAAATCAGTGAGACTGACCTGCAGAAACGGCAATTGTACTTCGATTGCGTGTTCTTTTTTGTGCGGGTCTTTTTCTTTGTATAGAAGACTGGCTTTTTCAAGGTCTTCTCTTATGGTACCTGTCTTTGTTGATAGTTTTATTTCACCAAGTGGGGTCTTGTAATGAGTAACATTTGCAATTGATGCGCCATGGAAGTAAATGTGGTGGCTTGGTGCGAGCAGGAGTATTGTTTTCTTGTCTGCTATGTCTTTGTATGCGAAAGCCGCAGTCTGTCCTGAATAGGTGTATCCTGCATGAGGTACAATTATTGCAAGAACCTCCTCCCCCTTTAGAGTGTCGTCTCCCACATTCTCATAGTATGACTCAATTGTATTTTCCAGGCTGGTTTTTGATGCCGGGTAAAATGTACCTGCAACTGCAGGATTGCGTGTTATGTGTTGGGAATCTGTATCTGTTTCTATTGACATGAACATTAAAATTGCAAGTATCACAATAAGAATTAGCGGTAATAGCTTTTCTTTTAGCTTATACATATACATTTTCCTTTTAATTTATTGCACTGTTATTGGTCTTTGTTCCGATGAGTTTTATTTCCAGTCTATTTATTTTCTGGTCATCAGCCTCAAGTATTATGATGTCCATATTGTCCAGTCTGAACTTTTCACCTTTTTTCGGGATTCTTCCGAGTTTGTGGAGTATATAACCTGCGATTGTGTTGAAATGTTCTTCGTGCAGGTCAAGCTTCAGGATCTTGTTTATCTCATCTATTTCTGTTTTTCCCTCAACTTCAAAGCTCTTGTCTTTTGTAGGTTTGATGAACGTTTCTTTTGCATCAGTTTCATCGTAGATTTCACCCACAATTTCTTCAAGTATATCTTCAAGTGTTACGAGACCTGATACGCCCCCGGACTCGTCGACAACTATAGCCAGATGTGTTCTTTTTTCTCTAAATTCTTTTAATAGAAGGTTTAGATTCTTGGTTTCAGGGACAATAAATGGAGGGCGCAGTATTTTTTCAATATATGTCTCATCTTTTTTCCCGATATGCTTTATTATGTCTTTTACATAGAGTATGCCGATTATATTGTCCGGATAATCTTTGTATACAGGTATTCTTGTATATCTGCTTTCAGGGATGATTTCCAGGACATCTTTTATCTTTGTATCTGCTTTGAGGCAGAACATCTCTGTTCTTGGTATCATGATCTCTTTTACTGATGTACTGCCGAAGTTGAATACATTGTGTATCATTTCTTCCTCGTCTTTTTTTATGATGCCTTCTTCTGCACCTACAGATATTGTTGTTCTGAGTTCGTCAACAGTTATTATCCCTTTTTGCGGTTCACCGCCCATCATTCTGATTATGAATCCAGTTATTTTCTCAAGAATCCATATTCCCGGTGACTGGAGTTTCATCATGATGTTGATTGGCTTTGCAAAGAACAGCGAGATTTTTTCAGCATTCTGGTGCGCAAATGCTTTAGGGGTTATTTCTCCAAAAACCAAGAGGATGAATGTCATCAGACCTGTGGCTATCCCAAGACTCATACCTACAGAAGATGGTCCGAGAAATTTTGCGACTGTCACTGTTGCAAGTGCGGATGCGCCTACGTTGACAAGGTTATTCCCGACCAGTATTGTTATGAGTAATTTGTGGGGGTTTTCTTTTAGTTTTTTTAGTGTTTTTGCACCTTTTTTACCCTGCTTTACAAGGTTTCTTACTTTTATATCACTGAGTGAGAAGATAGCTGTTTCTATGCCGGAGAATGTTCCTGAGAGTATGATAAGTATTGTCAGAATGATGATTTCTATGTCCATAATGAGTACACGACAGATACTGTAATATTAGATTCTTTCTTTTCATGGATATATTGTCTTTGATTATTTATATGTCTTTTCAATTGTACAGCCAATAACATTTATAAAGCTTATATATTAATATTTGGATGTTCAGATTATAAGTGATTTGAGTGGATAATAGAATAATTTTTTGGTGAAATGAATATGGCAATAAAATTTGTAATAGCAGATACGAAAAAAGCGAAATGTTATCAGAAGGAAGTGGATGCATCTAAGGTATCGCAGCTTGCTGATCTTAAGATTGCGGATGATTTTGATGGCGGTATTATTGATATTCCAGGGTATAAGCTTAAGATTACCGGTGGTTCTGGTAAAGGCGGATTTCCAATGAAGAAAGGTGTTCTTGGCTCGTCTGTTCAGCCGGTTCTTCTCTCCTATGGATCAGGTATGAAATCGAAACTCCGGGGCTTAAGAAGACGAAAGACTGTTTGCGGAGCAGCTATTTCACGCGATCTATCGCAGGTGAATGTTAAGGTTGTAAAGTATGGTAAGCAGTCTCTGGATGATATTTTCGGGTCTGTTGAGAAGTCTGAAAAAGCAGAGAAATCTTGATTTTTTGAGTGGAATCTCTGGCTATAATAGAATCATGTATTATATATCTTCCTGATAACTGATTTTCTTATTTGAGTCTATGAATTGCTTAATTTATGTCTTCAACTAGAATTTCTCTTTAATTGACTGCTCAGGCTACAACCGGTGTCGCTATATTTTGCGTTCCAATTGCAGGTATCGTAACTTCTTTTTCTATTGGTTGTTCTGTTGTTCCTGAATGTAAGATTATAATCATTGATGCCCAGTTATTACCATAATGGACTCTTAGTCTTGCTTCTTTTATGTCAGATAGAAACTCTTTTGAAACATTAGCAGATTTAAAGAATTTAGTGGCATTGAAGATTTCTATACCGACTATTCTAAACTTGGTGTCCAAGTCTATCACTATGTCTCCTATCTGGACACTTTCATTGACATTTTCAGTATTAAGCAGACTCAATATGTCTTCTTCTTTATCGTAGCTTACCGACGTTCTTTTTTCCATTTGCCTAGCCTTTTGCGAATTCTATATGGGATTTTTTGAAGTTGTCAAGGACCATACTTCTTGTGATTTATCGGGTTTTCATTTGTGTTATAGCATAATCCCGAAATCTGAAGTCCTTGCATTGCTTTAATTTATTTTCAAGTTCTTTTTTGTTCATAAGCTATCTTACTCTCTTGTTTTTATAATTATTTGTTTTGTCTTCAATGAATGTGAAATGATGTTTACTTTTTTGGATTTGCAGTTTTATGATTATGCTTTAGAATTTCAAGTATATCATTATCATTAAGATGACAACTTGACCAAAATACTTGATGATATCGTTTAGCGATATATCTCGAAATCGTTAAAAACAGTAACCGCAGATGTGATTCAAAATCGTTGTACAACATCACCGAGCGCTACAATTTTTGCAAAAGCTTTAAAATTTAAAACGACATATATAGATAGCATATAATCTGTATTATAATGCTTTTGAGGTATTTTACATGAAAAAACCTAGCTATTTGATATTGATGATAGTATTGATTGCTCTCGTGTCTGGCTGTATTGGTGTAGAAAAGCAACCATCGTCAATAGAGTTATTAGAGCGTATCACACCATCCTTCGTCAGTGATACTAACTTAAGACTTATGCTCTATGACGATGAACTAAACTCAATAAAAAACACAGGTACCATATCAATAAGGATTCTAAATTTCGAAGGGATAGAAGTATACTCAAAAGATTATGATGTGGTAAAGGAAGACTTTAAACCGTACAAACAGCCGTTTACAGGAGAATTGATGTGGAAGTATGATGTGGTTATTCTCAAGTCTGAAATTAAGAACTCTATTGTTGATTGCTCCAAATTAGTATCTGAGTGGAAGGGCATTGCTGGAACCATTTATATCACTTTCACGACTGCAAAAGGCACGGAATTAACAATCGATACAATTACACGGGTGCCGATACAAAAATGTGATTATGATTCGTCCCTAGACATAGATTACGAAAATACATGCAGAGCTATAGAGAATCATCCGAATCTCGATTATGAATGTAGGTGTATACTACTAACAGACAATGCCGATGAGAGTGACGATGTTGAAGAAAAATCAACACCACTATGCAGATGTACTTGCAATATAGGCAACGGCACTTTATGGCAATGGTGTCGGCTAAAACCTCAATAATCAGAGATATTCTGGTCTTGTTGCTTTCCAGCAATGCAATATCCTACTGCATTAGACACATACAATCACTGTAAGCACCTGACTTTTGAACCGGAAATAGATATCCGTGAAAAA
>DAOWAN010000150.1 GCA_030634545.1 Candidatus Nanohalarchaeota archaeon
ACAATGATCCTTTTTTGATAGAATATTGAGCAATTGATTGATCTTAAACGAGTTTCAATAAAATTCTATGACCCAGTTTAATGTATTGAGATGTAAAAGACTCAATCATTCGGAGATACTATATATTTATGTACAATATTAAAATTACTGATGCTGGCTTGAATCAGAGTCAGTTTCCTTTAAATATAATTGTGTGTCCAAGGTATGATACATTTTATTAGTGCCTTGAGGACCACTTAAAGAAATTATTTCTTTTTTGATGATATCTGGAGGTATGTCTCTGTTATGAATGCAATGCTGAAGAGCTTACCTATAGAACATCCAAGCAGTAGTGTTGTGAATGAAACAAGGTATAATTCTATGTCTGATTGTATTATTGATGCGAATGTTACGAGAAAGTCATTGTATGCCAGTTCTGTACCCAGCATTCCAAAGAGCGGTACTACAGAGTGTGATAAAACTGTAGTTAGCGGCATTATGGCGATCAGGATGACCAAGATTGAAAAAAGTGTTGTTATCAAATACATTGTTACAATTACAGGTAGATTTTTTGTTGTGTAATGATAAGATGAGACTAAACCTTTTGAAATACTGCTTTTCCTAATGATAATGTCCTGAATCACGAAGATGAAGGTCAAGGTCATTATGAAAGATACAATTGTTCCAAGAACCTGGACTATCATCGAAATGATTCCTCCGATAATGTTTACCAAAAATGCCATGGTTATGAATGCGCCGAAAATGGTCAGGAAGTACTGTTTTGTATGGTCCAGACTGTGTTTTAGGTTGTCGTCTTTTTTGTTCCGGTATTGCACATAATTGTATATGAAGGTTGGTGTCAATATTGATGAAAGAATCAATACAAACACAATGGATAAAAAGAAGTATCCAAAGGACTCAACGAGAAAATCAATCATCTGAGGATCTGGAATTGGATTCTCAAATAAATTGTTGCTGTAGCATGCATCTATTAAATTGAGAAGTGGAAAAAATATCATTACCATTGCAAATATCTGGAAAAGGAAATAATATGGTAATTTACGTGGGCTTAGTGAATATTTGAGTGCTAAAATCATTGCTTTGTTGAAATCTGTTTTCATAATGTTAAATATTGGAGGATGTAGTATATATAGTTTTTTTGATTATGACATAAACGGAGAGATTCAATATTCTCAGGATTGAATGGGAAGCATAGCAGTAATATGTATTTTAGCTGAAAGAACGAGCACAAATACACAGTCTAAATACGACAACACAAGGGATTTATATAAAAATTTAGGCTGCGATTAGTATAGTATGGATATAGATACTGTACGGAGCAGACAGATTAGAGAATATTACCTTCGACCTGAAATCATTGAAAAGATGTTTAGTGTGTGTGAAGGGCGCGAGGTAGTACCGGTGTTTTATGGGGGCAGGTTTGGCAAAAGACCATCTTCTGTGCAGTTTCCCGGAGATCTTGAGTATATGGTTAAGAAGGGAGCGACTTCTTTTCATTGTTCTTTAGAGCGCTGGAACAATCCACTATCGCTTTCAAATAGTATGAAGAAGAGTGAGATGGATAAAATCAGGACAGGATGGGATCTTTTTTTTGATATTGATGCTAATGAGGATATTGAGCATGGGAGAATTGCGGCAGGACTTATTGTTGAGGCACTGGCAGTGCATGGTGTTAAGAATGTTTCTTTGAAGTTTTCGGGGAGGAGGGGTTTTCATATTGCTGTTTCGTTCAAGTCGCTTCCAAAGTCTGTGAATTTCATGCCTGTTGAGATGCAGTACCCGGAGTTGCTGCAGAAGGTCGCTGATTATCTGCGGGACCATATTTGCAAGGATCTTGTTGATGCGTTGGTTGGGTACGATAAGTCGCTTGCATGCAAGATAGGTAATGATCCATATCAAATTGTTGAGGTTGAGCATAACTGGTCTTATCGACATCTGTTTAGGATGCCTTATTCTTTTAATGAGAAGAGTTGGCGTGTGAGTCTGCCGATTGATGTTGATAAGCTTGATAAATTCAGGATGGATGATGCGCTGCCGGAGAATGTGTTGGGAGATAAGTGGTTTCTGGATACTTTTGAGGAGAATGAGGCGAATGAACTTGTTATGGAAGCACTTGAGCATGAGGCAGATGATAATGTTAAGGAGTTCAGGAGAGATGAGCGGCTGGATAAGATGAAGAGTATCATGAGGTCTGGCGGGACATTTATACAAGATGTGAAAGAGAAAGTTCAAAAGGATGGCGGGATTATGAAACAGACGTTCAGCAAGGTGATTACAGGACAGTATGATATGGATGAGCGGATAATGGATAAAAAAGTTAAGAAGGAGGTTAAACGCGGGGCAGCAACTAAAATACCGGAGGAGTTGTTTCCGCCGTGCGTGGCCAATATATTAAATGGGCTAAAAGACGGGCGTAAGAGAGGGATATTTATTATGGTTAATTTTTTGAGGAGTGTTGGCTGGGAATGGGAGGACATTGATGAGAGATTGAATGAATGGAATCGTAAAAATCCTGAACCGATACAGGAGTCTTATTTACGGGGACAGGTGAATTATGCAAAGAAAAGAGAGGAGATTATACTGCCGCCTAATTGTGATAATGAAGGATATTATAAGGACATACTTATCTGCACGCCGGATAATCTGTGTCCGAGGGTTAAGAATCCGGTTAATTATGCGCTGATTAAGGGGAAAAATATAAAAAAGAAGAAGTCTTAGATGAATGTGGTGATGTATATGGCTGATGAGAAGATTACAAAAGATATGGGGATTACGGAGGTTGTGAGTAAGTATCCTGAGACGGTTTCTGTGTTTGCAGAGTTCGGGCTTCATTGTATCGGGTGTATTGCTGCGCGGTTTGAGAATATTGAGCAGGGTGCAGGGGCGCATGGCGTTGATGCTGATAAGCTTGTTGATGCATTGAATAAGGCTGTTTTGAAGGGATGAGTTTGTTTATTCATCGTTGTCTTTCATGACGTCTGCAAATGGGCTCTGGTAGGGCTCATCTTTTATGTTTACTGATTTTTTGGTCTGCTTTTTTTGTTTTTTTGGTTCTTCTTCTGGATCTGTAGAAGTTGGGTTTTCTGTGTTTTGTTTTTGCGCTTCCTGCTTTTCTTTTAGGATTTTTTGTTTTTGTATTTCGTTGTCCTGTGGTCCTTTGTGTTTGTGGACTTCACTTTCTTCTTGTTGTTCTTGTTTTGGTGATTCCTGTGAGTCTTTGTCTTTTTGTGTTTCACAGGGTTCTTGTTTTTTGTTTTCCTCTGGTTCTTCTTGTGCTGGTGGCTCGATTGTTGGTTCCTGTTGCGGTGGGTTGTCTTTTGGATTGGAAGGTTCGTGTTTTGCTGCGTTTTCTTCGTATGCTTCTTCGTCAGGAGGTTCTATTCCCCTGTCTGAGAAGTATTCTTTGAGTTCTTTCGGGGATGTCAGGTCGAAGTAGTCGAGGAATTTTTTGGTTATGTGTATGCGGTTTGTGTGACCTTCCGGCTCGAGGCGGATGAAGCCACGGGATGAAAGTTCTTTTATGTGATCGTAGGCACGGTTGCCTCTTGTCTCAACTACAAAGCTTTGCTTGACGGGGTTGTGATATGAGATTAATGAGAGGGTTTGAAGGGTTGCTTTTGAGAAGTCTTTTTCCGGTGCAAGGTGTTCTACATGAGTCTTGTATTCATCTTTTATGTGAAGTTCGTAGTAGCTGTCTCTTTCGCGGACACTGAGGCTGTGATCATCGTATTCTTTTTCCATCTCTTTGAGCAGTTTTTTTATCTGTGGTTTGGGTA
>DAOWAN010000138.1 GCA_030634545.1 Candidatus Nanohalarchaeota archaeon
ACTATGCAATGTGAAGCATAAGCTTGTTTTGATGTTTCTTTATTATGCTGGATTGAGACTTGATGAGGTCAGGAATGTTAAATGGGTTGATGTGGATTTTGAAAGAGAAATCATTCATGTCAAGGTTGCCAAGGGTGAGAAGGAGAGAGTTGTGTTTTTGCATCCGAAATTGAGAGATTTGCTTAAATTTTATGGGGAGACAGGGGAGCTTGTGTTTGTGTCAGAAAGAGGCAGGATGTATAATAAAACTACGATACAGAAAATTGTCAAGAAAGCAGCTAAAAAAGTTGGAATCAGGAAAAATGTGACACCTCATACTTTGAGGCATAGTTTTGCTACGCATCTGCTTGAGGGTGGAGCAGACATTAGATATATTCAAGCCCTGCTTGGGCACAAAGACCTGAAGACAACGCAAATTTATACGCATGTGGCTAATCATGATATTAAGAATCTTGCTGTTTTGCTCTGATTAGGTTTGGTTGTTTAGTGTCTCATTATGCGCGATTTTTGGAAAGTTGGCGCGTCTTCTTTTGTGCAGATGTTTTATTTTTTCATTAAACACTTAAATTTCGAATGTCCAGTTATGTTTATGTCAGGTATTGAATGGACTGAGAAGTATCGACCGAAAGGTATGGGTGCTGTTGTCGGCAATGAGAAGGGCAAGGTGTTTGATTGGGTTCGCTCCTGGAAGAAAAACCAGCCCAAGAAGGGGCTTTTGCTTCTGGGTCCTGCGGGGTGCGGGAAGACCAGTATGGTGCAGGCTGTTGCTGGTGAGCTTGGGCTTCATGTTATTGAGACTAATGCCAGTGATGTCCGAACAAAGAAGAGTCTTTGTGAGTTTTTCGGGACTGGTCTTTCGCAGCAGACACTGTTTCAGAAGGGCAAACTTGTGCTGTTTGATGAGGTTGACGGGATTTCCGGGCAGAGGGATCGTGGGGCGCCGCAGGAGATTGTGAAAATTATTTCCGGGAGTAATTATCCTGTTATTCTTACTGCGAATGTGTTTAAGACTAGTGGACAGAAGATGCGGCTGCGAACGTTGAAGAAGGTGTGTGCTGTTGTGAATGTTTCGGAGCTTGGGCGGGTTGATGTTGTCAATGTGCTTGAGATGATTGCGCGCAATGAAGGGGTTTCGGTTGAGGAGAGGGCGTTGAGTGTGATTGCGCGTAATGCCAATGGTGATTTGAGGTCTGCTATTAATGATTTTGAGGCGCATTCTGTGGGTCGAAAAGAGTTGAGGTATGATGATGTGCGTGATATTGCTTTTCGCGATACCGGGCAGGAAATCAAACAGGCGCTTACTATAATATTTAAGACTAGTTCAGCAGATATTGCAGGTGATGCTTTTTCGAATATCAATGCTGAGGTGGATGATGTTTTGCAGTGGGTGCGTGAGAATGTTCCCCGTGAGTATAAATGCTCTTTGGATGTTATGCGGGCTATGGATTATGTGTCGCGTGCGGATGTGTTTCGGGGCAGGATTACGACGCGCCAGTATTGGGGGTATCTTTATTATGTTTTCCAGCTTTTGAGTATTGGGGTTGCTGTGTCTAAGGATGAGAAGTATCCCGGAGTTATTGATTATCATTTTCCGTTGAAGATTTCGATGATGGCGCAGTCCCGGTTCAAGCGGGCGAGTGAGGATGCGCTTTGTGGAAAACTGGGTGCGCATCTGCATGTCTCCAAGCATGTTGCGAGGGAGTATTTTGGGTTGCTTTCGTTGATTGAGGAGAAGAATCCTCTTTTGTGGAGAGAGATTCAGGGAGCACTTGAGGCGTGATATTGTATTACGCATTCTGTACCGCATATAGGGTTCAGTAGGCTATAACTATAGTAGATGCCTGTATATATTATCATGGTGATTATCCATGCAGTTAAAGTAGTGTAGAATTGTTCTGTATTTTTGTCGCTTACTTTTGATAAATATGAGTATAGTGTCCAGTTATTCTTTAGTGATAAATATACTAGTGTGGTTGTTATTGATATCATGCAGATGAATAAGAAGTCTGAGACGCTTAAGAAGAATAGACTAGGAAAAGTGCTCCATTTGTATATTCCCAGGTATATGAATGGCGCTGTTCCTAAGGCTGTGAATATCAGGTATATGATTGTCTCTTTGGTGGTTTGGTATTCGGTTTTCAGGATTGTCAGTTTTAGCAGTCCGAGAAGCAGAATTATAAACCCTGCAAAAGCTATGAGTGGTTCGGTGGCGAGTGTTTTTTTTGGACTGTCGTATCTTTCTTGCATGGTGGTGTCGAAGCCCATGAAGTCCATAAGGAATTCTCCTGTGGCTTTCGCGGTTTCAGAAAATGTTTCTGATAGCTCGAAGTGGCATGATTCATTTTGATAGCATATGGGTCTTGGGTATAGTACGGATGTCAGGAGAAATATAATTATTGTATTTATTACAAATTCTTTTAAGTTCATGAGTTACTTTTCTTCGCTGTAATATATATGTGTTTCTGCATTTGATGGTGTGGGTATTTTTATTCTGTTTTCTGAATCTATGTTTATTCAAAGATAAAAGACTCAGAAAACATATGATGTTTTTGCGTACTATGTCTTCTGAGTGAGTTGAGTGATATTGTGATGGTGTCTAAGTTCCTTCCTGCCAGCTTGATAGGTATTTTGTCTGCTCTTCTGTCAAGGTGTCTTTTTTTATGTTCATTGCGTTTAGCTGGAGTTCTGCTACTGTGTTGTCTACATCGTCCGGGAGTTTGTAGACCTGTGGTTTTAGGTTGTCTTTGTTCTTTACCAGGTATTCGCATGCAAGCGCCTGATTCATGAATGACATTGACATCACTTCTGATGGGTGACCTTCTGCGCATGCTAGATTTACTAGTCTTCCTTCGCCCAGGAGGAATATTTTTTTGCCGTTTTCCAGTGTGTATTCGTCCATGTTTGGTCTTATGTTTCGTTTTTTTGAGATTTTTTCAAGACCTTTGATATCTATCTCAAGGTCGAAGTGACCGGAGTTGGCTAGTATTGCGCCGTCTTTCATTGTTTTCATGTGTTCAGGGCGGATGATGTGCTTGTCGCCTGTGACTGTTAAAAAGACGTCGCCTAGTTTTGCTGCATCTTCCATCGGCATGACTCTGAAGCCGTCGTAGTGTGCCTGTAGTGCGCGGAATGCGTCTACTTCTGTGACTATGACGTTTGCGAGTAGTCCTTCTGCACGAGCTGCTGCGCCTTTGCCGCATGGACCGTAGCCAGAAACTACGAATGTCTTTCCTGCTATGAGTATGCTTGATGCTCTTAGGATGCCGTCTATTGATGACTGACCTGTGCCTATGAAGTTGTCCATGAGGTGTTTTGTTTTTGAGTCGTTAACTGCAACCATCGGGTATTTGAGTGCGTTGTCTTTTACCATTGCATGCAGGCGGATTATACCTGTTGTGGTTTCTTCTGCGCCGCCGATGATGGATGGGATGAGGTCTGGGAATTTCAGGTGGATTTCGCTTACGAGGTCGCATCCGTCGTCTATTGTGATGTGGGGTTTTGTATTGATTATCTTGTGTATGAATTCGTAGTATTCTTCTGTGCCTACGCCTCTTTTTGCGTGCACTTCTACGCCTTCCTGTGCGAGTGCTGCTGCGACGTCGTCTTGTGTTGATAGGGGATTACAGCCTGTTATTGCGACTTGTGCGCCGCCTGCGATAAGTGTTCTTACGAGCGCGGCTGTTTCTTTTGTTACGTGGAGCGCCATGCCGATTCTTATGCCTTTTAGCGGCTGTTCTTTTTTGAAGCGGTCTCTTATCTTCAGGAGTCCGATCATCTGGGATTCTGCCCATTCTATTTGGTTTTTGCCCTGTTCTGCCAGGTTCATGTCTGTTATTGTGTATGTCATTTTGTTCACCTCACAGCCTTCGGAAAGGCTGGTAATCGCCTTGTAAATGGCTGGCGACAACCTTATAAATGGTTGGCGATTAGAGCGACCATAAACCTACGGTTTATGTCACTGGTTTGTTTTGCTTAATCATGTGGGTTTGTTGTTTGTTTTGGATTCTTTCAAGCAATTTTGTTTTTTGTTTAAACAGTTTGTCTTATGTCAATAGTTTGTTCAAATGTATGTCCTCTGTAAGTTAGTGTGATAGTTTAATATAATTTGCTCTGTTTTGTTGGTTGTGTTTGAACATTGGTTAAGGTTTATCTCAATGCTGTCAATATTTGTCTGCGTTGCTCAATGATGCATTCCAGTTACTCTTGTTGTTTTAACAAAGAGTCTTTTTTTCATGATTGGGATTTATATACTGGTTATGCTAATAATATTGTTATAGTATATTACATAGTAGATTTATAGTAGGATATTCTATTATGGGATGTGGTGGATAGGTTGTTATTGTGATGCGCAAAGGAGCTATTGTCATTTCTGAAACAGTTCTTGTAGCTTTTGGTGTCATCATATCGTTTGTGCTTTTAGGTACATTTGGGTCTATGATTTTTAGCGGGCAGTCGGAGGCAGCGGATGTGTCTGCGCTTGCGCTTGTTGCAAAGGATATTGCATGGCGGATA